>DASUQS010000001.1:0-24810 GCA_036280455.1 Acidimicrobiales bacterium
GGGGCGCGGCACCGCCGCGTCCGGGCACGCGCGACCCGTCGCCCCGCTCGCTGACGCCCGGCTGGCGCGCCCTCCGTAGGGTCATGGTGATGGAGAGTGCTTCCCGCGCGCTCCGGTCCCGCCGGGCGCCCGAGCCCCCGGCGCCCGTGCCCGACGAACTGGTTCGTGCCCCGCTGCTCGACGCCGCGGCGCGACGCTTCGACGCCGCGGTCACGACCGTGGTGGCCGGAGCGGGCTTCGGCAAGACGACGCTGCTCGCCCAGGCCGTACGGGCCAACGTGGCCTCGCCGCGCGGCGTCGACGCCTGGGTGTCCTGCCAGCCGGGCGACGAGGATCCGGCCCAGCTGGCCGCGGTGATCGCCGCCGCCCTGGGCGCCGAGCCCGGCGGCGGCTCGCCCCTCCAGGTCGCGCTCGGCGCCATCGTCGACGCCGGCCCCGTCGACGTCTGCCTCGTGATCGACGACCTGCACGAGCTGCCAGAGGGCTGCGGCGCCGTCGAGCTGCTGAGCGACCTGGTCCGGCGTCGCCCGACGCACCTGCACCTGCTCCTCGCCGGGCGCCGCCCCCCGCCGCTTCCGCTGGCGCGGTTGCGGGCGACCGGTGACGTCGTCGAGGTCGCCGAGGCCGATCTCGCCTTCACCGATGCCGAGGTCGACGCCCTGGCCGGATCGGCCACCCGGGCCGAGCGCGCCCGCGGGTTGGCCGGGTGGCCGTCCCTCGTCCGCCTGGCCGTGTCCGCGCCGGCCACCGCCACCAGCGACTTCGTGTGGCAGGAGGTGACCGCGACGCTCCCCGGCCCCCAACGGATCGGCCTGTTGGCCCTCGCCACCCTCGGCGGCGGCGACGCCGAGGACATCGCCCGGGTGGCGGATGTCCCGGTGGACGCCGCCGCGCTGGCCGCCCACGTCCCGCTGGTCACGATCGACGACGCCGGGCACCTGCGCGCCCACGATCTCTGGGAGGGCGTCATCGCGGAGGCCTGCCCGCCCGATGCCGTGGCGCGCATCCGGCGCCGCGCCGTCGACGTCCTGATCGACCGGGGTGACATCGTCAGGGCCGGATGGTGCGCCCGGCGTTGGCGCGACGCCGGCCTGCTCACTGCGCCGGCCCGCGCCCTGGTGCGGGCCACGCTCGGCTCGCTGCCGATCGAGACCGCCACGCGGTGGCTCGCCGGGCTCGGCGACGCCGCCGACGCGCATCCGGACCTGGCCCTGCTCCAGGCCGCGATCCGCCAGTCGCGGCGACCGGGCGAGCTGGGCATCGACGCGGACGTCGATGCTCTCGTCGCCACCTACGCGGACGCCGGCGACGCCGACGGTCAGGCGGTGGCCCTCGCCCTCGGGGCGGTGGCCGCTCACTTCCGCGGCGACCTCGTCCGCGTCTTCTGCCTCGCCGCCCGGGTGCGCGAGGTGCCCGGCGCTTCCGACGACCCCTTCCTGGGGTTCCTCGTCGGCGCCGTCGACGCGGGGTTGGCAGCCCTGCAGGGCGACGTCGACGGCGCCCTCGCCGCCATCGGGGCGCTGCCCCGGCGGGGCGTCGACCGGCGGACCGCCGAGGTCGTGAGCCGGCTCGAGGTGGCGATGCTGCTGCTGGCCGGCCGCGCGGACGAGGCGGCCGACGTCGCCCGGGACACCCTGGCGGACGCGCCCAGCGCGTACGTGCGGTTGTTCCCCGGCGTGGTGCGGTGGATGGCCGGCGACCCCTCGGCGATGCGGGGCGTGGCGCTGTCCACCTGCCCGGACGCCGACACCAACGAGCGCGACCGCCTCTACCACGCCGCCTACGGGACCTCCGTGCTGGCATCGCTCGGCGACCGGCCCGGGGTCGACGGGATGTGGCCCATCGTCTCCGCCTGGCAGGGCGGCGCACTCGACGCTCGGGACAGCGCGCTCGTCGTCGGCGCGGTCGCGACCCGCCGGGTGCTCGAGCACGACGATGCGGGTGCCGGCGCCGCCCTTGCCGCCCACGTGGCGAGCCATCCGCTCGCGGTGCCGGCGAGTGAGCTGCACCTGCGCCGGGTCCTGCCCGTCGCCTACGTCCTCGACGACGACGCCCGCCGGCACTGGGACGGCGCCGACCTCGGTCCCACCCACGTGCAGGCGCGGGCGATCGCCCGGGCTCTGCTGGCCGCCCGTGCCGGCGACCCGCCGTCGCCGCTGCCCGCCTCGCCCGACGCCGTGATGACCACCCTGCCGCTGCCCTGGTCGGTCGAGTTGGCAACTCGGGCGGAGGCGGCGCGCCCCGGGGCGGGGATCGACCTCGTGGCCGGCCTGGCGGACTGGGCCGGCGACGCGGTGCGGGCCGAGCTCGAGCGGTTGGCCGGCGGGGACAGCTGGCCCGATGCCGGTCGCCGGACGGCTGCGGGCGGTGCGATGGACGTGGCCGGCGCTGACGGCGAGGGTGGTCACGGCGGTCGTGGGCACGTCGGACTGTGCACCGGTGCCCGACGACTGCTGGACGTGCTGGCGGCCGAGGGTGGGGCACGCGTGCGGATCGAGTTGCTCGGCCCCGCCCGCGTGCTGATCGACGGCACCCCGGTGGATGCCCCGCACCTGCGCCGCGGGCGCGTGCGCACGCTGCTGGCGCTGCTCGCCGTGTCGGGGCCCCTGCGACGCGAGCAGATCGTCGAGGCGATGTGGCCCGACCACGACCCGGCGAGAGGAGCGCGGAACCTGCGGGTGATCCTGTCGCGCCTGCGCCAGGTGCTGGAGCCCGGGTCGGTCCCCGGCATCCTCCGACCGGTGCTCCTGGCGGACGGCGACATCGTCGCCCTGGCGGACACCGGCCGCGTCGAGCTGGACGTCCGTGAGCTCGACCGGCTGCTCGCCGAGGCCGAGCGGGCGCACGCCGCGGGCGATGCCACCGCCCGGGCCGAGCACCTGGCCGGTGCGGTGGCGCTGTGGCGCGACGAGCCGCTCGTCGACCTGGAGCCGCTCGCCGGTTGGGCGGGGGACGTCGAAGCGGTGCGCCGGTCGCTCGTCGAGGCGGCGTTGCGGCTCGGTGAGGTCCGTCTGGCCGCCGGGCGCACCGACGAGGCGTTGGTGTGCGCCGAGCGGGCCCGGAGCGCCTCGCCCTACGACGAGCGTGCCCACCGCCTCGTGATGGCGACCCAGCTGCAGCGCCGCGACCGGGCCGGAGCCCTGGCCGCCGTCGACGTGACCGAGGCCATGCTGGACGACATCGGCGTCCCACCCGAGGACGCCACCGCGATGGTCATCCGCCAGGTGCGACACCGGCACCCCACGGCCGCGCCCGCTGCTGTGGTGGACCTGCGCCCGGGAACGCCGATCGGCACCGCCGCCGGCTGATCCGATGCCCGCATCGTCGCCCGCGGGCTGGCGGAGGTGGTGATCCGTCCGACCTCACCCCGGATGGAGCCCGCCCGTGGTCCGGTCGTCGCCGTGACCCGCACGGACCGGGTGACCGCCCGGCGGCATCGTGTTCCGGCCCAGGTCGCGGGGTAGAACCGGTACCAGGGGGGAGCAGGTGCCGCTGGTACCCTTCGATCGATGTCACCGCCGTCCGACCCCCGCCTGCTCGTCCTGCGCGAGCTGCGACTGAAGGGCGTCGTGCCCCTCGACGGGTTGGCCGACGCGACCGGCCTGCCGGCGGCCGACGTCGCGCCGGTGGTCGATGCGCTGGCCGGCGACGGGTTCGTCGTGCTGCGCACCGGCGCCCTCGCCGGCTGGGCGCTGACCCCGGCCGGGCGACGCGAGCTCGAACGGCTGCTCGCCGACGAGGTCGACGCCGCCGGCGCGCGCGAGGCCGTCACCGGCGCCTATCGGCGGTTCGGCGCGCTCAACGCCGGCGTGCTCGACGTGTGCAGCCGGTGGCAGGTGCGCGACGTCGACGGCCGTCCGGTCGTCAACGACCACACCGACGCAGCGTACGACAAGGCCGTGATCGCCGATCTCGCCCGCATCCAGCACGCGGCCGATCCGCTGTGCGACGACCTGGCCGCGGCGCTCGACCGCTACCGCTCGTACGGGCCGGCCCTGCGCCGCGCCGTCCGGCGGGTCGAGGGCGGCGACGGCGACTGGTTCACCAAGCCGGTCATGCCGAGCTACCACACGGTCTGGTTCGAACTGCACGAAGACCTGCTGGCCACGCTCGGCCTCGACCGCACCAGCGAGCCCGTGTCGTGACACGGGCCGCGATCACCGTTTCCTCCCTTCAACCCCCGACAGGAGCCAGATAGATGGGCACCGCTCGCTTCGGCAAGGTCCTCACGGCCATGGTCACCCCGTTCCGCGACGACGGGTCGCTCGACGTCGACGGGGCGGCCGCCCTGGCCCGGTGGCTGGTGGCCCAGGGCAACGACGGGCTCGTCGTCGCCGGCACCACTGGCGAGGCCCCGACCTTGACCGACGACGAGGCCGTCGAGCTGTGGCGCACCGTGCGGGCCGCCGTCGACGTCCCCCTGGTGGCAGGTACGGGCAGCAACGACACCCGGCACACCATCGGGATGTCGCAGCTCGCCGCGGAGACGGGCGTCGACGGCCTGCTGGTCGTGTCGCCCTACTACAACCGTCCGCCCCAGGCTGGCATCGAGGCCCACTTCCGGGCGGTCGCCGCCGCGGTCGACCTGCCGATCATGGTCTACGACGTGCCCGCCCGCACCGGGCGGGCGCTCACCGTCGACACCATCGTGCGCCTCGCCAACGAGGTGCCGTCGATCGTGGCCCTCAAGGACGCCCGAGGCAACGTGCAGGAGTCCGCCGAGATCGTCGCCGGCGCGCCGGACGACTTCGACGTCTACTCGGGCGACACCGGCCTGACGCTCCCGCTGCTGTCGGTCGGTGCCGTGGGCATCGTCGGCGTGTCGACCCACTGGTCGGCGGGGCTGAACGCCGAGATGATCGCCGCGTTCGAGAAGGGCGACGTCGTGGCCGCCCGCGAGATCAACGCCCGGCTGCTGCCGTCGTTCGCCGTCGAGTCCGGGGCGACCTGGGTGCAGACCAGCGCCGTCAAGGCCGCGCTCGAGATCCTCGGTCAGCCCGGCGGAACGATGCGATTGCCGCTACCACCGCTGGACGACGACGTCCGCGCCGCGGTCCGCACCGTGCTCGACGGTCTCGGTGCCCACCGATGAGCCGCGCCAACCCGGTCAAGATCACGTTCCTCGGTGGCCTCGGCGAGATCGGGCGCAACTGCGCCTGCATCGAGATCGAGGGCCGCATCCTGCTGCTCGACGTGGGGCTCATGTTCCCCGAGCTCGACATGCTGGGCATCGACCTCGTCCTGCCCGACTTCACCTACCTGCGCGAGAACGCCGAGCGGATCGACGGCGCCATCATCACGCACGGCCACGAGGACCACATGGGGGCCCTCAGCTACCTGCTGCGCGAGCTGTCGTTCCCGATCTACGGCTCCGCGCTCAGCCTGGGCCTGGCCCGCAACCGCATCGAGGAGGCCGGTCTGCTCGACCGCACCGAGCTCATCCCGGTGCGCGACGGCCAGCGCCGCCTCATCGGGCCGTGCGAGGTCGAGTTCATCCCGGTCACGCACTCGGTGCCCCACGGGTTCGCGACCGCGTTCCACACCCCGCAGGGCATCATCCTGCACTCGGGCGACTTCAAGCTCGACCTCACCCCGGTCGACGGCCGCCTCACCGACCTGGCCCGCATCGGGGCACTGGCCTCGGGCGAGGGCATCCGCCTGCTGCTCAGCGACTCGACCAACGCGGACGAGCCGGGGCACTCCCGCAGCGAGACGTCGGTCGGCCAGGTGCTCTACCAGCTCTTCCACCAGCACGAGGGCCGGCGCATCGTCATCGCGTGCTTCGCCAGCCACATCCACCGCGTGCAGCAGATCGCCGATGCGGCGGTGTCGTTCGGGCGCAAGGTGGCGACCCTCGGCATGTCGATGAAGAAGAACGTGCGCCTGGCGCGCGAGATGGGGCTGCTGCGCATCCCCGACCACGCGCTCGTCGACATCGACGACGTGCGCGACCTGCCGCCGGGCGAGGTGTGCGTCATCTCCACCGGCAGCCAGGGCGAGCCGATGTCGGCGCTGTCGCTGATGGCGCAGCGCAACAACCGCTGGCTCGAGCTCAACGAGGACGACACGGTCATCCTCTCGTCGCACCCGATTCCCGGCAACGAGATGAACGTGTCCAAGGTGATCGACGGGCTCGTGCGCCTCGGCGCCGAGGTCGTGCACTCGGGCATCTCCGACGTCCACGCCTCGGGCCACGCCAAGCAGGAGGAGCTGAAGACCCTGCTGTCGATCGTGCGTCCCGACTGGTTCGTGCCCGTCCACGGCGAGTACCGGCACATGGTCGCCCACGCGAAGCTGGCCAAGGCCATGCACGCCGTGGGTGACGGGGCCGACGACCACGTCCTCGTGTGCACTGACGGCGACCAGCTCGTGCTCGACGACGACGGGCTGCGCGTCACCGGCCAGGTGCCGGCCGGCTACCTGTTCGTCGACGGCATCATCGGGGACGTGGGCCAGGGCGTGCTGCGCGACCGGCGGGTGCTGGCCGAGGAGGGCGTCGTCGTCGTGGTCGTGACCGTCGACGTCGAGACCGGCGGCATCCTCGTCGGGCCCGAGGTCATCACCCGGGGCTGGGTCTACGCGCCCGAGGCCGAGGGGCTGCTCAACGAGTGCGCCGACGCCGTGCGCCAGGCGGTCAAGGAGGCCTTCGCCAAGGGCGCCACCGAGATCGAGGCGCTGCAGCGGGCCGTGCGCCGCGCCGCCGGCAAGTTCGTCAACGACTCGACCAAGCGGCGGCCGATGATCGTGCCCGTCGTCATGGAGGCCTGAGCCCGTGTCCGGCGCGCGTCCGCGTGGGGCCGTGGCCCCACGCGGGCGGGTGCTCCCGCGTGGGTTTGTGGTCCCGCGTGGGTTCGTGCGTCGGCGTGGGTCCGTGGTCCCGCGTGGGTTCGTGCGCCCGCAGGGCTGACCGCCGTGCCGGAGCTGCCTGAGGTGGAGACCATCCGCCGCCAGCTCGAACCGCTGGTCGTCGGTCGGCGACTCGGCGCCGCCTGGGCGTTCCCGCACCCCAAGTTCACCGCCGCGCTCGACGTCGGGCCGGCAACGGTCGAGCGCGTTCTACGCCGCGGCAAGTACCTGCTGATCGGGCTCGACGGTGACCGCGAGCTGGTCGTCCACCTGGGCATGACGGGATCGCTGCGGGTTCGCCCGCCGGGCGACGTCGGCGACGCCTACGTGCGGGCGTGGTGGGCGTTCGACGACGACGACGGCGGAGCCGCCGCGAGGCACGCCGACGAGAGCGGCGACGCGAGTCGAACGAGGGGCTCCGACGGTGGGGGAGCGGCGCTCGAGTTCCGCGACATCCGGCGGTTCGGCCGACTGGCGGTCGCGGTCGGCGGCCGGTACGCGGGAACGCTGGCGGTGCAGGGCCCAGACGCGCTCGACCCTGATCTCGACGCGCTCACGTTCTGGCGGGCGTTGCGCGCGAGCCGGCGGCCGGTGAAGACGCAGCTCCTCAGCCAGCGTCCGATCGCGGGCGTCGGCAACATCTATGCGGACGAGGCGTTGTGGCGGGTGGGAGTGAACCCCTTCCGGCGGACCGTGACCAAGGTGCAGGCGGCGGCCCTGCTCGACGCGCTGCGCGACGTGATGACGGCCAGCATCCGGTACGGCGGCACCACGCTCACGAACTACCGCGACGTCGTCGGCCGCGAGGGCCGCAACCAGCAGCGCCTCGACGTGTACGGCCAGGCCGGCCTGCCGTGCCCTCGCTGCGGCACCGAGCTGCGGTCACGCGTCCTCGACGGCCGCACCACGACGTGGTGTCCGTCCTGCCAACCTCGCTGACCGCCGACGGGCGGGGGCGCCCGCCCCCGACGGCGATCATCCGGGGTGTCCGAAAGATCGGGAGGTGTCCAGGCGAGGCAATGAGGGTCACCCGGAGTGTCTCGAGGCACTAGGGACCGGGGGCCGGTCCCTGGTGCCTCCCGACCGTCCGGGTGGTCCCCATTGCCTCGAGACCTCGGCGTCTCGGGCGGAGTCGGGCGGGTCGGGCGGCGTCGGGCGGGCGCCTCGTCGGGTTCAGGACGGGTGGCGGTGGACCTGGCGGGCGCCGGCCTGGTCGCGGGCCATGACGATCATCTGGTCGACGTTGACGTGGCTCGGCCGGGACGCGACCCAGCGGACGCACTCGGCGACATCGTCCGCCGACAGCGGTGTGACGCCTTCGTAGACCGCAGCCGCCCGGTCGGCGTCGCCGCCGAACCGCACCAGGCTGAACTCGGTCTCGACCATGCCGGGATCGATCTCGGACACCCGCACGGGTCGGCCGAGCAGCTCCTGGCGGAGCACGGACATCACGGCGCGCACGGCGAACTTGGCGGCGTTGTACCCGGCGCCGCCGGGATAGGGCTCGTGCCCGGCGATCGACCCGATGGTGACGACCTGCCCGTCGCCGCTCGCCTCCAGCGCGGGGAGCAGCCCCTTCGTCACCCGGAGGACGCCCAGCACGTTCGTGTCGTACATCGTGCGCCACTCGTCCTCGTCGGCCTCTGCGACGGGGTTCAGGCCGAGCGCGCCGCCGGCATTGTTCACCAGCAGCCGGCACTCGGGCACGGCGGCGACGAAGGCGTCGACCGAGGCGCTGTCGGTGACGTCGAGCGAGTGGGCGCGCCCGCCGATGTCGGCGGCCAACGCCTCCAAGCGGTCGAGGCGGCGCGCGCCGACCACGACGTCCCACCCGTCGGCGGCGAGCGAGCGCGCAGTCGCGGCCCCGATGCCGGAACTGGCCCCGGTGACGACGGCGGTCCCGTTCATGGCGTCCTGCTGTAGGCCCTGGCGCATCGGATCACCGGTTTGGGTCATGGCATCTGCTGGCGGAGTGGCGCATCGGCTCACCGTACTGGCGGAGCCCTCGTTGCCATCCGCGACGCCGGCGCCCCGACCCCGCCGCACGGCCGACCGTCGCGGTCGGTTCGGTACGATCGCCGCACGGAAGATGACGAGGGGCCGGGGATCGACCACCGGGGGCCGCATGCGCGCCATGATCGGCAGGTGACGACCTGTCCCGTGCGACGCCCCCTCCGACCGGCCGGGGAATCCTGATGCTGCTGTTGCCCATGTGGCCGCTGGTAGCGTTGTTGCCACTGTGACCACGCGCCAGGGCTCTCGCTCGTCGTCGCGTTCCCGGTCGGGGGGCTCGTCCCGCTCCTCCGGCAAGGGTCGGTCGACCGGCCGTTCGCGCGGCCGGTCCGGCTCCTCGCGGTCGAGCAGCAGCCGGAAGTCGTCCTCGCGCAAGCAGCCGCCCCCCACCCTCACCTCGCGGGCGTTGCGCTCATCGGGCCGGGTCCTCGGCGACCACGCCGACGATGTCACCGGTCTTCTGTTCGTCGCGCTGGCGGTCATCGCCGGTCTGGGCGTCTACGGCGAGGGCGGCGGCCCCGTGGGGCGCGGCATCGCCGACCTGGCGGCTTCCGCGCTCGGCTGGATGCGGTTCGCCCTGCCCGTGGGGCTGTTCCTCGGCGGCGGCGCGCTGATCCTGCGGCGCGGCGGCACCGAGCAGCCCGACGACGACGGCCACGCCTCGGTCGCCGCCCACGTCGGCGTGGGAACCACGCTGCTGGTCATCGCCGGCGCCGGCATCCTGCACCTCGCCGGCGGGCGTCCCGGCTTCGGCGACCCGGTGGAGGAGCTGCGCGAGTCCGGTGGCTGGTTCGGCGTCGCGGTCGGCAGCCCCCTCGTCAACCTGGTCGGCACCACCGGCACCGCGGCCGTGCTGGCGCTCGTCGCGGTCGTCGGTCTCGTGGTGCTCACACGCACCCCGCTGCGCGACGCCGCCGACCGCACCGTGGCGGGCGTCCGGCCGCTGACCTCCGGCCTCAACCAGCGGCTCGCCAGCCTGTTCCGCCTCCCCTACGAGGACGACGCGGTGCAGGTCGAGCCGCAGATCGACGACATCGATCCCGCGCTCGTGCCCGACGACGACACGCTCGTCGAGCCGCCGAGCGACGACACGCCCGCCGAGCCCACCCCGGACAAGGGGCGCAAGCGCAAGCCCCCCAAGTTCGTGGCCCCCGAGCCCGACGCGGTCGAGCCCGAGCAGCTCGAGATCGCCCTCGGCGCCGCGGCGAAGGGCTCGCCGTGGAAGCTGCCGCCGATCACGCTGCTCGAGCGCGCCGGCTCGCAGCAGGTCGACCGCAAGATGATCGAGGACACCGGCCGCACGCTCGAGAAGGCGCTCGCCGACCACGGCGTCGAGACCCGCCTCGTCGGCATGGTGGTCGGCCCCACCGTCACCCGCTACGAGCTCGAGCTCGGTCCCGGCGTCAAGGTCAACCGGGTCACCAGCCTGAACAAGGACATCGCCTACGCGATGGCGACGCCCGACGTGCGCATCCTGGCGCCCATCCCCGGCAAGCAGGCCATCGGCGTCGAGGTGCCCAACGCCCGGCGCCAGATCGTGGCGCTCGGCGACATCCTCATCAGCGAGGAGGCCCGGCGCGCCTCCCACCCGCTCGAGGTGGCCATCGGCCGCGACATCAACGGCCGCTCCATCATGATGAACCTGGCGGCGATGCCCCACGTGCTCATCGCCGGCGCGACCGGGGCGGGCAAGTCGAGCTGCCTGAACTCGCTGCTCACCTCCATCCTCATGCGGTCGACGCCCGACCAGGTGCGCATGATCCTGGTCGATCCGAAGCGGGTCGAGATGGGCCAGTACGACCGGCTTCCGCACCTCCTCACCAACGTCGTCACCAACCCGAAGAAGGCCGCCAACGCGCTGGCCTGGGCGGTGAAGGAGATGGAGCGACGCTACGACCTGCTGGCGGAGGTCGGGTTCCGCGACATCACCGGCTACAACGCCGCGGTCGACAAGGGCGACCTCGACGGCGACGGCATGGGTGTCGTCGACGGCTACGTCGACGAGGACGGCGACGGCGAGAGCGACTCGGCCGAGAGCGGGCGCCAGTACCCGCGGCTGCCGTTCATCCTCGTGGTGATCGACGAGCTGGCCGACCTCATGATGGTGGCGGCCCGCGACGTCGAGGAGTCGATCGCCCGCATCGCCCAGATGGCTCGCGCCGTCGGCATCCACCTCGTCATCGCCACGCAGCGCCCGTCGGTGAACGTCATCACCGGGCTCATCAAGGCCAACGTCCCGGCCCGCATCGCCTTCGCCGTGTCGTCGGTGACCGACAGCCGGGTCATCCTCGACCAAGGCGGCGCCGAGCGGCTGATCGGCAAGGGCGACATGCTCGTGCTCGACGGCGGCTCCTCGGTCGCCCGCCGCATCCAGGGCGCCTGGGTCACCGAGGACGAGGTGCGCAAGATCGCCTCGGTGTGGAAGCGCCAGGCGCCCGAGGTCCGCTTCGACGACTCGGTGCAGGGCAGCGAGGGCGACGGCCTGGGCGGCACGTCCTCCGGCGGTGGCGGTGGGGGCGGCGACGATGACGACGACCTGCTCTGGCAGGCGATGGAGCTCGTCGTGCGCAGCCAGCTCGGGTCGACCTCGATGCTGCAGCGCAAGCTGCGGGTCGGCTTCGCCCGCGCCGGCCGGCTGATGGACCTGCTGGAGCAGCGGGGCGTCGTCGGCCCGTCCGAGGGCTCGAAGGCCCGCGCGGTGCTGATGACGGTCGAGGAGCTGGAAGAGCTCACCGACGGCAGCGGCGAGTAGCCCCTCGCCGCGACTCCGCATCGCCTCACCCCGGGCACGTTCGAAGAGATGGTCCACAGCGATCTCGCTCGCAGGATCGGGTTTTCGGTGACGTGATCCGTCGGGAGACAACCGATTCCGTCACCAGTTCGCCAGGGTTCTTGGCGACGGACCGACAGGTGTGGCGTTCGGTCGTTCCGCGAGCGCACCCGCTGCGACGGCGCCAGGGTGGACCCAAAGAGGCCGGGCTCATCCTGCGGGATGACGTCCTGTCCTCACCGGGCACGATCCGGTGGGGCACAGAGGTCGGTAGCGTCTCTGGCCATGGTCAGGCCCGGTGCGCTGTACGCGAAGGTGCGCGATCCGCATCCCGTGGCCGTCGACGTCCTGGTGGCGGTGGTGTGCGCCGGCATCGGCGTGATGACCGAGCTGGTGAAGCTGCCCGAGAACGAGGGCTACCGGGACGGGACGGTGGCCAGCGTCGTGCTCGCCCTGGTGGCGACGGTGCCGCTCGTCTGGCGCCGGACGCATCCGGCCGCGGTGATGGTGGTGGTGGCCTCAGCGATGGGCCTCCACGGATGGCTGCTGTTCCCGGGCACCGGTCCGTTCCTCGGACTCCTCGCCGCTCTGTACGCCGTCGCCGCCTACGGCTCGCCGCGCGCGGCCCGCGTGAGCCTGGCGTTCGTCGTCGGTGTCCAGCCCATCGCGGTCGCCCACCCCGACGACCCGAACTTCAACTCGTGGGGCGACGTGCTGGTCGGCGTGGTGATCTTCACGGCGGTCTGGGTGTTCGGCGACAGCCGCCGGGTGCGGCGGCTGCACCTCGAGGTGGCGGAGGAGCGGGCGGCACGCGCCGAGCGCGAGCGCGACGAGCGCGCCCGCGCCGCAGTGCAGGAGGAGCGCACCCGCATCGCCCGCGAGATGCATGACATCGTGGCCCACAGCGTGAGCGTGATGGTCGTGCAGGCGGGCGCGGCCCGGCGGATGGTCACGCGCGATCCGGCTGCGGCGATCGTCGCCACGGGCGAGGTCGAAGAGACCGGGCGCGCCGCCCTGCGCGACATGCGGCGGGTGATCGGCGTGCTCCGGGCAGACGGCGACGAGGCGGCCGCCGAAACCCGCGCACCGGCGGCGCTGGAGCCCCAGCCCGGCATGGCCGACGTCGCAGAGCTGGTCTCGACCTGCCGCGACGCGGGTCTCGACGTGCGGGTACGCACCGACGGCGAGGTGCGAGCGTTGCCGTCGGGAGTCGAGCTGGCTGCCTACCGCATCATCCAGGAGGCGCTGACCAACACGATGAAGCATGCCGGTCCCGCCCGGGCCGAGGTGCGGATCGCGTACGAGGACGACGTCCTCACGGTCGTGGTGGCCGACGACGGCCGGGGCGTCGGGCTCGACGCCGATCCCGACGGCACCGGCCACGGCCTCCCCGGCATGCGGGAGCGGGTCACGGTCTTCGGCGGCGACCTCGACGCCGGGCCGCACCCCGGCGGCGGGTTCCGGGTGCGGGCTCGGCTGCCGCTCGACCGGGCCGCGGCCCCGGCCGGTGGCGCCCGGTGACGGCCGGGCCGATCCGGGTCCTGGTGGTCGACGACCAGGAGCTCGTGCGCACCGGGTTCCGGATGATCCTGCAGACCGAGGACGACCTCGAGGTCGTCGGTCAGGCCGCGGACGGCCTGGAGGCAGTGGAGCTCGCCCGCCGCCACCTGCCCGACGTCGTGCTGATGGACGTGCGCATGCCGAACCTCGACGGCATCGAGGCCACCGGCCGCCTCGTCGGTCCGCAGGCGTCGCCGGCCGTGCCCTGCCGGGTGCTCATGCTCACGACGTTCGACATGGACGAGTACGTCTACGCCGCGCTGCGCAACGGGGCGAGCGGGTTCCTGCTCAAAGACACGCCCGCCGAGGACCTGGTGCGGGCCATCCGCATCGTCGCCGCGGGTGAGGCGCTGCTCGCCCCGTCGGTCACCCGACGGCTGATCGAGGACCTGTCGCGCATCGCCGCCCCGCTCACACCGCCGCCGGCTCTCGCCACGCTCACCGACCGCGAGCGCGAGGTGCTGGGCCTCGTCGCCCGCGGGCTGTCGAACGGCGAGATCGCGGCCGAGCTCGTGCTCGGCGAGACCACGGTGAAGACGCACGTGGGCCGGGTGCTGATGAAGCTCGGCCTCCGGGACCGCGTCCAGGCCGTGGTGCTCGCCTACGAGTCGGGGCTGATCACGCCAGGCCGGTGATCACACGCCCGGCCGGTGACCGGCGGCGTCGACCCGGCCGGGCGGGTCACCCGTCGGTCGCGGGCGGTACGGCCGGAGGAGGCGGTACGAGCGGATCGCCGGATTCGATGGCGTCGACCTCGGCGCGAGCCGCGGTGAGGTGCTCCACCTGTTCGCCGAGGGCGGTCACGATCTCGACCCCCCGCAGGCTGCCGGCCGCGGCCTGCTCGGCCAACCGGCCCGCCGCCGCCTCGATCGCCTCGACGTCCGCCGTGCACCGGGCGAGGGCGGGCTCCCGCACGCCCTCGGGCAGGGAGGACACCGACACCAGCACCTGGTCGAGCGTCAGGGCGTAGCGATCGAGATCGGCCCAGACGGCGGCCGACGGGCCGCCCGTGTCGGGCAGGGCCCGCAGGGCGGCCACGGCGTCGCGGAGCCGGCGGTGCAGTCGGGCCTCCGGGGTGTGGCCCCGCGCCCAGCCGGGGGGTGCCGGGCTGTCGTGGCCCGGCACCACCTGGGTGCGACGTCGCGCCGTCCGCCGCACCGCGGCGGCGATCGCGACCGTCGCCACCGCGGCGACGACGGCCACGAAGATCAGCACCACGGCGACGAGCACGATCGGGGTCACTTCCCGCCGCTCGCACCCCAGAGGACGATGGCCACGATGATGACGGCCAGCACCGCAGCGACGGCTGCCGCGATCTTGACCGGGCTCCACGGCCGCTGCCCGTGGACCTCGCCGGTGACGCCGTTGATCATCACCTGGAACGGCTTGTCCTGGAACACGACCGTCAGCAGCCAGATCGGCAGCAGTAGGTAGGTGAAGGTCAGCCGGTCGTAGCGGACGTCCATGCGGTTGATGTCCTGCCGGTCGCCGCCGATGTCGCGCTTGACCGTCGAGCGGATCTCCGACTCCATCCGACCCTGCGCCTCGGTGAAGCTCTCGTCGACCTCACGGTCGTAGGTGCGGCAGAGGTGCCCGGCGACGTACTCGGGGCTGAACGGCCGGGCCCGCGGCGTGGGCCACGGCTCGAGCTTGTTGACGTGGCGCCGGTCGAGCCCCTCGTTGGCGCACACGGCGACGTCGTTGAACCTGTTGGTCACCCTGCCCGAGCGGTGACTCCATCGCACGCGGGTCTCGGTGCGCTGGTTCTCGCCGTGGCCGACGGTGACCGTGTAGTTGTCACCGCGGCGGCCGACGTAGTCGGTGGTCGTGTCGGCGTCGTAGGTGAAGTACGACATGTAGACGCTGTTGAACGCGCCGGTGGTGTTGTACTTCTTGAACTCGGTCGGGGTGAACCAGCGGCTGTTGATCCACTTGTCGATGTGCTGGCGCGCCGTGCGTTCGTCGACCTCGAAGGGCAGCACCCCGTCGACGGGCAGGCGGGTCGGCGCGTCGTAGACGTCGTCACGCTGGATGGGCGTGGCGCAGTACGGGCAGCGGGTCGAGGTGAGCGTGCCGGTGAAGGTGGTGTGGCCACCGCAGCTCTGGCAGACGATCTCCTTCTCGCCGGTGAACTGCCGGGCCTCCGAGGACGCCGCCCCCGAGCGGAGCTCGGCCACCGTCTGTCGGAAGTCGCGGTCCGCGACCCGGTGCGTGGGGTCGTGGACGATGTCCTGCTGGTTGCCGCAGTGCGGGCAGACGAGGCGGCTCTGCCCGATGTGGAACTCGAGGTCGCCACCGCAGGAGCCGCACGGATAGGTGCGCGTCTGCTCGGTGCTGTGCAGCATGGCGCGCTCGTCGGCCGTCGGGCCGGGAGCCGTCGGCGGCGGAGACACCGGACGCGGCGGGGCAGGGTGGCCCGACCCTGCGGGGGGAGGCGGCGCTGCCGGGGCGACCGGCGCGGCCAGGGGTGGCGGGGCCGGGTGCGCCTGCGGGGGAGGGGGAGCCCCATGAGCGGCCCCGGGCGGGGGTGGCGGGGCGGGGTGGCTGCCCTGCGGAGGCAGCGGTGGCGGGGGTGCCGGGTGGCTCGCCTGCGGCGGGGGCGGCGGTGCCGCGTGTCCGCCGTGGTGCGGGGCCGGCGGTGGGGGCGGGTAGCCCGATCCGGGCGGCGGAGGCAGGGGGCTGCCGTCGTAGGCGCTCATGCCGAGGGAGCGTCGGTCGGGCCGTCCTGGGGCGGCATGGGCGGAGGCGGCGCCGCGGGCATCGGTGGCGGGCTGGCGAAGAGCGCCTGCAGCACGGGCACCGTCTGCGCCGCGCTCCACGCGGCCATGCCGTTGGTCCACACGAGCGTGCTGCCGGTGACCTGGCCGTTGGCGATGCCGGCGCGCATCTGGTCGAGCGAGTAGGGCCCGCTTGGCTGGCCGCCGGAGTCGACGTGGAAGAGCTGGCCCTGCGGGGGCAGCGGCGGCGGCATCGGGCCGGCCGTGACCGGCTGGGCCGCCGGCGGGGCGGGGGCCATCGCCCCCGTCATCTGGCCGGCCATCTGGCCCGCCATGGCCACGCCCATGCCCATCTGCATCATGTCGCCCATGGCGCTGCCGCCCGGGTTGCCGGCGGCGGCCACCATGGCCTCGGCCGCCTTGGCCTGCTGGTAGCGGTCCATCGAGCCGACGTTGTCGAGGAAGCCACCCTCCTCGACGCCGCGTGCCACGCCGCGGGTCATCGCCGCGGTGATCTCCTCCGGTAGCGAGATGTTCATCGTGATCTCGGGAATGGCCAGGCCGTACTCGTCGTCGACCCGCTCGGCCACGAAGTCCCGCAGCTTGCCGGCCAGCTCCACCTGCCGGCCCTGCAGGTCGATCGCCCCGAGGCCGGTCTCGAGCACCATGTCGGAGAAGGCGAGGGTGATGACCCGCCGCAGCAGCTCCGAGATCTCCTCGGCCTCCACCGCGCTGTCGGTGCCGATGACCTCGCGCAGGAAGACCTCGACGTCGTCGATCTTGACGACGCACAGCCCGTTGGCGCGGACCTGGACCATCTTGAAGTCGGGGTCGCGCACCGTCACCGGTTGCGGCGTGCCCCAGCGCAGGTCGGTCACCGGGCGGGTGTTGATGTAGTACACCTCGCTGCGGAAGGGGCTGTCGAAGCCGTGCTTCCAGCCCTGCAGCGTGCCGAGGATGGGCAGGTTCTCGGAGGTCAGCTCGTAGTGCCCGGGCTCGAACACGTCTGCGAGCTTGCCCCGGTACACGAAGGCGGCCTTCTGGCCCTCGCGCACGATCAGCTGGGCGCCGTTCTTGATCTCGTTCTGGTAGCGGGGGAACCGCCACGCGAGGGTCGAACGCGAGTCGTCGATCCACTCGATGATGTCGACCAGCTCGTTGCGGAGCTTGTCCAGCAGTCCCATGCGTGCCTCTCTCCTGTCCCGCACCGCGTCCGCCGCCGTGCCCGAACCGATGACACTATTGGGTGGGTCGAGGTCGGTCAGCGCGGGCCCGCGACCAGGGAGCTGGTGCCATCGCGATCGTCCGGGAGGATGACGGCGCATCGGCGGCAATGGTGACGACAAGACGGAAACGTGCCCCTAGCGTCACCACCATGGAAAACACATCGGCGGATGCCCCCCAGCCGCCCACACGCTCGGACGCAGGTTCGGTCGGGATCGCCACCACCCCCGCGGCGCGTGCGGTCGCCGCGACGAAGGTCTTCGGCCACGGCGACACGGCCGTCGTCGCGCTGGACTCGGTCTCGGTCGAGATCCCCGTCGGCCGGTACACGGCCATCATGGGCCCGTCGGGCTCCGGCAAGTCGACGCTCATGCACTGCATGGCCGGTCTCGACTCGCTCACGTCCGGTCAGGTGTTCGTCGGTGACCAACACCTCGGCGACCTTTCGGAGGACCAGCTCACCCTGCTGCGCCGCGACCGCATCGGCTTCGTGTTCCAGGCGTTCAACCTCGTTCCCACGTTGACCGCCATCGAGAACATCACGCTGCCGATGACCCTCGCCGGCCGGAAGGCCGACTCGGAGTGGCTCGACCTCATCGTGAAGACCACCGGGCTCGGCGACCGGCTCCACCACAGGCCGAGCGAGCTGTCGGGCGGCCAGCAGCAGCGCGTGGCGGTCGCCCGAGCCCTGGCCAGCAAGCCGCAGATCATCTTCGCGGACGAGCCCACCGGCAACCTCGACTCGCGCTCCGGCACCGAGATCCTCGATTTCATGCGACGTGCCGTCCGTGAGATGGGCCAGACGATCGTCATGGTCACCCACGACCCGGTGGCGGCCTCCTACGCGGACGTGGCGCTGTTCCTCGCCGATGGACGCATCGTCGACGAGATGGTCGACCCGACAGCCGAGCGGGTCCTCGACCGCCTGAAGAAGTTCGGGGAGTAGCCGTCGTGCTCAAAGTGAGCCTGCGCACGCTGCTCGCGCACAAGTGGCGCCTCCTGACCACCTTCCTGGCCGTTGCGCTCGGCGTCGCCTTCATGGGCGGCGTCCTCGTCCTGACCGACACGATGAACCGGACCTTCGACGACCTGTTCGCCGACGTCTATCGCGACACCGATGCCGTCGTCCGCTCCCAGCAGACCGTCAGCAGCGACTTCGGCGACATCCGCGCCCAGGTCGACGCCTCGCTCCTCGACGAGGTGGCGGCGGCCGACGGGGTCGCCGGCGTCGACGGCACCGTCTCCGGCTACGCCCGCATCATCGACAAGCAGGGCGAACCACTCGGCGATCCCGCGATGGGCGCACCGACCTTCGGCAGCAACTGGACCGAGAACGACGCCCTCAACCCCTTCGACCTCACCGACGGGCGGGCCCCCACGTCCGACGGCGAGGTCGTGATCGACCGTGGCGCCGCCAAGGACACGGGCTACGACGTGGGCGACACGATCCCTGTGCAGACGCGGGACACGGTCGACGAGTACGAGCTCGTCGGCATCGTCCGCTTCGGCACGACGGACAGCCCCGGCGGCTCGACCAACGTGTTCTGGAACACCGCGGAGGCGCAACGCCTCGTCGGGGAACCGGACCTGTTCGCGGCGATCGCCGTCGTCGGGGACGACGGCGTCTCCCAGGACGACCTGGCCGCCGCCATCAACGACGCCCTGCCGGACGACGCGGGCGTCGAAGTGGTCACCGGGGTCGAGATCACCGAGGAGACGCAGTCGGACATCAAGCAGCAGCTCTCCTTCGTGACCGTGTTCTTCCTCATCTTCGCCATCGTCGCCCTGGTCGTCGGCATCTTCGTGATCTACAACTCGTTCTCGATCATCGTGGCGCAGCGCACGCGCGAGATGGCGCTGCTCCGGGCCGTAGGCGCGCGCCGGCGCCAGGTGCGGGGCGCGGTGCTGATCGAGGCCGTGCTGATCGGCGTCGTCGGGTCGGTGCTCGGATTCCTTGCTGGCCTCGGCCTGGCGACGTTGCTCGGGTCCGTCCTGCAGCTTCCGCCGGGCTCGCTGGCCGTGCTGCCGACATCGGTGGCCATCGCCATCGTGACCGGTCTGATCGTCACCCTGGTCGCGGCGTTCATCCCCGCATGGCGGGCTTCCCGCGTCCCGCCCCTCGCCGCTATGCGCGACGTCGCCGTGGACCGCACCGGGGCGTCCCGTGCGCGTCTCGTCGTGGGCCTCGCCTTCCTGGCGCTGGGCGTCGTGGGCGTCGTCGCCGGTGCACTGGGCGGGAACCTTCTGGTGGCCGTGGGTGCGGTCGCCTTCCTCGTCGGCCTGGGGCTCGTTGCGCCGGGGCTGGCGCGCCCGGTCAGCCGACTGCTGGGCGCGCCGGTCGCCCGGCTGCGAGGGGCCGCGGGGGCGATCGCTCGGGACAACGTCCTCCGCAACCCCCGTCGCACGTCGGCCACAGCGCTGGCCCTGATGATCGGCGTGGGTCTCGTGGCCTTCTTCCTGGTCTTCAACGCATCGCTGCGAGCGTCGATCGACCAGGCCCTCGAGGACAACTTCACCGGCGACTTCGTCGTCGACTCGGGCACCTTCGGCATGGTCGGGCTGCCCGCGACGGTGGCCGAGGAGATCGGCCGGCTGCCCGACGTGGCGATCGTCGCCCCCGTGCGGTGGTCGCCCGCCTTCGTCAACCCCGCCCCGGCGTCGGACGGCGGTTCGTTCGAGCCCGGGGAGGACACCGGGGTGGCCGGCGCAGACGCCGGGGCGTTCGAGCTGTTCGGTCTCACGCTGATCGAGGGCGACGCCGACCTCGGGCCGGGACAGGTCGTCATCAACGTGGGGACAGCCGAGAGCGAAGGCCTCGCCCTCGGTGACGAGGTCCAGGTCTCGTTCCTCGACGATCAGCGGGCCGAAAGCGAGCGCAAGGTCACCGTCAGCGGCATCTACGACGACTCGACCGCCGCCGGCGGCATCGGCGACTACGTGCTCGGCCTCGAAGACTGGAACGCCGCGGTGGCGTCGCCCACCGACACCCAGGTGTTCGTGCAGCTGGTCGACGGTGTGTCGGTGGCCGAGGCCGAGCCCGAGCTCGAGCGAGTGGTCGAGCCGTACGTCACGGCCGAGGTGCAGAGCGTCGACGAGTACAAGGACATGATCGGCGGGCAGCTCGACTTCTTCCTGAACCTGATCGTGGGACTCCTTCTCCTGGCGGTGTTCATCGCAGCGCTGGGGATCGCCAACACGATCGCCCTGTCGGTCATCGAGCGCACCCGTGAGCTCGGCCTCCTGCGGGCGGTCGGCATGCGGCGCCGCCAGCTTCGATCGGCCATCCGGTGGGAAGCCATCATCATCTCGGTGTTCGGCAGCGTCCTCGGGCTGGCCTTCGCTCTGCTCGTCGGGTGGGGGGCCGTCCGGGCCCTGCGCGACGAGGGTTTCGGGGTGTTCGAGGTCCCCGTGGGCACGTTGATCGTGCTGGTGGTGCTGGCCGGGCTCGTCGGCCTGACCGCCGCACTGGTCCCCGCCTGGCGTGCCAGTCGCATGAAGATCCTGGATGCCGTCAGCATGGAGTGACCGCCGTCCGCGGCGCGACCTCTGACGCAGACTGACGCCGTTGGCGGCGCGATCAGGGATCCCGAGCGACGCTGGCGGCGCGCCAGCACGTCACGCCACCAGCAGGGCGGTCACCACCGGTGGCCGCCCTGCCCGCGCCGTGCGGGGCCGAGCGTGAGACGCTCGACGCGCAGCGTAGGATCAGCGCGTGACCCTGACGTCGGTCTCACATCTGGTGACCCGGGCCCGCGACGGCGACGAGCACGCGTGGGACGACCTGGTGGCTCGGTACCTGGGCATGGTCCACGCCATCTGCCGGGGCCACGGGCTCGGCGGCGAGGACGCGGCCGACGTCAACCAGGTGGTGTGGCTGCGACTCGTCGAGCACCTGTCCCGCCTCCGCTCGCCGGAGGCCGTCGGCGGGTGGATCGCCGCCACCGCTCGGAACGAGTGCCTGCGGGTGCTGCGCTCCTCGGGGCGAATGGTCCTGACCGGCGACGACGCGGCGTTCGACGCGCTCGACGAACTCGACGGGCGTGACGCGGGCATCGATGCCGGCCTGCTGGTGTACGAGCGCGACCGCGCGCTGCTCGCCGCGTTCAGCCGGCTCGGGGGCCGGTGCCAACGCCTGTTGCGCCTGATGATGGCCGACCCGCCGCCGAGCTACGACGAGATCTCGGCCGCCCTCGACATGCCGGTCGGCAGCATCGGGCCGACCCGCGGGCGCTGCATCGCCCAGCTCCGGGACCTGCTGGCGTGAGCGTCGAGCCCGTCCCGGACCCGGCGGGAGAGCTCGACGCCGTCGCGGCCGAGCTGCGGCGCGTCCTGGCGCTGGCCGATCCGGTTCCCGACGAGTGGCGAGGCGACGCCGGGGCCGCGTTCGATTGGGTGGGCGTCGACGCGGCCGTCGCCCACCTCACCTACGACTCCCGGGCTCTGCAGGGCGGTCGGGTCGGCACAGGCCTGGGCACCGCGGCGACGCTGCGCACCCTGCGCTTCTCCGTCCTGCAGCTGACGGTCGAGCTCGAGCTCGACGTGGGGGTCGACGAGCTGCGGGTGTTCGGTCGGCTTCGGCCGGCTCGTGCCGCCGAGATCGTCGTGCGCTGGCCCGACGGACAGGTGGCGACCACGAGCGATTGCGAGGGGACGTTTCGCCTCGACGAGCTGCCCCGCCGGCCCCTGTGCCTGCACGTGGCGGGCGACCCTGCGGTCAAGACAGGGTGGATCGTCGTCTGACCTCGCACTGTGGGCGCACGACCCGATGGCGGGGTCTGGTCGCCGGCCCAGTACCCTTGCTCCGATGTCCCGTTCCTTCTGGGTCGAGACGCTGGGCTGTCCGAAGAACCAGGTGGACTCGGACAAGCTGACGGGCACCATGCTGGCGGACGGGCTGGTGCCCGCCGACGCGCCCGAGCAGGCCGACCTGGTGGTCGTCAACACGTGCGCGTTCATCGAGGACGCCCGCCAGGAGTCGATCGACGTCGTGCTCGCCCTGTCCGAGCGCAAGCGGTCCGCTGCCGAGCTGGTGGTCACCGGCTGTCTGGCCGAGCGCTACGGCGACGATCTCGCCGAGGCGCTGCCCGAGGCCGACGCGGTCGCCGGCTTCGGTGTGCCGGTCACCCTCGGGCCGACTCGGGCGGGTGGCGCTGCGGCTGCCCCGTCGCTCGACCTGCTCAACCTGCCCCGGCCGCCGGCGAGCGCCCCGTGGGCCTACCTCAAGGTGGCCGAGGGTTGCGACCGGGCGTGCGGCTTCTGTGCCATCCCGTCCTTCCGGGGCAAGCAGCGCAGCCGCTCCGTCGACGCCGTGGTGGCCGAGGCCGAGTCCCTTGCCGCCTCCGGCGTGCGTGAGGTCGTGCTGGTCGCCCAGGACCTGGCGGCCTACGGGCGCGACCAGGGCCAGGGCGAGCGGCAGATCGTCCCGCTGGTCGAGGCCCTGTCCGGGCGGGTCGACCGCGTACGCCTCCTGTACCTGTACCCGTCCGACCTCACCTCGGGACTGATCGACGCCATCTGCGCGACGGGCGTCCCGTACTTCGACCTGTCGCTCCAACACGCGTCGGCGCCTTTGCTGCGCCGCATGCGCCGTTGGGGTGACGGCGAGCGTTTCCTGCGCCGCATCGAGGAGATCCGCGGCCGCGAGCCAGATGCCGCGTTCCGGTCCAGCTTCATCGTCGGGTACCCGGGCGAGACCGAGCGCGACCACGACGCCCTCCTCGACTTCGTCACGGCCGCCGATCTCGACTGGGCCGGCTTCTTCTCCTACAGCGCCGAGGAGGGCACCTACGCGGCCGGGCTCGACGGCGCGGTCGACGGCGAGCTGGTGGCCGAGCGCCTCGCCGAGCTGCGCGAGCTGCAGGACGGCATCACCGCCCGGCGGCGCGACGCCCTCATCGGCACCGTCGCCGAGGTCCTGGTCGACGAGCCGGGTGTCGGCCGCAGCCACCGTGAAGCCCCCGAGATCGACGGCGTGATCTCGGTGCCGGACGGACTTCCCGTCGGTGAGCTGGTCAAGGTCCGCGTCGAGGGCGCCGCCGGCCCCGACCTCGAAGCCTCCACCGTCTAGTGGCCAGCTCCTTCGGTCCTTCAGCGCTGGCGACGCCCGCCAACGCGGTCACCATCGGGCGACTGCTGTTCGCGCCGCCGCTGTGGTTGCTCATCGTCGCGGTGGGCCCCTCGTACGCCACCCTGGTGCTCTGGGTCGTGCTGGCCGCCACCGACGGGCTCGACGGCTACCTCGCCCGGCGCCACGGCACGACCCGCTCCGGCGCGTTCCTCGATCCGCTGGCCGACAAGGCCCTGGTCCTCGGCGCCATGTGGGCGATCGTCGTGATCGACGGGTTCTGGTGGGTGCCCGTCGCGCTGATCACGGGCCGAGAGCTGGGCATCTCCGCCTTCCGCTCCTACTGGGGGCGCCGGGGGCTGGCGGTCCCCGCCTCGTTCTGGGCCAAGGTCAAGACCGTGGTGCAGTCGGTGGCCGTCGGCCTCGCGCTGTTGCCGCCGGTGGCGGACGGTGAGGCGTGGTTGGCGGCGAGCGTGCTGTGGGTGGCGGTGGCGCTGACCATCGGCACCGGGCTCCAGTACCTGATCGAGGGCAGCCGAGCCACGACCTCCGGCGGCGTGCGGGCCTGAGCCCGCGGGTACCCGATGCGCTGCGAGGTGGTCGCCGTGGGCACGGAGCTGCTCCTCGGCCAGATCGTCGACACGAACTCGGCCTGGCTCGGTGAGCAGCTGGCCCTCGCCGGGATCGACCGCACCCACGGCCAGACCGTGGGAGACAACCTCGACCGCATCGCCGAGGCCCTCCGGTTGGCGCTGTCGCGGGCCGACGCTGTCATCGTGTGCGGCGGGCTCGGCCCGACCCAGGACGACATCACCCGCGACGCCATCGCTGCGGTCATGGGGGTCGAGCTCGTGCCGGACGACGACGTGGCCGATCGCATCCTCGGCCTCTTCGCGGCGCGGGGGCGGCGGATGCCGGCCAACAACCTGCGTCAGGCGCTGGTGCCCCGCGGGGCGGTCGCGATAGCTGACCCGCAGCCGGGGACGGCGCCGGGCCTGATCTGTCCGGTCGGCGACAAGGTCGTCTACGCGGTGCCGGGCGTCCCCCACGAGCTGCACGAGATCGTGCGTGGTGCCGTCCTGCCCGATCTGGTCCGCCGCGCGGGCCGGGTGGCGGTGATCCGCTCCCGCACGTTGCGCACCTGGGGCGAGAGCGAGTCGGGGCTGGCCGAGAGGCTGGCCGACCACATGCGCGACCTCGACGACGCCGGGAGCGCAGCGCCGACGCTCGCCTTCCTGGCCAGCGGCATCGAAGGCCTGAAGGTGCGCATCACGGTCAAGGCCGACGACGAGACCACCGCGGCCGGCCTCATCGAGGCCGAGGAGGCGGTGGTGCGCAGTCTCATCGGCGACCTCGTCTTCGGCACCGACGACGAGACGATGGAGCACGCGGTGGCCGCCGCGCTGGGGGACCGAGGTCTGACCCTGGCGGTCGCCGAGTCGCTGACGGGTGTGCTCGTGGCGTCCCGCCTGGTCAACGTGCCGGGTGCCAGCGACTGGTTCCGCGGCGGGGTCGTCTCCTACGCCCCCGAGGTGAAGTTCTCGGTGCTCGGGGTGCCCGAGGGCCCGGTGGTGTCGGCCGCCACGGCGGCGGCGATGGCGACCGGGGTGCGCGAC
>DASUQS010000002.1:0-14778 GCA_036280455.1 Acidimicrobiales bacterium
GCAGCGCGCGACGCACGCCGCGGCGTGCGGCATCGGCGCCCGACGATCGGCTCGGCGCCTACCGGTGCCCGACGAGGAGGAACTCGGGCGTGTCGATCGTGGGCGCGGCCCGAGCGTAGGCGCCCGGCGTGACCGACCAGATGGCATCGACCGCCAGACCCGCACGATCGGCGAGCAGCCGCAGTTCACGTGGCGTGAAGCAGGTGGTCCAGAGATCGGCCGGCACCGCGGCACCGGACTCGTCGCGCACCTCGGTGCGCTCGTGGTTGACCCCGGAGTCGGCGTCAAACAGATCGTGGTGCTCGAGCCAGCGCACCTGGAAGTAGGCGGAGAACGCCGACACCGCGGCGCGGCCTCCCGGCCGCAGGGCGCGGGCGATGCCGGCGAGCACCTCGCCGTCGGCGTCGAGCGGCGCGCCGGGCCCGCCCGCCAGGCCGAACGCTCCCTGGCACAGCGAGATCGCGGCATCGAACTCGGCGTCGAAGCTCAAGGCCCGAGCGTCGGCCCGCACGAACGTCGCCCCCGGCGGGGCGTCGCGGGCGGCCAGGTCGACGAACCGCTGGCTGATGTCGACCCCCACGACCTCGACGCCCCGCGCCGCGAACGCGTGCGCATGGCGACCCGGACCGCACCCGACGTCGAGCAGGCGCATCCCCGGCTCGAGGCCGAGGACGTCGGCCAGGAAACCGACCTCCTGCGCCGTCCCCTTCGTGAACGAGTAGCGCAGGTAGGCGTCGCCGAGGTGGTCGGCGAGCGGTTCGAACCAGTGGTCGGCCTCGGGCATCGGCCCGATCCTCGCACGGCGACACGGCGCTCTCGCGAGTGGCAGCCGGCGAGGCGATGCGCGATCGACAACCATGGCAGCCATGGACGTCGCCATCGCCGGAGGACACGGGCAGGTCGCGCTGCGGCTGGCCCGCCTGCTGACCGCGGACGGGCACCGCTGCCGTGCCCTCATCCGCAATCCCGACCACTCCGCCGATGTGGCCGCGGCGGGCGCCGAGCCCGTCGTGCTCGACCTCGAGGCCATCGCCGGGCTGCAGGAGCTCACGGCGGCCGTGCAGGGAGCAGACGCGGTGGTGTTCGCCGCCGGCGCCGGCCCGGGGAGCGGGCCCGAACGCAAGCGGACGGTCGACTACGGGGCCGCGGTGAAGCTGATCGCCGCGGCCGAAGCCGCCGGCGTCGACCGCTACGTGATGGTGTCGTCGATCGGCGCCCACCGACCCGAGGCGGGCCAGGGGCCCATGCGCGCGTACCTGCAGGCCAAGGCCGACGCCGACGAGGCGCTCGCCACCAGCGGCCTGCAGTGGACGATCGTGCGACCGGGCTCGCTGACCGACGACCCCGGCACCGGCCGGGTGTCGCTCTCGACCGAGCTGGGCGGTCGTGGCCCGATCCCCCGCGACGACGTCGCCGCGGTCCTCGCCGCCTGCCTGGCCACGCCCGCGACGGCCGGCACGACGTTCGAGGCGTTCTCCGGCGACACCCCGATCGCCGAGGCCATCGCCGCCCTCACCTGATCGCGCCCGCTCACGGCCGGTCGCTCACGTTTCTGGTGACGCATCACGTTGATCCGCAACCATCCACGTCACCAGAACCGACCGGGCCCGGGTCATGACCTCGACGGCAGCGTTGGGCAGGGCCAGGAGTCGTCAGGCTTCCACGGCGCGGGGTCCAGGCAGAACGGCGCCTCCCGTGCCTCGATCATCGCCACTGCCCGCTCGCGGGCAGTGGCGACGTGCCGGTGCTCGGCATCGGTCACCAGGCCGCTGCGCCGGCCCCGGTCATACTCGTCCTCGTCACTTCCACGCCCAGGCCAGGTCGGAACCCACCACGAGGTCGACCAGCAGGTCCAGTGTCTCGATCGCCTGGACCCCGCGAACGTAGGGCCGTTGGAAATTGACGTACCACGACAGCAGCGCACCCGACGCCGGGTCGTGGAACCTATTGATGCTGAACCAGCGGCCGTCGACCATCTCGTGCACCAGCACGGTGCTGCGCCACGTCCACGGCACCAGCTCCCACTCGCCCCGACTCAGTGCGGCGAACGCCAGGTCGCGGTCGGCCGGTCGGCCCGACGCCGTCGCCGTGGCCCACTCGGCGTTGACCAGGCATGCCGTCCCCGGCCAATGCGCGAGCGTCAGTGCGTCGCCGTCGTCCGCGAGCACCCGGCCGGGGTAGGCACTGATCACCTTGCCGCGGAGCACGTGGCGCTGCACCACGGTCGATCCCGCCGCGAACGGCCCGGCGCCCGGCACCGCCGGCATCGGTCGGTCAGCCCTTGGCGTCGGCCCAGGTGGCGCCGAACGACAGGTTGACCTCGAGCGGCACGCTGAGGTCGACCGCTCCCGACATGGCCTCGACCACCAGCTTGGCGGCGGCGTCGTGCTCGGCCGGGGGCACGTCGAGCAGGACCTCGTCGTGCACCTGGAGGATGAGCACGCTGTCCATGCCCGTGTCCTCGAGCGCCGTCTCGATGCGCACCAGCGCGACCTTGAACACGTCCGCGGCCAGGCCCTGGATGCCGGCGTTCATCGCCTGGCGCTCGCCCGCCTGGCGGATGCGGAAGTTCGGCGAGGACAGCTCGGGGATCTGGCGGCGGCGGCCGAACAGGGTCTCCGTGTACCCCCGCTGGCGGGCCTCGGCGACCGTGCGGTCCATGTAGTCGCGCACGGCGGGAAACGCCTCGAAGTAGGCCGCGAGGATGAGCGCGGCCTCCTCGGTCGGGATGTTCAGCCGCTGCCCGAGGCCGTAGGCCTCCATGCCGTAGGCCAGCCCGTAGCTGACCATCTTGGCCTTGGAGCGCTGCTCGATCGACACGTCGCCCGGCTCGACGCTGAAGATGCGCGACGCCGTCTCCGTGTGGATGTCGCGGCCCGCGGTGAAGCTCTCGATCAGGCCGGGGTCCTGCGCCAGGTGGGCGATGCAGCGCAGCTCGATCTGGTTGTAGTCGGCGACGAGCAGCTCGCAGCCCGGCGCGGGCACGAAGGCGCGCCGGAACTCGCGGCCGATCTCGCTGCGCACCGGGATGTTGTGCAGGTTCGGCTGATCGGACGACAGCCGCCCGGTGCGGGCCACCGTCTGGTTGAACGTCGCGTGGATGCGGCCGTCGGGCGCGACCTCGGCCAGCAGCCCGTCGCCGTAGGTCGAGCGCAGCTTCTCGACCTCGCGGTAGGCCAGCAGGTGATCGACGATCGGATGCTGGCCGGCCAGCTTCTCGAGCGACGACGCGTCGGTCGAGTAGCCGGTCTTCGTCTTCTTCTGCGGCGTGAGCCCCAGCTTGTCGAACAGGATCTCGCGCAGCTGCGGCGTGGAGTTGACGTTGAACTCGCCGATGCCGGCGTCGTCCCAGATGGCCTGGCGCAGCCGCTCGACCTCGGACGTCAGCCGGTCGCGCAGCCCCCGCAGCTCGTCGGCGTCGACGCCGACCCCGGCGTGCTCCATGCGGGCGAGCACCCGCACGAGCGGCACCTCGATGTCGTCGTACAGGCCGCGCAGGCCCTGGTTGTCGAGCGCACGGGTGAGCGGCTCGATCAGTCGCTCGACCGCGAGGGCGTAGCGGGCGGTGCGCAGCGCGTCGCTGACGCCCGAGCCGTCGAGGTCGAGTTGGCCTTCGGAGGCGGCTCCGTCCGCCGGCAGCTCGGCGGATGCGTAGCGGCGCAGGACCTCGTCGAGCAGGTAGCGCGACTCGGCCGGATCGAGCAGGTAGGCGGCGATCGCGGTGTCGAGACCGAGGTTGCGGACGTCGACCCCGGCGTCGAGCAGCGAGCGCATGAGCGCCTTGGCCTGGTGGGCCGCGATCGGGCGGCCGCCGTCGACGCTGCGGGCCACGAGGGCCGTGAGCGCGGAGCGGACGCCCTCGTCGCCGAGCACGTCGGCGGGCACCCAGGCGACCGCTCCCCCGCCGGGGTCGGTCACGAAGGCGATGCCCTCGACGGGCGAGCGGCCCTCGCTGCCGGACCACGTCGCGGCCATGGCCAGGGGCTCGCCGGCGCTGCCGCTGCGGGCGGCGTCGAGCGCGGCGATGGCGTCCGCGGGCGTGGCGAGGACCGTGACCTCGGCCTCGATGACCTCGGCCGGTTCGCCGCCGAGGCCCAGGTCCTCGCCCAGCGCCTCGGTGAGGCGTTCGGCCAGGCTGTGGAACTCGAGGAAGTCGAAGAGGCGACGCACCTCGTCGACGTCGGCGGGCCGCCGGTCGAGCTCGTCGACGGTCGTTCCCACCGGGGCGTCGCACACGAGCTTCATCAGCTCCGCGTTCTGGCGGACGTTCGCCTCGTGCTCGGCCAGGTTGGCCCGGAGCTTGGGTGTCTGCTCGTCGAGATGCTCGAAGATGCCGTCGATGCCGCCGTACTTGTTGATCAGCTTGGCGGCGGTCTTCTCCCCCACCCCGGGGACGCCGGGCAGGTTGTCGGACGGGTCGCCCCGCAGCGCCGCGTACTGGCGGTAGAGCTCGGGCGTGACGCCGGTGCGCTCGGTGATGCCGGCCTCGTCGTAGAGCACGTAGTCGGACACGCCCCGCCGGTTGTAGAGCACCTTGACGTGCGGGTCCTCCACCAGCTGGTACACGTCGCGGTCGCCGGTCACGACGATGACGTCGAGGCCCGCGTCGCGGCCCTGCGTGGCGAGCGTGGCGATGATGTCGTCGGCCTCGTAGCCCGGCAGCTCCAGCACCGTGATGCCGAGCGTCTCGACCACCTCGCGCACGAGCCCCATCTGCTGGCGCAGGATGTCGGGCGCGGCCTCGCGGCCCGCCTTGTACGTGTCGAGCTGCTCGTGGCGGAACGTCGGCTCGGGCCGGTCGAACGCCACCGCCATGCGGCGGTGCCCGTGGTCGCGCATCAGGTTGATCAGCATCGACGTGAACCCGAACACGGCGTTGGTGACCTGCCCGGAGGCTGTCGCCAGGTCGGTGGGCAGCGCGAAGAACGCCCGGTAGGTGAGCGAGTTTCCGTCGATCAGGATGAGGGGGTCGCCGGCCACGGGAACGGGGCGCTACGCGTCCGGCTTGATGTCGCCGTCGATGATGCGCTGGCTGATCTCGCGCATCGTGACCCGCTCGGACATCGCCCGCTTCTGGATGAAGCCGAACGCGGCGTTCTCGTTGAGGCTGAACTCGTCCATGAGCTTGCCCTTGGCCCGGTCGACGATCTTGCGGGTCTCGAGCTGCTCCTCGAGGCTGGCCGTCTGGTCCTTGAGCGCGTTGATCTCCTGGTTGCGCCCGATGGCGACCTCGACGGCCGGCACCAGCTCGCTGCGCTCGAAGGGCTTGACCAGGTACGCGAGCGCCCCGGCGTCGCGGGCCTGCTCGATCAGGTCGCGCTGGCTGAACGCGGTGAGGATCAGCACGGCGCAGCGGCCCTCGGCCACGATCTCGCGGGCGGCGGCCAGGCCGTCGAGGCCCGGCATCTTGATGTCGAGGATGGCGAGGTCGGGCTCGAGCTCACGCACGAGCTTGACCGCCTCGTCGCCGCGACCCGTCTCGCCGACGACCTCATAGCCCTCTTCCTCGAGGGTTTCCTTCAGGTCGAGGCGGATGATGGCCTCGTCCTCGGCGATGACGACGCGTGTTGCCAAGGGCGTTCCTTTCGGTCGAACTGCACTTCTAGCGCGACTTGGACTCGGCCACGAACCGGTCGAGCAAGTCGTCCTGGTCGCGCTCCAACTTTGCGATCTCCTCGGCGACCTTGGCCTGGTGGCGGCGCATCGCCTCGGCGTGGCGCTCGGCCTGACGGTGGTCGACGTCCGCGACCGGCGTCTCGGACACCAGCGACCGCAGGCGCGCGTCATCGGCGGCATCGGCCAGATGAGCGAGCTGCTCGGCGCTGACCTGGAGCTCCTCACGCAACTGCTTCAGCCGTTCGGTGACCTGGCTGAGGCGCCGCTCGACCGACGACTTGGACATGGGCCGAGTTTAGGGGGTGCGGCGACCGAGGCTGTCCGGGGCCTTTCCCGGGTACCGTGCGCGGCGATGGCCACCGACCCCTGGGGCATCGACGACGGGTACTTCGACGTGGACGGCACGTGGCACGCCACGTCCGACGAGACCCGCGCGGCCCTGCGCGCCGCCATGCACGGTGGCGCCCCCGGCGACGGCCCCCCGCCACCGACCCGCCCGCTGTGGATCGTGCGCGCCGGGGCGAGGGAGCCGTTGCTCGGCCCGTGTGACCTGCACCTGGAGGACGGAACGACCCTCCGGGCCGACGGGTCGCTGCCCGGCGACCTTCCGGTCGGGTACCACGACCTGCAGCCGCTCGACGATGGCCCCGTCACCCGTCTGATGATCACGCCCGGCCGCTGTCACCTCCCGCCCGACCTGCGCCAGTGGCTGCTGACCGTGCAGCTGCCGGCGTGCCGGTCGGCCGAGAGCTGGGGCATCGGCGATCTGGCCGACCTGCGGGCGATCGGCACGTGGGCCGCCGGTCGCGGGGCCGGGATGCTGGCGGTCAGCCCGCTCCACGCCCCGTTGCCGCTCGACCACGTCGAGCCCAGCCCGTACTTCCCCTCCAGCCGGCGATGGTCGAACCCGCTGGCGCTGCGGATCGATGAGGTGCCCGGCGCGGCCACCCACGCCACGCTGCACGAGCTCGCCGCGCGCGCACGGCGTCTCAACGACGGCCCGGTCGTCGACCGCGACCAGGTGTGGGAGCTCAAACGCCGCGCCCTCGAGCTGCTGTGGGCGATGAACAGCGCCGACCCGCGCTTCGAGCGGTGGCGGGAGGAGATGGGCGCCGACCTCGAGACCTACGCCCGCTTCTGCGCCCTCGCCGAGCACCACGGGGCCGGGTGGCGGGCCTGGCCCGCCGAGCACCGGCGCCCGGACCGCGACGGGGTCGCCGCCTTCGCCCGGGCCCAGCCGGAGCGGGTCGCCTTCTGGGCGTGGGTGCAGTTCCAGGTCGACCAGCAGCTCCGCCGTGCGGAAGAGCCGCTCCCCCTCCTCACCGACCTCGCGATCGGCGTCGATCCCGACGGTGCGGACGCCTGGGCGATGCAGGACCTGCTCGCCGACGGCGTGCGGGTCGGTGCGCCGCCCGACGAGTTCAACCGATCGGGACAGGACTGGGGGCTGCCGCCGTTCGTCCCCCATGCCCTGCGCGAGGCGGCCTACGAGCCCCTCGCCGCGCTGTGGCGGGCCGCGCTGGGCCACGGTGGCGGCCTGCGCATCGACCACGTGATGGGCCTCTTCCGCCTGTTCTGGATCCCGCCGGGCGGCGGACCCGCCGACGGCGCCTACGTGCGCTATCGCGGGGACGAGATGCTGGCGGTGCTGGCGATCGAGAGCGCCCGCGCCGGCGCGGTCGTCGTCGGCGAGGACCTCGGGACCGTCGAGCCCGAGGTGCGGGTGGCGCTGGCGGATGCCGGCGTGCTCTCCTACCGCCTCGCCTGGTTCGAGGGCGGTCCGCCCGACGAGTACCCGGCGCAGGCGCTGGCCGCGATCACCACGCACGACCTGCCCACCGTGGCGGGCGTGTGGTCCGGCGAGGACGCGGCCGACCAACGGGCCGCCGGCATCGAGCCGGACGAGGGGGCGCTCGAACGCCTGCGGGGACGGCTGATGGGGCTGACCGGGCTCGGGCCGGAGGCGCCGGTCGAGGAGGTGATCGTGGCTGCGCACGCGCGCCTCGCCGGCGCGCCCAGCGCGCTCGTGGCCGCCACGATCGAGGACTGCCTGGCGCTCCGCCAGCGGCCCAACCTGCCGGGCACGACCGACGAGCGCCCCAACTGGTCGATCCCCTTGCCGCTGCCGCTCGCCGACGTGTTCACCGACCCGCTGCTGTCACGCGTCATCGGCGCGATGCAGCGCTGAGCGCACCTCGTCGTCGGTGACCTGGGTGAAGTCGCTGTACCAGGGTCCGACGGCGCGGAAGCCGGGGGGTGTGAGCACGCACTCCATGCGATCGACCTGCGAGGCCAGCGCCGCCACCGCCTCAGCGGCCGCCACGGGCACGGCCGCGACGAGCGAGCGCGGGGATCGCCCGCGCACGACGTCGACGGCGACCCGCATCGTGGCACCGGTGGCCATGCCGTCGTCGACGATCACCACGGTCCGCCCGGCCAGCGGCTCGGGCGCGCGCCCCCCGCGCAGCTCGCCGGCACGGCGGGCGAGGGCGCGCACCTGGCGCCCGGCCAGGTCGGCGACCTCGTCGGCGGTCAGCCCGACGGCGGCGATCACGGACGGGTTGGCCGCGATCTGTCCGTCCGCCGCGACCGCCGCCAGCGCCAGCTCCTCGTGACCCGGGACCCCGACCTTGCCCACGACGAGCACGTCGAGCGGGGCGTGCAGCGCCGATGCCACCTCGGCGGCGACGGGCACCCCGCCGCGGGGCAGGCCGAGGACGACGATGCCCGCCTCGCTGGCGCCTCCCGGGGGCCCGTCCCGGCCATCGCCGCTGACCGAGTCGCCGTCGCCGGCGGCACTGCGGTCACCGGCCAGGTCGGCGAGGCGCTCGGCCACCCGCCGCCCGGCATCGCGACGGTCCGAGAACGCAGGGGGCATGTGCTCCATTGTCGTCCCGATGTGCCGAGGGACAACCCTCCGCTGCGCCTGCAGCGGAGGATCGCCCCTCGGCGCTCGCCTCCTGCGCCCCCGATCAGCGCTCGATCAGCCCGCGATCAGGTCGCCGATCTCGGAGATCTTGGTGATGCCGAGCTCCTCGGATGCCTCGTCGGTCATGGCGATGGCGTAGGTGTTGTTGAACGGGGCCGGCTCGAGCCAGGTGATGCCGTTGGCGGCGTCCGCGTCCCGAACGGCCTCGAACTGCTCCTGCACGTCGGGGATGCCGGACTCGTTGCCCAGGTAGGTCACCCAGCCGGTGCCGAGGTACTCCCAGTACAGGTCGATCTCACCGGACGTCAGCGCCTCCCGCACCGTGGTGCTGCCCACGAGGCCGATCTGGTCGCTGGCGGATGCGCCGGCATCCTCGAGCGCGAACTTGGTGATGTAGCCCAGGATGAGCTGCTCGGTGAACTCCTTGCTGCCCACCGTCACCGATACGCCGGACAGATCGATCGAGTCGTCGACCGGGTTGTCGTCCAGCCACTCGCGGGCGACGTCCTCGGGGTCGTCGCCGTCGACGTCGACCTGGGCGTTGAGGTCGACCATCGTCTCGTCGTCCAGGGACTCGGAGATCGGGGCGAACAGCTCCGCGAGGTCCGGGTTCTCGTCGAGCACCTCGGTCCGCACGTTGACCGAGCCGTTGAACGGTGGGAAGAAGTCCTCGTCGTCCTCCAGGACGGTCAGGCCGAGCGCACCGACCCGCCCGTCGGTGGCGAAGATCGACCCGAACGTGCAGCTGCCCGAATCGACCTCGTTGTAGACGAGGGCGTCCTCGTCGAGCGCGGTCACGGCGTCGGCCGGGAACTCGAAGCCGTAGGCCTCCTCGAGCCCCGGCAGCCCGTCGGGTCGTGTCGAGAACTCCCCGCCGACGCAGATCGATGCGTCGGTGCTCGCACCACCGTCGGCGCTGTCGTCGTCTCCCCCGCATCCTGCGGCCAGCACCGCGCCGGCCGAGGCGAGAGCGAGAAGCCCTCGGAGGCTGCGTGTCTTCGTGAGCATGAGCTGTCTTCTCCCTGGTAGGCGAGCTCCCGATGCCGGACGACGCGTGCGGACCTGCGTCAGCCCCGATCAGAGGCCCTTGGGGCGGACGACGTCTTCGACGATCCCGGCGATCCAGTCCAGCGTCAGCGCCACGACGGCGGTGAGCACGCTCCCGACCAGCAGGACCGGTGTGCGGTCGTGGATGTTGCCCTGGTTGATCAGCCAACCCAGACCGCCGGCGCCGATGAAGGTCGCGAGGGTGGCGGTGCCGACGTTGATCACGAGCGCGGTGCGGATGCCGGCCAGCATCACGGGGACCGCCAGGGGCAGTTCGATCCGCGTCAGGACCTGCCTGGTGGTGAGCCCCATGCCGCGGCCGGCCTCGATCAGCGTGGGGTCGACCTGCTCGAGGCCGACCATCGTGTTCCGCAACACCGGGAGGACGGCGTAGATCACGAGGGCGTAGATCGCCTCCTCGAAGCCGATGCCGACGACCACCGCCAGCAGCACCAGGACGCCGATCGACGGAACGGCCTGGCCGATGCTCGCGATGCCGAGCGCGATCGAGGAGAAGCGCCGGGCCCACGGCCGGGTCAGGACGATGCCGAGCGGCACCGCGATGGCGACGACCCAGAACGTCGACACGAACGTGAGCCGCAGGTGCTCCTCCAGCCGCTGGCGGATCATGTCGGCGTTGAGGCTCACGACCTCGATGCGGTCGAGGTCCTGGTCCTGCACGTACAGGTACAGGGCGACGCACACGAGGGCGAGCAGCGCCGGGGTGGCGAGCCAGCGCCAGAGCCGCGGCGGCCCGCCGAGCTCGGCCAGCAGCTCGTCCGCGCCGCGCGCGACGTCGGCATCGGCGCGACCGGCGGTGCCGGCCTCCGCGACGCCGGGCACTCAGCCGACCCCCTCGGTGGCGTCCGGGTCGTTCTCGGCGTCCCGCGGCCCGTTGCCCGCCCGGGCCGCGGCGCGGTCGCGCTCGAGGGCGTCGGCGCGCATCTCGTCGACGGCCTTCATCACCGTGCCGAGGTCGACGACACCCTGGTAGCGGCCCTGGCCGTCGGTGACGACCGCGCAGCCCACCGTCGAGGTGACCATCTCGTCCAGCGCGTCGCGCAGGGTGGCCTGGGGCTCGACGACCGCGGTGGCCGGCAGGCCGACGTGGTCGAGCGCCTCGCTCTCCCGAGCCAGGTCGCGCGCGGTGATCCAGCGCTCCGGCCGGTTCTCGGCATCGACGAGCAGCAACGAACCGTGGTCGCTGTCGGCCAGCATGCGACGGAGCGTCGTGCGGTCCTCGTCCATGCGCGCCACGGCCCACTGGTCGAGCTCGACCTCGCGCACGCGGGTGAGGTTGAGCCGCTTGAGCGCGGCGCCGGCCCCGATGAAGTCCTCGACGAAGCCGTCCGCCGGGGCGGTGAGGATGGTCTCGGGGCTGTCGTACTGGGCGATCCGCGATTGCATCCCGAGGATGGCGATGCGGTCGCCCATCTTGATCGCCTCGTCGATGTCGTGGGTGACGAACACGATCGTCTTGCGCATGTCGGCCTGGATGCGGAGGAACTCGTTCTGCAGCCGGTCGCGGGTGATCGGGTCGATGGCCCCGAACGGCTCGTCCATCAGCATCACGGGCGGGTCGCCGCCCATCGCTCGCGCCACGCCGACCCGCTGCCGCTGGCCGCCGGAGAGCTCCTTGGGATAGCGGTTCCGGTACTCCGACGGCTCGAGGCCCACCAGCGCGAGGAGCTCGTCGACCCGTTCGCCGACGCGCGCCTTGTCCCACTTGAGCAGGCGGGGCACGAGGCCCACGTTGTCCGCGATGGTCATGTGCGGGAAGAGGCCGATCTGCTGGATCACGTACCCGATGTGACGCCGCAGTTCGTCGGGATCGGCGCGCGTGACGTCCTCGCCGCGCAGCACGATGCGGCCCGAGGTGGGCTCGATGATGCGGTTGATCATCTTGAGCGTCGTCGTCTTGCCGCACCCCGACGGCCCGACGAACACCACGATCTCGCCCTCGGGGATGTCCATGGTGACGGCATCGACGGCCGGGGTGGCCTGGCCGGGATACCGCTTCGTGAGCTCCTCCAGGCGGATCATCGGCTCGGGAATCTCGCCTCGCTCCTGGTGCTGCGCACCCGGCTCGCACCGACGGTCGCTCATCGCAGCCCCTTGGACGTGGTGAGTCGGGTGATCACGGCGAACAGCGCCTCGAACGAGAGGGCGAGGATCACCACGCCCAGCGTCCCACCGAACGCCTGGTTGAAGCCCCGCTGGGTGCCCGTCGCCCGCAGGCCCTGGAAGATCGGCTCGCCGAGGCCCGGCCCGTTGACCACCGCGGCGATCGCCGCGATGCCGACCGTGATCAGGGTCGACACCCGGACGCCGGTGATGATCACCGGCCAGGCGAGCGGCAGCTCGATGCGGCGCAGGCGCTGCCACCGCGACAGCCCCATGCCGAGTGCGGACTCGGTGATCGCCGGGTCGACGGCCCGCAGGCCGGTGATCGTGTTGCGCACGATCGGCAGCAGCGCATACATCACGAGGGCCACGACCGTCGGCCGGTAGCCGAGCCCCAGCAGCGGGATGAACAGGCCGAACAGCGCGAACGACGGGATCGTGAGGAACGTGCCGGTGACCGTCAACGCCGCTTTGGCGGCGGACGGCCGGCGGTAGGTGAGGAATCCGAGCCCGACGCCGATGACGGTCGCGATCACCATGGCGACGATCACCACCTGGGCGTGCTCCACGGCCAGGTCGAGGAGGTCCGACCAGTCATCGCGGAGGTACGACGGCACGTCGCCGAGGTAGTCGAAGAGGTCCATGTCGCTACGTGCTCACCGAACGTAGCGCCTCCGACCACCGGACGTCGGGACCGCTGCAGCGATCAGCGGTCCCGACGGTGGACGGGCGCCGCGCGCACAGCGGGCGCCGGGCACGGATCACGGAGACGGGAGGTGGTCCGTCGTGGCCGGGATGTCCGTGAGGATCTCGTCGATCGACCGTTCGGCGACGTCCTCCGCCGGCCGCGACAGGAAGACGTTCACGTGGTACGCCCCCTCGGCCTCGCGGCCCTCGGCGTCGACACCGAGAGCGTCGAGCTCGCTCAGCGCGTACTCGCGCTCGTCGGCCCCCGTGAAGCGCCGCTGCGGGAACGTCACCCCGTCGAGGTGCTCGGTCACGAGGCCCTGCGCGGCGAGGCAGTCCGCGATCGGCTCGAACGGGACCGTGCGCAGGCAGAGCGACGCCACCCACGGCGGGTTCTCCGGATCGGAGCAGGCGAGCAGGCGATCGAAGGTCCGCTCGGTGACGTAGCCGATCCCGCCCGTGACGGTCAGGAGGTCGGCGGCGTTCACGGCGGCCGCCACGTCGGCCGACGGATCGCCGGTCTCGAGGTTCTGCACCACCCCGCGATCGATCAGGCCGACGTCGACGGCGTACTCGATGGCGTTGGTGGCCGCGTCGAAGCCGATCACCGCGGGCGCGTCGTCCCGGCGGACGCTGGCGTAGAACTCGCGGTCGAGCTCGGCCAGCTCCTCCGTCGGCAGGCCGAGGATCTCCGGCGACGTGTACCGCTCGTAGAGGTCGCTGAGCTCGAGGTCGTGCTTGAGCAGTGCCGAGTTCACGCCGTAGGAGCAACACAGGTCGACGAGGGTGGGCTGGGCGACGGGAAGCGCATCCAACACCTGACGGAACATCTGCTGGCCGTAGTGGGGCACCGCGTAGTCGTAGCTGCCGAGCCAGCGGTAGTAGGCACGGGGATCGGGCTGGTCGTAGATGTCGTCGAAGTTGGTCTTGGCGAGGACCTTGCCGTCGTCACTTGCCTGCAACGCAGTCACACCTTCCAGAAGGTCTCGGCCGTCCTGCGCCCGGCCGCGCGCCCCTGACCACCAACCGCGTGCTCGCGATTCGCGGGCGGAGCCGGACGCAGAGGGCGCACCGTGCACCCTGCGGCCCCCGCTCTGACGTCGTTGGCACGAACGGGCGGGCCCAACAGACCCTGCGTCGACCCTATCCGTATCGCATCACGATGCTTCGGCGCGACCAGAAGTGACCGCACACGCTGGGCATCGGCCCGGCGACCGTGCAGCGCTGATCTGTGCCCGGAGCGGGATTCGAACCCGCACGCCCTCTCGAGCAGACGCGTTTGAGGCGTCCATGTCTGCCAGTTCCATCATCCGGGCAGGCAAGCGAGCCTACCCTGCGTTCATGCGCCGCCTGATCCTCGCCGCGGCCGCGACCGCGGCCGTCGCCCTCGCCGTCTACCGCAACCGCACGATCGACCGCTACGAGCAGGAACTGGCCATCGGTCGCCACGGGTGACGAGGCCGACCATCAGCTCAACAGCGCGCCCTCGTGACGCAGGAGCCACACCTTGGTGTCGAGGCCGCCGCCGTAGCCGCCGAGCGCGCCGCCCGTGCGCAACACGCGATGGCACGGCACCACGATGGGAATCGGGTTGGTGGCCATGGCGGAGCCGACCGCCCGGCTGGCACCCGGCCTCCCGGTGCGCTCCGCCAGATCGCGGTAGCTGACCGTCTCCCCGAAGGGGACCGTGCTGAGCTCCTCGAGCACGGCGAGCCGGTAGCCGTGCGAGAGGCGGCGGTCGAGGGCGACGTCGAAGTGGCGGCGGCGACCCGCGAAGTACTCGTCGAGCTCGCGGCGGACCTGGTCGAAGCGGGCGGGCAGGTGGACCACGCGCGGCGAGATGCGGGTCGCGAGGCCGGGCAGCACGTCGTCCTCGCGCCCGAACCCGACGCTGACGAGGCCCGCCGGCGTGGCCGCGAGGGTGAGAGGCCCGATCGGTGTGTCCTCGACCACCCACGCGACGTCGACGAGGCCCGCGGCCTCGGCGCCTGCCAGCGCCGCTGCGACCAGGTGGTCGACATCGGACTGGTACGGCTCCGGGGTGTTCCCGTTGGCCGGCCGGGCGGCCGGGCGGCCGCGCACACCGAGCTCGCGCAGGCGGGCCACGATCTCCTGGGTGTCGTCGACGGGACTCATCGGACCACCTCCTGGGGGATGTCCTGGCGCAACCGCGCCAACCCGGCCCGCACGTTCTGGCGGGCCGCGTCCTCGCTGCAGCCGATCACCGCCGCCACCTCGGCGTACGGGCGATCGAGCAGGTAGCGCTGCACCACCGCGCTGCGCTGCTTGGGTGGCAGGGCCTGCACCGACCGCCACAGCGCGGCGTCCGCCAGCCCGTCGCCCGACCGGTCGGGCACCGGCACCTCCGGCGGCTC
>DASUQS010000003.1:0-3135 GCA_036280455.1 Acidimicrobiales bacterium
CCGGCCTTGAGCGCGGCGAGCAGTTCGGACAGGTCAGAATCAGTGAGGGCCACCGGTGGGCTTCTCCTTCGTGAACCACGGCAAGGAACACGTCGAAGATCACGCCGGTGGCCCACCCGCGGGTGGACCCCTACGACCTACACCACCCCACGGGACACGAACCGCGGCCAGGACATCAGCACGTTCGAGATGGGGAGGAACCGGACGGAGCTGTGCAAGTCCTGTCGAAGGGCGTGGGCGTGGGCGTGGGCGGGCGGGTCGGCAGCGTCACCTACCGCGACGTGGCGGTGCACACCGCCGATGGCTGGCGCATCGCCAGGCGCACGGTCCTCCTGCGCCGTCCCGACGTGACCCCGGCGGGCTGAGCACCCCGCCGACGCGCCGGTTCGGCGGCCAAGCGGGCCTCGACCCCGGCGGGTCAGAGCGTCGTGGGCCATGCCGGCCGGGTCGGCCACGGGCGAGCCTGCTCGATCTGGGCGGCGATCCGCAGCAGCAGCGCCTCGCCTCCGAACGCCGTCGCCAGCTGCGTTCCGATCGGCACGCCGGTGGTGTCCCGCCCGGTCGGCAGCGAGATCGCCGGCTGGCCGGTGATGTTGTAGATGCTCGTCATCGCCGAGAAGTCGCCGGCACGGGCGTACATGACTTCGGGCTTCGTCGTGTCGAGCACACCGAGCTCGGGGGCCGGCTCGGCCAGGGTGGCGGTGAGGAGAAGGTCATAGCGGGCGAAGAACGGTCCGACGGCCTGGGCGACCTGCTCGACCGCGTCCAGGGCGCGCACGACATCGACGCCGGTCAGACCCTTGCCCACGTCGTACATGACCCGGGTGAACGGCTCGAGGTCGTCGTCGGCGAGCCCGCGCCCGAGCTCTTCCAGGCGGGCGTCGACCTTGGACGCGAGCGGGGCGGCCATCCCGATGGCCAGCGCGGTCATGCTGCCGTCGAGGGGGATCTCAGGCGCGGCCTCGGAGACCTCGTGACCGAGCGAGGCGAGCAGGTCTGCGAGATCGCGCACCGCGGCCGCGCAGTCGGGGTGGACGGGAGTGCCGTCGGGCCGGGCGGAAGAGACGGCGATGCGCAGCCGGCCCGGGGCCGCGGACGCCTCGTCGAGGAACGGGCGCGACGGCGGCGGCGCCATCGTGGGGTCGCCGGGGACCGGCCCGGCGGCGACGTCGAGCAGTAGAGCGCTGTCGCGCACGCTGCGCGCCAGCGCGTGGTTGACGCTCAGCGGCGCCGAGAGCGCCCCCGGGATCGGGTAGGTGGGCGTGCGGCCGCGTGTTGGCTTCAGCCCGACGAGCCCGCACGCCGACGCGGGAATGCGGATGGAGCCGCCACCGTCGCTGGCGTGCCCGACCGGCACCATGCCGGAGGCGACGGCGGCCGCGGTGCCGCCCGACGAACCGCCGGGCGAACGCCGCCGGTCGTGCGGGTTTCGGGTCGGGCCGTGCAGCACGGGCTCGGTCGAGGCGCTCAGGCCGAGCTCGGGCGTGTTCGTCATGCCCAGGATCACGAGCCCGGCCCGCCGGTAGCGCGCGACGAGCTCGGTGTCGGCCGGCGCGGCGTCGATGGCGAAGAGCCGGCTGCCACCGGTGGACGGCGAGCCGGCCACCTTGGCGCCCAGGTCCTTGACGACGAACGGGACGCCCGCCAGGGGGGCGGCGCCGGGCACCACCGCGGCGGCGTCGGCCATGGCGGCCTCGGCCCGCTCGGCGATGACCGCGTTCAGCGCGGGGTTGCGCTCCGCGATGCGGTCGATGGCGGCGGCGACGACCTCGGTGGGTGTCACGTCCCGTCTCGCGATGGCGGCGGCGATGCCGGTCGCGTCGCCGTCGAGCAGTTCACCCAGGCTCATGAGCGGGAACTCTAATCGACTCGATTGACAAATCGGTTAGGGTCTCCTCATTCCTGACGCCGTGTCAGGGACCTTGGGGGGTGGAACATGCCTGTCCGACACCGATTGCTGATGCGCCTGGCAGTCGCGGGGACGTCGCTGGCCCTCGTCGCGGCGGGCTGCGCCGCCGACGACGACTCGGCCAACGACGAGCCGACGACGGAAGGCGGCGCTTCAGGCCAGACCGCGAGCGCCCGCGGCGTCACGGCCGACACGATCACGATCGGGTACACGTACCTTGACTTCGACAGCCTCGTCGAGCAGGGCCTGGCGGCCAGCGGCTACGGCGACCAGGAGCTCGCCTTCCAGACGATGGTCGACGCCCTCAACGAGGACGGCGGCATCAACGGCCGGCAGATCGAGGTCGTCTACGAGCCCTACAGCCCGCTCGGCACCGAGGACGCCGAGGCGGTGTGCCTGCGCCTGACCGACGAGCACGAGGTGTTCGCCGTGCTCGGCGGGTTCCTCGGCCCGGCCGAACCCGCCAACTCGTGCATCGTCGGCCAGCAGGAGACGATCCTCGTCGGCGGCGTGCAGAGCGCCGAGCGCCTGGCCGAAGCACAGGCACCGTGGATCACCGACCGGGCGACGCGCACCCGGCAGGCCGACATCCTCCTGGGCCTGCTCGATTCCGAGGGGATGCTCGAAGACGCCAGCGTCGCGGTGGTCACCAACTCCGACGCGCAGGACGCCCACGACTCGGTCCTCGAGGCGCTGGAGGACTACGACGTCGAGCCGGTCGACGACCTCTCGCTCGATGCGCCCATCGGCGACATCCCGGCCGAGGATGCCGCGTGGTCCGCCCTCGGCGAGCGTGTCCGCTCCTCCGGAGCCGACACGCTCCTCGTCGCCGGCAACCCGGGCTCGACGATCCGCAACAACGCTGCGCTCGGCCTCGACGTCGACATCTGGGTGCTGGACCAGGAGACGTTGCTCAACCTCGGCACGAGCGTCAGCGCGGACGCCGCCCGCGGCGTGGTGTCGGCCGCGCCGCCAGGCGATCTACTCGAGCAGGAGTCGTTCGCCGACTGCCGGGACACCTACACCGCGGCCAATCCCGACGTGACGATCCTGCCCCAGGAAGAGCGCGAGGAGACCGACGAGAACGTTCTGTCCGGTCTCTCGCTCTCGTGCAGCTTCCTCGACCTGTTCGAGGTCGTGGCCACCGCGGCAGGCGACGACCTGAACAACGAGACCTTCGCAGCCGCGTTCGACGGCCTGGACGAGTTCTCGATCGCGACCCAGCC
>DASUQS010000004.1:0-18805 GCA_036280455.1 Acidimicrobiales bacterium
GGCTTCGGCAGTCGGTCTCGGATGCTCATGCGACGCGCCATGTCACGTTCCCCTTAGAACCGCATGCCGTAGGCGTAGCCGTGCTTGTTGTCGCGCTGGTGGGGGTCGCCTTCGCGGGGGGCGACGCCGGCCTTGCCCATGATGATCACGCCGGTGGGGCAGCGGTCGACGCAGAGCCCGCAGCGGGTGCAGACGTCCTCGTCGATAAGGAACACGATCTGGTCGTCGGGGTCGACGCCGGGCTGGGCGGTGTTGGTCGCCTCGGCGATCGCCTCGGGCGACAGCATGTGGATGCACTTCCACGGGCAGATGTCGACGCAGCCCTCGCACATGATGCACTCGGACTGGTCGATGTGGATGAACTGCTTCGGCTTGACGGCCTTGGACAGCCATGCCGCGTCGACCTGCTGGAGCACGTAGTCGTCGCGGAACTCCGGCATCGGCGGGTTCGCGTCGGTCTTCGCCATGCCCTACCCCTTCCGCACCAGCGGACGGCCGTAGCGCGATGCGGGCACCACCGCCGGCTTCTGCTTGGCGCGGTCGTTCCAGACGGCCCACAGCATGATGTGCAGGCCGAGGCCCACGCCGTAGATGACGACGGCGATCAGGTCGGCCAGCGTCTTGTAGCTGATGGTGAGCGGCTGGTTGCCCGTGGGCTCGACCAGGTACTTGTCCGGCCGCCAGCTCAGCTCGCCCTCGGCGAAGGTGAGCCACTGGTGCGGGATGACCCCGTACCACCAGAGGAAGAGGAACATGGCGAACACCGACGCGGCCATGGCCTCGCCCCACGACAGGGGCGCGCCCACCGGGCGACGCTTGGCGTAGAGGAGGACGGCGCCGACGCCGGCGAAGCCAACCAGAAGGGTGCAGATGAAGGCGACCAAGACTCAGCGACTCCTCGTGAAATCGCTCACATTGAAGTGTACCGACCGGCGGGGGCCGGCGACCTCGGCAGGTTTAGCACGGTGCTTCGGAGCCGTTCACATTCGGGATGCAGGTGAGCGAGGCCACGGCTCGACCCGTGACTCGGTGGTCGTGCGGGCTTGGTGGTGGCCTCGGCGGCTTGCATAGAGTGGCCGACCGAGTGAGCACAGATCCCGCCGCCAGCGCATCCGTCGCGCCGATTCGTCGCCGATCCGGGCGTTGTCCGCGGAACCTGTACTCGGTCCGACCGCGGAGGCTGCGTTGACCGAAATCCCCGAGCACCTTCTCAAGCGCTCCCGCGAGCGTCGTGCCGCCATGGGCCGGGGCGACGACGCCCCCGAGGGCTCGACCGGCGACGCCGCCGCGACCGAGGGGGCCGCATCGCCGGTGCCCGCCGCGGCCGCCACACCGGCGCCCGCGCCTGCGGCGGCCGTCGAGCCGGCCGCGCCCGAGCCGCCCAAGCCGGAGCCCGCCCACATCCAGGCGGCCAAGCGCCGCAAGCGCATCCCCTACTGGGCGATGACCGCGCTGGCCGCGCTCCCCCTGTGGGGCTACGTGTACGTCCGCACCCTCGAGCCGCCGCCCGCCGGCGAGGCCGATCCGCTGGTGCTCGGCGCCGAGGTGTACGGCGCCAACTGCGCGTCCTGCCACGGCGGTTCCGGCGACGGCGTGTCCGCCCCCGGCTTCACCGACGGCGCGGTCGTCGAGACCTTCCCCGACTGGCGCGACCACGCCGCCTGGGTGCGCATCGGCACCGCGGACTGGCCGGCGGGCACCTACGGCGACACCGACAAGCCGGTCGGCGGCGGCGGCACCATGCCCCCGTGGCCCACGCTGACCGACCAGGAGATCGCCGAGGTCGTGCTGCACGAGCGCGAGCTCAGCGGCGAGGACGTCAGCGAGGCCAACGCGGACTACGCCGACCTCTGGGCCGTCGCCCTCGGCGAGATGACCCTGGCCGAGGCCGAGCTGGGCCCGCTCTCCGAGGAAGCCGGCGTGACGGCCGAGGACCTCGGCGGCTGACCCTGCCTGGGGAACCTCGCCTCGCAACTCCTAGGCTCGGTTCCCATGGCAGCTGACCGGCACGACGTCCTCGTCATCGGAGGAGGCCCCGCTGGCGCGGCCGCCGGGTTCTGGCTGGCCAAGGCCGGCCACGACGTCTGCGTCCTCGAGCGCAAGGCGTTCCCCCGCGACAAGACGTGCGGCGACGGGCTCACGCCCCGGGCCGTCCACCAGCTGCGAGACATGGGCCTCGAGCCCGCGATCGCCGCCCACCACCACCGCCACGACGGCCTGCGGGCCGTGGCGCACGGCATCACCCTCGAGCTGAAGTGGCCGGAGCATCCGGTCTTCCCGAACTACGGGTACGTGGTGCGCCGGCGCGACCTCGACCAGATGGTCGCCGACCACGCCGCCGGTGCCGGCGCCACCGTGCACCAGGCCACCGAGGCCGTGCGGCCGCTCCTCCGGGACGGCCTGCTCACCGGCGCCGTGGTCAAGGACAAGGTCACGGGCGAGACCCGCGAGATCCGGGCCCGCTACGTCATCGTGGCCGACGGCTCGTTGTCGCGGTTCGGCCGGGCGCTCGGCGCCGCCCGCGACAAGACCTACCCGCAGGGCATCGCCATCCGGGGCTACTTCGAGTCCCCCATCTCGGCCGATCCCTGGATCGAGTCGTGCCTCGACGTGCGCGACCGTGCGGGCGCCGCCATGCCCGGCTACGGGTGGATCTTCCCGCTGGGCGACGGCACGATCAACGTCGGCATCGGCCTGCTGTCGACGTTCAAGGGCTACAAGGACGTCAACACCAGCCACCTGATGACCGAGTGGGCCGCCACGGCACCGGAGCGCTGGGGCATCGACCCCGACGCCATGCTCGCCCCCGCCACCGGCGGGCGCCTGCCCATGGCCGGCTCGATCAACCCCAAGGTCGGGCCCAACTGGCTGCTGGTCGGCGACGCCGCCGGGTCGATCAACCCGTTCAACGGCGAGGGCATCGACTACGCCTACGAGACGGCCCGCATGGCGGCCGACCTGGTCGACGAGGCCATCGCCACCGGCACCGCCGCCCCCCTCGCCCGCTACACCACGGTGCTCGACGACGAGTACGGGCTGTACTTCAAGGTCGCCCGCAACTTCGCCAAGATCATCGGCCAGCCGGTGCTCATGCGCGAGCTCACCCGGGTGGGCATGCGCTCGCAGTCGCTGATGGAGTGGGTGCTGCGCATCATGGCCAACCTGCTGCGCGAGGACGAGCTGGGCCCCGCCGAGGCCGCGTACCGCTCGGTGGCCCGCATCGCCGCCATGGCGCCCGACCCGGCCCCGGTCTGACCGCGGGCGCCCGGCCCAGCTGGCAAGGGCAACAGCACGGGCACCGGCATCGGTCAGCCTGGCGTCAGGCGACCAGCTGGGCCGGCGTGAGCGTGACCGGGAACGGCTCGTCGCCTGCGTAGCACTCGTCGCCCGCGACCGACGCCAGGCGGGCGAACCGGCCGTCGACCAGGCGGTGCACGGTCAGCCGGGGCTCGACCGGGTCGACCACCCAGTACCAGGCGAGGCCGGCGTCCTCGTAGGCCCGCAGCTTGAGGCCGACGTCGCGGTGGCGGGTCGACGGCGACAGCACCTCGACGGCCAGCACCGGGGGCTCGAGCAGCTTCTGGGCGTCAGCTCGCCCGTCGCGGCGCACGACCACGAGGTCGGGCTCGAAGCAGGTGGTCGGCCGGACGTACCAGTCGACCGGCCCGACGAGCGCCTCCATCTCGGCGGAGACCGCTGCCGCCAGCACGATGATCAACTGCGTGATGGCGCGTTGATGCGCTGTGTTCGGTGCCGGCGTCACCAGCAGCTCCCCGTCGACGAGCTCGTACCTGTAGCCGTCGTCGGGGAACTGCTGCACCTCGTCGTAGGTCAACGGACGGAGGTGGCTGTGCTCGTGTGGCGGGCGGACGGCGAGCGCCATGGACGGAAGGATAGCGAAGGGGTATGACAGCCGGTGGCGGCCGGCTGCTCACTCGGCCGTGAGCGTGGCCGTCATGTCCGAGTGGATCTCGCAGTGGAACGGGTACTCGCCGGCCTCGTCGGGCACCGTCAGCTGGATCGTGTCGTCGGCGCCCAGCGGCTCGTCGAACGCCCCGTCGTCGGCGGTGACGGTGTGCGACGCGCCGGAGCTGTTGACGACCTCGACCGTGCCGCCGGCCGGCGCGGTCACGTCCGAGAAGGAGAAGTCGCTGACCTCCAGCTGGGCGTCGCCGCTCTCGGCCGGCAAGGTCGCCTCGGGGGACTCGTCAGCGGCGTCGTCAGCGCCGTCGTCAGCGGCGTCGTCACCGTCGTCGCCGCCGCAGGCAGCCATCGCCAGCGTGAGTGTGAGCGCCCCCAGCCCGGCGGCGCCAGCCCGCCACCGGCGCCGGCTCGGCGGTGATCCGTGATGCATCGGCTCGCCCCTCGTGCTGCGGGAGGGGTTGTCACCCCTCCGCGTGCGGCACCGTAGCCTCTGCATCCTTGTCGGGCGCGGCGTCCGTGTCACGTGCGGTGTTCCGCTCGGCAGCGTCGACGGTCTCGGCGTCGGCGTCCTCGGTCTCCTCGGTTCCGGTCGTGGCGCCGGTGCTACCGGTCTCGACCGTCGCCGCGGTGTCCACCTCGTCGGACCCGGTCGTGGCCTCGGCACCGGCCTCATCGCTCGCCGCCGCGCCGTCCGCCCCGTCCTCCGATTCGCCCGTCCCGTCCTCGGACTCCTCCGCATCGCCGTCGGCCGCGTCGACCTCGGCCTCGTCGGCCAGCGCGGCCAGGCCCGGGCGCACCTTCCAAAGGATCCAGATGCCGGCCGGGACCATGACCAGGCACATCCACTGGGCCCCCGTCATGGACAGCACCCGCTCGTCGTTCACCCGCAGCGAGTCGCTGAGGAAGCGCATCACCCCGTAGTAGAGGACGAAGACGCCGACGAGCGTCCCCGGCACGACCTCCCGACCCTTGCGCCGGGCGAGCAGCACCAGGCCGCCCAGGATGCCGAACAGCACCATCATGTAGATGAACTCGTAGAGCGACGTGTTGTGGAACGTCGTGCCCGGCACGAGCGGCACGTCGCCGAGCATCGGTTCGCGCACCTCGCCGCCGTCGTACCGGCTCGCCAGGAAGAAGTCGGTGGTGCGGCCGAAGTGCTCGCCCACCGCGTAGCAACCGATGCGCCCGAAGGCGAGGCCCACCGCCAGGCCGAAGGCGTAGCCGTCGAGGATGCGCCAGCGCAGCAAGCGGGACCAGCGGCGGAAGAACGGCAGCCCCACGATGATGGCGCAGATGAAGCCGCCCGAGAACTGGATCCCGCCCTCCCAGATGGCGATCACGTCGACGGGGTTGTCGATCTGGTCGGTGTGGGTGAGCGCCCAGGTCAGCCGGGAGCCGACGATGCCGGCGAGCACCATCCAGGTGCCGACGCGGTAGGTCTCGTCGCGCTCGACGCCGAAGCGCTCGGCGTAGGACGCGGCGACCCACGCCCCGAGCAGCACGCCGAGGGCCACCATGAGCCCGAAGGTCCGCAGGTTGAGGGGGCCCAGCTCGATGGTGGGGAAGGTCGTGTAGGGGATCGCAGCCAGCACGCCCCCATCGTTGTCGACCCCGGCCCGCCGTGCGAGCCGGACCGCGCGGCGTGGCCGCCGTCAGCTGGCGGTGAGGGGCTCGATCCACCCGCCGACCGAGGCCGCCAGCAGGTCGGCGCGCGACGGCCCCCAGGTGCCCGCGCGGTAGAGCTCGGCCTCCGGCGGGTCCTCGAGCACGGTGTCGACGATGCGCCACTGCTCCTCGACCCCGTCGGCCCGACCGAAGCGGCGGTGGTCGCCCTCCATCGCGTCCTCGAGCAGGCGCTGGTAGGCCGGCTGCCGGTGGGGGAACAGCGAGTCGTAGGAGACCTCGAGGTCGACCGGACGGCTGACCAGATCGTCGCCCGGCGACTTCGTCTGCAGCTGGAGGGTGACGCCGTCGTCGGTGCCGAGCCGGAAGCGCAGCCGGTTCGGCTGGGGACGCGGCGCGCCCCGCTTGGCGAACAGCATGCGGGGCGGTGCCGCGAACGTGACGACCGCCTCGGTGGCCGTGATCGGCAGGCTCTTGCCCGTGCGCACCAGCCAGGGCACGCCGGCCCAGCGCCACGAGTCGATCTCGAGCTGCAGCGCCACGAAGGTCTCGACGTCGCTGCCGCCGTCGACGCCCGCCTCGTCGGTGTAGCCCCGGTACTGGCCCCGGACGATGCGGTCCGGGTCGACGGCGCGGATCTGGCGCCACAGCCGCACCTTCTCGTCGCTGAGCGCGTTCTCGTCGGACGAGACCGGCGGCTCCATCGCCATGAGGGCGATGATCTGCAGCAGGTGGTTCTGGAACACGTCCCGCAGCGCGCCGACCGACTCGTAGAACTTGCCGCGACCCTCGACGCCGAACGTCTCCGACATCGTGATCTGCACGCTCGACACGTAGTTGCGGTTCCACAGCGGTTCGAGCATCGAGTTGGCGAACCGGAAGATCAGCAGGTCCTCGACCGATTCCTTCCCGAGGAAGTGGTCGATGCGGAAGATGGCCTCCTCCGGGAACACCCGGTGGAGCACCTCGTTCAGCTCCGCCGCGGAGGTCTGGTCGCGCCCGAACGGCTTCTCGACGACCACGCGCGCGCCCTCGCCCGTCAGGCCGACGGCGGCGAGGCCCTGCACGACGTCGTCGAACATGGCCGGTGGGATGGCGAGGTAGAACAACGGCCGCTCGACACCCTCCAGCTTGGCGGCCAGGGCCTCGAACGTGGACGCGTCGCGGTAGTCGCCGCTGACGTAGGTGAGCCGGGAGGACAGGCCCTTCCAGGTGGCCTCGTCGAGATCGCCGTCGACGCGTTCGACGATCGACTCGTGGGCGCGCTCGCGGAGCGCGTCGTCGTCCCAGTCCGACGAGGAGACCCCGATGACCGGGACCCCGCAGTGGCCGCCGACCTCCATCTCGTAGACGGCCGGGAAGATCTTCTTCTTGGCCAGGTCTCCCGTGGCGCCGAACAGCACCAGGGCGTCGCTGAGCGGCTTCCTCATGTCGCCTGCTCCTCGCTGTCGGGTGGTGCCTCCGGCGGCGACGGCGCGGTCTCCGGCGGCGGGTCCTCGGTATCGGGCAGCACCGCGTGGCCGCCGAACTGGTTGCGCAGCGCGGCCACGGCCTTCATCGCGACCGATTCGTCGACCTGGGACACGAAGCGGGCGTGCAGCGCCGCGCTGATGACCGGGGTGGCGACACCGCGCTCGATCGCCTCGATCACGGTCCACCGGCCCTCGCCGGAATCCTGAGCCACGCCCGCGATGCCGTCGAGATCCGGCGTCTGCTGCAGCGCGAGCACCATCAGGTCGAGCAGCCACGAGCGCACGACCGAGCCGTGCCGCCAGGCGTCGAGGGCGCCCTCGACGTCGATGCCGAGACCGGACCGAGCCAGCAGCTCGTAGCCCTCGGCATAGGCCTGCATGAGCCCGTACTCGATGCCGTTGTGCACCATCTTGGTGAAGTGCCCGGTGCCGACGGACCCCGCGTGGACGAACCCGCCCTCCGGCGGGCGCAGGGCGTCGAACAGGGGTTGGGCGAGGGCGACGTGGTCGGGCGCGCCGCCGACCATCAGCGAGTAGCCCTCCTGCCGGCCCCAGACGCCGCCGCTCGTGCCGGCGTCGACGAAGCCGATGCCCCGCTCCCCCAGCTCGCCACCGCGGCGCACGGAGTCGCGCCAGTTGGCGTTGCCCCCGTCGATCACGACGTCACCGCTCGCCAGCAGCCCGGCCAGCTCGCCGATCACCCCCTCGGTGGCGTCGCCTGCGGGCACCATCGACCACACCACCCGGGGGGCGTCGAGCTTCCCCACCAGATCGGCGAGAGAGCCGACCTGCGAGGCGTCGCTGAACGCGTCGTAGCCGATCACGTCGTGTCCCGCATCGCCGAGGCGGGCGGCCATGTTGCCGCCCATCCGGCCGAGCCCGACCATGCCGACCTTCACGGCGCTACCTCCAGCAGCTCCTCGAGGCGGACCCGCCCCACGGGACGCCCACGCTCCCGCAGCGTGAGGAGGTCCCCGTCGGCCTGGGCGCGCTTCAAGGTCGAGAACCCGTAGCCGGCGTCGGGGATGGGGACGTCCTGCGGGTCGTCGCCGACCACCTGCACGAACACACCGGTGTCGGGGCCACCCTTGTGGAGCTGGCCAGTCGAGTGCAGGAACCGGGGCCCGAGCCCGACGGTCGTCGCCACCCGCAGCCGGTCGCGCAGCGCCACCCGAGCGCGCTCGATGCCGGCCACCGAGTCGCCGTCCGGATCGACGAAGGCCTGGATGGCGAGGTAGTCCCCGGGCGACACCTTGGCGAGCAGGTCCTCGAGCGGAGTCTCCTCCAGAGGCGGCGGCCCGTCCTCGAGCACCCGGGCGGTGGCGGCCTTCGCCGCAGCCACGTCGGGCTGGTCGAACGGCTGGATGTCGAGCAGCCGGCCCATGAGCGCGGTCGCCAGCTCCCACAGGAGCACCTGGCCGCCGAGGCCCGGAAAGGTGCCGTCGTGGGACAGCACGGTCACGGGATGCCCCGCGCCGGCGAGGACGGCCAACGCTTCGGCCTCCGTGTCGTCGCCGAGAGCGACGAAGTTGCGGTCGTCGCCGTACACCTCCGGCGGGCCGAGGGGCTCGCCCACGACGGGGACGACACCGGTGCCGTCCTTGCCGGTCGACTCGGCGATGAGCTGCTCCAGCCACAGGCCGAAGGTGGCCTGCGCCGCCGGCACGACGATCGTCAGCTTGTCGCGCCCCGTGCGCACCCCGGCGGCGATGGTGGCGGCCAGTCGGGCGGCCGGGTTGGCCGCCTCCGACCCGCGCAGGCGGTCGGACATCGCCGCGGCCGAGGTGAGCAGACCGGCGACGTCCGCCCCCGCCAGCAGCGCGGGAACGATGCCGAACAGCGACAGGGCCGAGTAGCGGCCGCCGATGTCCGGCGGGTTCTCGAAGGTCGCGGCGAAGCCCCGCTCGGCGGCCAGCGCCGCGAGGTCGCTGCCCGGGTCGGTGATCACCGCGAAGCGGGCCGGGTCGGGATGTCGGTCCCACGCCCACGCCAGGTGGCTGCGGGTCTCGAGCGTCGAGCCCGACTTCGACGCCGCCACGTGCAACGTGCGCTCGGCGGGAAGCTCGGTGGCGAGGCGGGCGATGGCCCCCGGATCGGTCGTGTCGAGGACGTGCAGCGCGGGCGAGCCCGCCCGTGCTCCGTCGGCGGCGACGACCGCGGGGAACAGGCTGGAGCCGCCCATGCCGGCGAGGAGCACGTGATCGACCTCGGCCGCGAGGGCGGCGCAGACGGCGGTCGTGTCGTCGAGCCGGGACGCCATCTCGGGCGCGACCGACAGCCATCCGAGCCGGTCCGCGATCTCGGTCGGGTCGTCGCGCCAGAGGGTGTGGTCGCGGGCCCACGTGCGGGCGACGGCATCGGCGTCCGCGAGCTCGCCGAGCGCGGCCGCCGCGACCTCGGTGAGTGGTCCGAGCCGATCGGGGGTGTCGTCGAGGATCACGCTCGTCCTTGCTACCAGCCGACGCGCCCGGTCGCACCGGATCCAGGCATCCGAATGGGTTTGTGTGACAGGTGCCGCAGTAGCGTTGCAGGGCCATGGCGTCGTCCGCCTCCCTCCCTGTCGGCGCGACCGGCGAGACCGCTGCTCCGTCCGGCGCGGGGTCCGCGCGCCCGGCCGCGTCCGCGGCATCGGCCGGCGACGCCGAGCCGCGCCGGAGCGAGCCGCGAGCCGTGCAGGGGCTGTCCGATCTCGGCCTGCTGGCCGTCACTGCGGTGGTCACGCTGCCGATCCTGTGGCTGGGCTACGGCACAGACCTCGACATCGGCGACGTCCTCGCCGCGGGCCAGCGGATCCGCGACCTCGACTACGCGCCGTCGCGCAACCCGGGCGTCCCGGTGGTCGAGGCCATCGTCGCAGTCCTCGACCCGGTCGGCGGCCACGTCCTGATCAACCTCGTCACCGCACTGGGGCTCGCGGCCACGGTCGTCGGCGTGGCGCGCCTCGTGCGCGCCTGGGGCCACGACAACGGCGACCTGATCGCGCTCGCGTTCCTCGCCTCGCCGATCGTCCTCATCTCGGGCACGCAGACCGCCGACTTCGTCTACGCGTCGGCGTTCTTCACCGCGGGCGCCCTGGCGCTCGTGCGCGGCCACCCGGTGCCGGCGGGCGTGCTGTTCGCCCTGACGCTCGGCAGCCGCAGCTCGTCGCTGGTGCTCGTCACCGCGCTCCTCGTGGCGGTCGCGTGGGATGCCGGCCAGCGACGGCGCGCCGTCCTGTCCGCGGCGATCGCCGTGCCGGGCGCCGCCCTGCTGTACGTGCCGGTGTGGTTGTCCTACGACCGGTCCTTCGGGTTCCTCGACGCCACCGACGGGTGGGTGAGCGTGTCCAACAACCTGGCCCGCTTCCTGCTCAAGAACTACGCGGTGCTGGGCGTGGTGGCCGTGGTCGTGCTCGCGGTCGCCGCCCCGGCGCTCGTGCGCTCGCTGCGCAACTGGGGCAGCGACCCGATGCTCCGGTTCGGCGTCCTGGGCCTCGTCGCCACGGAGGCGCTCTTCCTGCGCATGCCGTGGAAGCCCGCCCACCTCGTGCCGTGCCTGCTGGCGCTCGTGCTGTGGATCGGCGCCAGCGACCGCAACCGGCGGCCGTTCCTCTGGGTGCTCATCGGGGCGATGGCGATCAACGGCCTGGTGGCGTTCCGCCCCTTCACCGCGGACGACCCCGACACGACGAGCGGCGGCGACTTCGAGCCGGCGCTCACGCTGGGCTGGCTCGCCAACGACATCCGCTGTCGCATCGAGTACATGGACGAACCGCCGGACCTCGACTCCGGCGCCTGGGCCTGCACGCTGGAACCGATGCGCGGCCCCTCCGACGGCGCCACCGGCGACCTCGGCTGAGCCCGTCCGTCCGTCCCTCGTCCTTCTGTCGTCCCCGGTCCCGGCGACCCGACCGCCGGACGACGAAGCCGGTCGGCGCCCGCGTCACACGGTCGACCCCCGGACGAGCCGCCGGACCACCGCACCGACGGGCCACCCTGCGAGCGCGCCGACGGCGGCGCACAGGACGGACATCACGACCACGCCGACCACGCTCCCCGCCTGGAGGGGCGACCTCGTGATCGCGAGCCAGAGCCCGCCGGGGACCACCGGCGACGCCACGGCGATCGGCAGGACCGCGTCGCCGAAGCGCACCCCGGCGACGCCGAGCATCAGGGCCGCGACCGCCGCGCACCCGGCCATGATCGGCATGTAGATCAGCAGCTCGAGCCCGTCGTCGATCTCGATCGACGAGAGGTACGCAGCGGTCGCCGCCGAGGCGACCAGCCCGCAGACGGCGCCGGCGACGTGTCCGGGAACGAGGTTCATGTCCCCACGCTCGCAGCGCGACCGTCGCCCGACCATGCGGGTCGCCCCCCACCGTGCGCCGGGGCGCCGCCCACAGGGTCGTTCCGTCGTGTCGGTCCGCGCCTTCCGACCGAGGGACGACCGGACGTCAGCCGACGGCGGCCGCTGCCTCGGTGACGGCGGCCTCGACCTCGGCCAGCACCTCGTCGGTGTGGGCGAGGCCGGGGAACATGACCTCGTAGGCGCCCGGGGCCAGCGCCACGCCCCGGTCGAGCAGGGCGTGGAACAGCTTGGCGTAGCCCGCCTCGTCGACCGCCCGGGCGGCGTCGTAGTCCGCGGGCAGGGGATCGCCCAGGTACAGGCCCACGAGCGACGACACCACCGGCACGTGCGCCACGATGCCCGCGGCGGCGAGTGCGCTGCGCAGGATGCCGGCGAGCGCCTCGGCACGGTCGCGCAGGGTCTCGTAGGCGGCGGCGTCGAGAAGGTCGAGCACCGCCAGCCCCGCCGCGGTGGCGAGCGGGTTCCCCGACAGCGTGCCGGCCTGGTACACGGGACCGAGCGGGGCGACCACACCCATCACGTCGGCCCGACCGCCGTACGCGCCGATGTTGAGCCCGCCGCCGATCACCTTGCCCATCGTCGTCAGGTCGGGGGCGATGCCGTACAGCTCCTGCGCACCGCCGCGGGCGACGCGGAAGCCGGTGATGACCTCGTCGAAGATCAGGAGGGCGCCGACCCGGTCGCACTCGGCCCGCAACCCCGCGAGGAAGCCCGGGTCCGGCGGCACGAGGCCCATGTTGGCGGCGACCGGCTCGACGATGACGCACGCGGTGCGCTCGTCGAGCTCGGGCACCTGGTTGTAGGGGACGACGACCGTGTCGTGCACCGCGGCCTCGGTGACCCCGGCGGAGCCCGGCAGGCCGAGGGCGGCCAGGCCGCTCCCGGCCTCGGCCAGCAGCAGGTCGCCATGGCCGTGGTAGTTGCCCGCGAACTTCACGATGCGATCCCGGCCCGTGAACCCCCGGGCGACGCGGATCGCCGACATCGTCGCCTCCGTGCCGCTCGACACGAGGCGCACCATCTGGCACGACGGCACCCGGGCGCAGATCTCCTCGGCGAGCACGACCTCGCGCTCGGTGGGAGCGCCGTAGCTGGTGCCGTCGACCGCAGCCCGCTGCACCGCGTCGACGATGGCGGGATGCGCGTGCCCGGCGATGATCGCCCCGTACGACTGCACGAGGTCGACGTAGCGGGTGCCCTCGGCGTCCCACACGTGGGCGCCCTGGCCGCGGGCCACGAAGTACGGGTCGCCACCGACGGCCCGGAACGCCCGCACGGGACTGTTCACACCGCCGGGGATGACGCGCTGGGCGCGGGCGAAGAGCTCGTCGTTCGTGGCCACCGCACGAGCCTAACGGGCAGGATTTCCACAGCAGGATCGGTCGCTGGAGCGACCAGATCCGCGGGGGAAATCGGTCGTGGGTGGTCGATCCCCGACGGTCCGAGGCACATGGCGGGCATACGGCGTAAGGTCCTCGCTCATGGGGGAACGAGGGGAAACGACGCGACGCGCTCCAGGGCTGTTGGTCGGCGTGACGCTGGCCGCCGGGCTGGTGGCCACCATGAGCGCCTGCACCAGCTCGGGCGGCGGCGGCGGCGGCGGCGGTGGTGGTGGTGGCGGCGGCGGCGGCGGCGAGCGCGGCACGTTCAGCGTGCTCAGCTACAACGTCGCCGGGCTGCCCCAGGAGATCTCGACGGTCAACCCGGAGGAGCACATCCCCCTCATCAGCCCGCTCCTGAACGAGTACGACATCGTGCTGACCCAGGAGGACTTCGACTGGTGGCAGGGCATCGCCGGCACCCTCGACTTCGTCAACTACCACGACCGGCTGCGGGCCCAGGCCACCCACGAGTACCGCACCGAGCAGCATCCGGGGCCGGAGGCCGCCGGCCTCGATCCCGCCACCCGGCCGACGCTGTTCGTCGGCGACGGCCTCGGCGTGCTGTCGCGCCTGCCGATGACCGGCAACACGCGGGTCGCATGGCCCGAGTGCTTCGGCGGCCCGGACACGAGCGACGGCGGCGCCGGTGACTGCCTGGCCATGAAGGGCTTCGCCATGGTCACCGTGACCCTGGCCGACGGCGCCGAGGTCGACGTCTACACGTTGCACGCCGAGGCCGGCGGCACCGCCGAGGACCAGCGGCTCCAAGCCGACGACTTCACCCAGCTCGCCGACTTCATCGAGGCGAACAGCGCCGGGCGGGCCGTGATCATCGGCGGCGACACCAACCTCCACACCGACAGCGACCACCCGGACGGCTCCGGCGGGGCCGACACCGAGGTGTGGCAGGCGTTCCTCGAGCGCACCGGCCTCACCGACGCCTGCACGGCCACCGACTGCGCGGACGGCAGCTCGATCGACAAGATCGCCTACCGCAGCGGCGGCGGGGTGGACCTCGCCGCCACGTCGCACGACATGCCGCGCGACCGGTTCACCGCGCCGGACGGCACGGCGCTGAGCGACCACCCGCCGCTGGTCGTCGAGTTCGAGTGGGAGCGGTCCTAGGGGTCTTGGCGGGTTCTCGCCGCCCGGCAGCGCCGGACGCGGCCGGCGGGCCTCAGCGCAGGCGGTCGACCACGTCGCGGATCGCGTACGTGAGGATCATGTCGGCCCCGGCACGCCGGATGGCGGTGAGGTGCTCGAGCATCACCGCCGGGCCGTCGATCCAGCCCTTCTCCGCCGCGGCCTTCACCATGGCGTACTCACCGGACACGTGGTACGCCGCGAGCGGCACGTCGACCTCGACCCGGGCGGTGGCCAGGATGTCGAGGTACGCCAGCGCCGGCTTCACCATGACCATGTCGGCACCCTCGGCCAGGTCGGCCCGGATCTCCTCCAGCGCCTCGCGCGCGTTGCGCGGGTCCTGTTGGTAGGCCTTGCGGTCGCCACCCCCCGCGATGGTGACGTCGACGGCATCGCGGAACGGGCCGTACAGCGCCGAGGCGTACTTGGCGCCGTAGGCCAGGATGGCGACGTCGCCGCGCTCGTCCTCGTCGAGTGCGTCGCGGATGGCCGCGACCTGGCCGTCCATCATGCCGCTGGGGGCGACGACGTCGGCCCCGGCGTCGGCCTGGGCCTGCGCCACCTGGGCGTAGAGGTCGATCGTGGCGTCGTTGTCGACCTGGCCCCGCTCGTCGACCAGACCGCAGTGGCCGTGGTCGGTGTACTCGTCGAGGCAGAGGTCGGCCATGAGCACGAGGTCGTCGCCCATGTCGGACCGCAGGTCGCGCAGCGCCACCTGGACGATGCCCTCCGGGTCCCACGCGCCGGAGCCCTCGGCGTCCTTGCGGGCCGGGATGCCGAACAGGATCACCGCCGGCACGCCCATGTGGGCGAGCTCGTGCACCTCCTTGCGCAGTGACTCCCGGGTGTGCTGGAAGACCCCCGGCAGGGAGGTGATCTCCTGCGGCGCGGTGATGTCCTCGCGCACGAACAGGGGGACGATCAGGTCGTCGACGGACAGCCGGGTCTCGGCCACCAACCGCCGCAGGCCGGGGGTACGGCGCAGGCGCCGCAGACGGCGCTGGGGAAAGCTCACGTCGCGATGCTACGACCCGCGCCCGCGCCGGCACACATGTCGTCCGTCGGCCGCGTGTCGAGCGGACGCGCCGGGGGCGCCGTCGACGACGGCGCCCCCGGGCAGTGCGTCACTCGACCCGCCGTGCGGGCCGGTCGGTCAGCCGTTGATGAGCTCCTCGGGCGAGTGCTCGGCCGTCTCGCCCTCGAACTCGAGGAGGTCGCCCTGCGGCACGAAGTGGCTCTCATCGGGCGTCGTCCACTCGTACTGCGCGAGCTGCAGCGTCTCACCGAGGAAGCTGTCCTCGGGGCTGGTCGAGACGCTCACCCCCGGCAGCAGCAGGCCGACGTCGCTGATGCCGTCGAGGTTGTGCATCGACTCCATCACGGCCAGGCGGGTCGGCGCCTCGGCGGCCTTCAGGGCCTCCACGAAGATGGCGGCCTGCGTGTAGCCGTAACCGACGATGGCGTTGCCCGGATCGAAGTCCGCGCCCTGGTACTCGTTGATGGTCTCCAGGTACTCGACCATGGCGGGATCGTCGTCCCAGTCCGGGTTGAGCGGGTCCATCAGGTTCGCCGCCGCGTAGGCGTCGGCCCCGGCCTCACCGGCGATGCCCATCAGCGTCTTGCTGATGCAGGTGCCGGACACCCAGGTGATCGGCTTCCAGCCGGCCTCGGCGGCCGCCGTCAGCGCGGAGGGGCAGGGCAGCAGCGCCGCGCCGTTCAGGAACGCGTCGGCGTTGGTGCCGGCCAGGGTGGTCATCTGCGCACCGACCTCACCAGAGGCCGCGTTGTACTCCTGCACCTCGACGACCTCGATGTCGGTGCCCTCGATCGCCATCCGGAAGCCCTCTTCGTAGGCGTCGCCGAAGTCGTCGTCCTGCCGCAGGATCGCCACCGTGGCGTCCGGCTTCAGCTCGGCGAGCAGGTCGGCGAAGACCTTGGCCTCGAGCGTGTAGGGCGACAGGGTCGAGCCGAGCATCCACGGGTAGTCGGGGTTGCCCCACTGCGGCGAACCGGTGGCCGCGAACAGGTTGGGGATGCACATCTCGCCGAGCGTCTCACGGATGGCCACGTTGTTCGCCGTGCCGACGATGCTGAAGGCGGCGAAGGCCCCGTCGCCCTCGGGCCCGAACATCTCGTCGATGTTGGCCGACGTCTGACCGGGGTTGTACTGGTCGTCCTTGTCGGTGTACTCGATCTGGAAGGTGCGATCGCCGACCTCGACGCCGCCCTCGGCGTTGACCTTGTCGAAGTACGCCTTCCAGCCCCGGGCGATCTCGGAGTAGGCCGCGTAGGTGCCCGACTGCGGGTAGCTCGAGGCCAGCTTGATGACGTCGCCCTCGATCTCGGCCGTCGGATCGCTCACGCAGTCTTCGGTGGGGATGTCGGAGGACGCGGCCGCGTCCTCGTCGCCCCCGGTGCTTGCGTCGTCGTCGCTGTCGTCGCGGGAGCTGCACGCGGTGGCGAGCAGCGCCAACGTCAGCAGCGATGCTGCGACGCGGGTCTTTCGGCTTCTCAACATGGTGGCCCTCCTAGGCATGGCTGTCGTCAGATGGGGGATGGGTCGGCGGCCTTCCCGTTGCCGACGAGCGCCGCCCGACGCTGGCGATCATGCGGCGGACCCCGCCGACCAGCCCCTCGGGCAGCACGAACACGATGAAGATGAGGGAGGCGCCGAACAGTGCGGGCGCCAGGACCTCTTTGCCCTCGATCAGGTCCTGGGTGTTGCGGCGCAGCAGGACGAGCACCAGGGCGCCGACGGCCGGGCCGAGGATGGTGGCAGCCCCGCCGATCGTCATCGCCACGAGGAACTCGATCGACCGCTGGAAGTAGAGGATGGCACTGGTGCCGTCGGCGAGCTTGTCGACCATGACGGACAGCGACCCGGCGATGCCGGCGTAGGCGGCGCTGATGGCGAACGTGCCGACCTTGGTGGCCGCCAGGTTGACGCCGACCGTCGAGGCGGCGATCTCCTGGTCGCGGACCGCGATCATCGCCCGGCCCATCCGCCCCCGCACCAGGTTCCACGCCAGGAGGAACAGCACGACCATGATGGCGAGAGACAGGAAGTAGGCCCACTGGTCGTCGGCCAGGCCGTCGATGAGCGAGGCGAACTCCCGTCGCGGCGGGCGCAGCAGCGGGACACCGCCGCTGCCGTCGACGTACTTCTGGGTGACCAACGGGAACAGCACCGCGAGCCCGAGCGTGACCAGCGCGAGGTACAGCCCCCGCACACGCAGGGCCGGCACCCCGACCAGCACGCCCAGCGCGGCGCTGAGGACCGCGGCGACGACGATCGTGGGCTCGAAGGTCCAGCCGTGGTCGATCATCAGGATGGCGGAGGTGAACGCCCCCACCCCGTAGAACGCGCCGTGGCCGATGGACACCTGGCCGTTGAAGCCGGTGAGCAGGTTGAGGCCCATCGCCGCGATGGCGATGTAGATCGCCTGGGAGAGCACCCGGTTCATCGCGGGCTCGAAGTAGAACGGCGCCCACAGCGCGGCGACCGCCAGCACCACGCCGATGACCATGCGGATGATCAGCACCCGGCGCGGCACGGGCGGCCACAGCGACGGGCGGCCGGTCTCGGGCGGCGCGGCGAGGTCCTCGGGGCCGCCCCCGAGCGTGGGCACAGCCGCCATGCCTGGCTGGTCGGTCGCCATCAGACCCTCTCCACCGTGCGCTTGCCGAACAAGCCGTTGGGCATCACGACGAGCACCACCAGGATGAGGCCGAGCGGAAGCACGACCTCGATCCCGTCGAGTGCGTCGACGTACTGCTTGGTCAGGGAGTCGGCCACGCCGACGAACAGGCCGGCGACCACGGCGCCCCACACGCTGCCGAACCCGCCGAGGGCGGCGGACGCCAGGGCGTAGACGAGCACCACCTGCATGAGGCTGGCGTCGATGGCCGTGCGCTCCCCGGCGACCAGCGTGCCCGCCAGCGCACCGATGGCGGCCGACAGGCCCCAGCCGAACATGAGCATCGTGCCGGCCCGGATGCCGTGCAGGCGGGCCGAGTCGGGGTTGGCCGCCACGGCCCGCAGCTTCAGGCCGATCGTCGTGCGGTTGAGCAGGAGCCAGAGGCCGAGGCACTGCACGAGCAGCACGAGCAGCAGGCCGATCGTGTCCTTCTGGATGCGGGTGTCGAGGATGAACGGCACGCTGCCCCGGGGGAACGGCGACGGCATGGTCTGCGGGTCGGTGCCGAAGATGAGCTGCACCAGCGCGTTGATGCCGAGGAACAGACCGAGCGTGATGATCACCACGTTCAGCGGGCTGCGGCCCTCCATCGGGCGGATGAGCGTGCGCTCGATCACCGCCCCGGCCACGAACGAGAAGGCCATCGAGAGGAGGATCGCCACCACCACCGGCATACCCGTCGTGGTGAGCTTCCACGAGACGAACGCCGAGAAGAGGGCCATCTCCCCCTGGGCGAAGTTGAGCACGCCCGTGGTGCGGAAGATCAGCACGAGGGCCAGGGCCACGGAGGCGAACACCACCCCCTGGCCCAGACCGTTGATCACCTGGTTGATGAACAGTTGCATGCGGAGGTCCTCAGAATCCCAGGTAGGCCTTGCGGACGGCCTCGTCGTCGTGCAGCTCGTGGGCCGGGCCCTGCACGGCGACGCGCCCCGTCTCGAGCACGTAGCCCCAGTGGCCGATGTCGAGGGCGAGGTTGGCGTTCTGCTCGACGACCAGCACGGTGAGGCCCTCCTCGCGGTTGAGCTCGCCGAGCTGGGAGAACAGCTCGCGGGTGACGAGCGGGGCCAAGCCCAGCGAGGGCTCGTCGAGCAGCAGCAGGCGGGGCCGGCTCATCATCGCCCGGGCCAGCGCCAGCATCTGCTGCTCGCCGCCGGACAGCCGGCCGGCCAGCACGTTGCGCCGCTCCACGAGGCGGGGGAAGTGGTGGAAGGCA
>DASUQS010000005.1:0-2180 GCA_036280455.1 Acidimicrobiales bacterium
CCGGCGCGTGGCCGGTCGCCGGCTCGACGCGTGGCGTGACGGTCCCGCCGCGGCGACGTACGCAGCGGCCGACGACCTCGCTCTGGTCGAGTCGCTGGTCACCGGCGCCGGGCGCGTCGTGCACCTGTCGGCGCTCAACATCCGTCACGAGCTGGTGGGGGCGGCGTGAAGGGATTCCGCACCCCTGGACTGCAGCCACGGGGCGGGGGCACGAACGAGGTCAGGGGATCGCTTCGGGCTCGTTGCGACCGATGAATCTCGTGCTCGTCGCAGGTCTCATCGACGACACACTGTCGGAGCGGGCCCGAGGAAGGGGAGCGCCATGGAGACCATCAACCTGGGTGTCGAAGACGGGCTGCCGCCCGTCGACTGGAGCACCGTGGTCGGAAAGCTCGACGACGGCTCGGCACCGGCACCCGACGCCCACAACGCCCGCTCGACCTGGCTCACGACGCTCAACGACGACGGCAGCGCCCACGTGACCGCAGTCGGTGCCATGTGGCTGGACGGCACGTTCTGGTTCCAGACCGGATCTGGCACCCGGAAGTGCCGCAACGTCGAGCGCGATCCGCGCTGCACGATCGCCCTGTCGATCCGCGATGCGGACGTCGTCGTCGAAGGTGAGGCCGCACGGGTGACCGACGCCACCAGCGTGGCCCGCGTCGCCAAGGCGTGGGCGGACAGCGGGTGGCCGGCGGAGCCCGATCAGAGCGGAACCGGCATCACCGCACCGTTCAACGCACCGTCGCAGGGACCGCCGCCGTGGAACGTGTACCGCATCGAGCCCCGCTCGGCGACCGTGGTCCTGGGCACGGAGCCGGGCGGTCTCACACGGTTCAGGTTCTGAGACATGGGACTCATCGACATCGAGATGTTCGCCACCCTCGACCTCGTCGGGCAGTCGCCCGGCGGCCCCGAGGAGGACCCGGAGGGGTTCCCGTTCGGCGGCTGGCAGGCGCCCCTGCTCGACGAGGTCACCGGGGCGCAGATCGTCGCCGCGTACGAGGGCACCGACGCCCTGCTGCTCGGGCGGCGGACCTACGACATCTTCGCCTCCTACTGGCCGCACCAGCAGGGCGGCCAGGACGACGACATCGCCACCCTCTTCAACCGCGTCCCCAAGTACGTGGCGTCCCGCGGTCGGCCCGACCTCTCGTGGGCCGGGTCGACGCAGCTCGGTCCGGATCTGGCCGCCGCGGTCCGCGAGATCCGTGACCGGCACGAGCACGTGAAGGTCGTCGGGAGCCTCGACCTGGTGCAGACCCTCCTGCGCGAGAAGCTCTTCGACCGTCTCGACCTCTGGGTGCACCCGATCGTGCTCGGCGTCGGGAAGAAGGTGTTCGACGACGGGGCGGTGCCCACCAACATCACGCTCCTCGATCCGCCGGTCGCCAGTCCGACGGGCACCGTGTACCTGCGCTACGGGCTCGCCGACGGCACGCCCCGGACGGGTGACATGAGCGCACCCGACCGCGGCGCCGCGCTCGACGGCTGACGTCCCCGGCACGTCGGCGCGTGCCGCCGCCCGCCCATCCGGTCCGGCTCAGCGCCGCGGGGCGGCGTGTCGACCATGTCGACCCGGTCCGAACCCGGCTCCGCGATGACCGCGCCGCCGCCCGGCGCGCGCACCGCGACGGACCGCCAGGCCGGCGGCGACGAGGACGAGGCCGAGCAGGACCAGACGGAGGGCGTCAGCACCGGTCGTCGGCAGCGCGCCGGACGGTCCCGCGTGCGCAGGGTCGGGGGCAGGACCAGGGGGTTCGGGAGCCGGCGGTGCAGGAGCGGGCGGCGGCGCGACCGTCCCGGCGAACGCGGGGTCGCTGGCGGTGACCTGCACCTCGAACCCGTCGTGGCCCGTGACCGTGCCGATGTTGTCGAACCGACCCGGCGTGGCGGGGCCGATGATCGCCTCGAAGGTCCAGACCTCGCCGGGGTCGAACGCGCCGTCGCCGTTGGCGTCGCCCCCGGTGAAGGCGACCGCCAGGCCCTGGTCGTCGGTGAGGACCACGTCGAGGATCGGCACGTTGCCCAAGTCGGGGAAGGGCGCGGGTGTCGGCGCGTCGGGCGTGATGTATGTGCACGTGGTCACCGAGGGGTCGTAGACGTACCCGGGCTGCGATGCCTCCGACACGGTGATCGCCGTGTCCGTGGGCGTGTCGGTCGTCCACGGGAAGTTGACG
>DASUQS010000006.1:0-6681 GCA_036280455.1 Acidimicrobiales bacterium
CGGGGGCCGTCGGCCAGCGCGGCGATCACCAGGGTCAACCACTTGTCGCTCAACGTGGCCAGCAGCTCGTGTCCGGGACACTCGGCGAGGTTGGCGTTGTACTCCCGGCGGGCCGCTTCCCGCCGCTCGGCTGCTGAGGGCATGGGTACCTCCGGGTGCCCCGGGCACTGTCGAGTGCCGTCTTCCCGTCCTCGCCAGCCAGTTCTACCGTCGCCGGCATGCGCTCCCTCACCGTGTCCACCTTCGGCGGGCCCGAGGTCGTCGAGCTGACGGACGGCCCGCTCCCCTCCCCCGGCCCCCGTCAGGTCCGCATCCGTGTGGCCGCCTCCTCGGTCAACCCGATCGACCTGTCGACCCGCGCCGGTCGCCTCGCGGACGCCGGGCTCATGGTCGCCGAGCTGCCGGTCGGGCTCGGCTGGGACGTGGCCGGCGTCGTCGACGCGGTGGGCGACGGCGTCCGGTCGTTCGCCGACGGCGACCGCGTGGTCGGCCTGCGCAGCCAGCTGTTCGCTCCCGGCGCCCATGCCGAGGCGGTGGTGCTCGACGAGTCGGCGGTCGCCCCTGCGCCCCGCTCCGTACCGCTGGTCGAGGCCGCCACGCTGCCGCTCAACGCCCTGACCGCGGACCGGGCACTCGGCCTGGCCGGGCTGCGGCGGGGCGACACGCTGCTCGTCACGGGCGCGGCGGGCGCGGTGGGCGGGTTCGCCCTCGAGCTCGCCGCGATGCACGGGCTGCACACGATCGCCCTCGCCCGGCCCGACGACGAGGACCTGGTCCGCGACCTCGGCGCCCGCGACGTGCTCACCTCGGCGGAGCGGCTGGGCCTCGCCGTGCGCGACGTGGTGCCGGGCGGCGTCGACGCGGTGATCGACGCCGCCGTCCTGGGCATCGCCGCCCACGACGGGCTGCGGGACGGCGGCACGTTCGTGGCGCTCGTCGCGCCGTTCGCGCCGCCACCCATCCGGGGCACCCGGGTCGTCGTGCAGGAGGTGGCGGCCGACGGCGCCCGCCTCACGGAGCTCGCGGCGCTGGTCGACGCCGGCCGGCTCACGCTGCGGGTCGCCGAGGAGCTGCCGCTGACCGAGGGCGCCAAGGCCCATGAGCTCGTCGAGGCCGGCGGCCGGCGCGGCCGCGTGGTGCTGGTGCCCTGAGCGGATCGCCCCGAGCCGCCGTGCTCCGCGAGATGGCGTGTCCAGCCGCCGGCACGAAGGCGTTCGGTTCCACGTCGTTCCGAATCGACCTCGACGACCGTGTGAGCATCGCGGCCCGAGGGCGACATGCGATGGCGGAGACGCGACGTGGGCAACCCGTGAACCCGTTCGACCTGCGCCTCGACGCTGCTGACACGTTCCGGACTTCCGCCGCCGCCGAGGCGATGGGCACGGTCAACCCGGCGGTCGCCCGCCTGGTCACCGCGCTGGTCGACCTGCTCGCCGCCCTGGCACCGACCCTGCTGATCGCCCAGCTCGACCGTCTGCTGGCGGCCCTACCCGAACAGGCCGACGGCACGGCCGAACGACCTGAACCCGAACGGGTGCTGCGCGTGCGCGACAGCCGCGACGGCTGGACCCGAGGCGAGTTCTGCCTCCCCGCCGACGAAGGCGCACTCGTGCGCCTCGGGCTCACCACCGCACGGGATGCCGAGTTCCGCGACCGCAACGACCTCGGCACCGGCACCGGCACCGATGCCGACGGTCTCGCCGCCGGGGCCCGGGCCGTGTCGTGGGCAACCCCATCACACCATCCGACCCCCGACCACCCGACGACCCACCAGGTCTCGCCCCACCCCGCGACGGGCCGTCGCCGCTGTTCGTGGCACCGCTCGCCGAACGGCTCCAGAGCGACTGGTTCACCTGGAACTGACCGCGCGCGGGCTCCCGTTACAACAGGACGAGCTCGGAGTAGATCCGGGAAACGGACGGCAGCTCAACGGCGCGGGAGCGGGAGTCGTCGGCTGCGCCGTCGGCGATCGCCTGGAGTCGCACCTCGAGGTGGACTCACTGCTGCTGCACGCCATCACCGGGGAGGAGCGGACGACGCTGCGCGCCCCCCTCGGCAAGCTCCACCCCGACCCCGCGGGTCGCGCCCGGTCCACCGGCACCGGCACCGGTACAGCCCGGCCACGCTGCGCAGGGCGTAGGGTCCGTCGGATGCTGCGGGAGTTGGGGGTCGGCCTCGGGTACGGCGCCGGTACAGGATTGAGCAGCGTCGCTGACGTGCGTGACGAAGCCGTCTGGGCGACCAGCGCCGGGTTCGACAGCTTCTGGGTGTCGCAGGTGTTCGGGGTCGATCCGATCGTCGCGCTCGCTGCGATCGGCGCCGCGGTGCCGGGTCTCGCCGAGTTGGGCACGTCCGTGGTCCCGCTCACCGGCCGCCATCCCCTGGCGCTCGCGGCTGCGGCAAGGACCGCACAGAGCGCGCTCGACGGCCGGTTCACCCTGGGCGTCGGAACGTCGCACCGGATGGTGGCGGAGGGCTTCTTCGGTGAACCGTTCGAGCGGCCGTACACCCGCAGCGTCCAGTTCCTCGACGCACTCCTGCCGTTGCTCCGGGGCGAGTCGGCCGACGTCGCCGGCGACCAGGTGTTCGCCAAGGGCTGGCTCGCCATCGATGCCGGATCCACCCCGGTGCTCCTCGCGGCACTTGGTCCACGAATGCTGACGTTGGCGGGTCGCGTCGCGTCGGGAACGTCCGTCGGCTCGTGCGGGCCGAGAACCATCGCCGACCACATCGCTCCGAGGATCAACGCGGCGGCCGACATGGCCGGCCGGCCCGAGCCGCGCATCGTCGCGCTCGTCGGTGTGTGCGTCACCGACGACCCCGAGGCGGTGCGCTCCCGCAGTCGCGAGCACAGCCAGATGTATGACTCGTTCCCCAGCTACCGGGCGATGCTCGACCGCGAGGGCGTCGCCAGCGGCGCGGATCTGCTTTTGGCCGGCTCGTTCGACCGGGTCGCCGAGGGCCTCTCGGCGTACGCCGCCGCGGGAGCCACCGATCTGCGGATCATGGTCCACGCCGGGAACGACGATGAGCGACAGGCGACGCGCGAGGCGCTGGCCTCGGCGCTGAAGCGACGGCCTGACGGCCTGACGGCCTGACCACCGCCCGGCCGTCGGCTACAGGACGATCTCGGGGTAGAGCGGGAAGCGGGACAGCAGCTCGGCGGCGCGGGCGCGGGTCTTGTCGGCCACGCCGTCGGCGATGGCGTACTTCGCCTTGGACGGGCCCGACGGGCCCGACGCCCGCTCGGTCGAGCGGAGGGTGCCGTCGATGAGGTCGGCCACCTCGTCCATCTCGGCCGGGCCGAGGCCGAGCGTCGTGAGCGCCGGGGTGCCCAGGCGAACGCCGGACGTGTACCAGGCGCCGTTGGGATCGCGCGGGATCGAGTTGCGGTTGGTGACCACGCCGGCATCGACGAGGGCGGATTCGGACTGCCGCCCGGTCAGGCCGTACGACGACGACACGTCGAGCAGCACCAGGTGGTTGTCGGTGCCGCCGGTCACGAGGGTGGCGCCCCGCCGCAGCAGGCCCTCGGCCAGGGCGCGGGCGTTGTCGACGATGCGGGCGGCGTAGTCGGCGAAGTCGGGGCGGGAGGCCTCGGCGAGGGCGACGGCCTTGGCCGCCATCACGTGGGACAGCGGGCCGCCGAGCACCATCGGGCAGCCGCGGTCGACGAACTCGGCGAGCTCGGGCTGGCACAGCACCATGCCGCCGCGGGGGCCGCGCAGCGACTTGTGGGTCGTCGTGGTGGTGATGTGGGCGAAGGGCACCGGGTCCTCGTCGCCGGTCATCACCTTGCCGGCGACCAGCCCGGCGAAGTGGGCCATGTCGACCATGAGCGTGGCGCCCACCGAGTCGGCGATGTCGCGCATCGCCGCGAAGTCGACCCGCCGGGGGTAGGCCGAGTAGCCGGCGACGATGACGAGCGGGCGGAACTCCTCGACCAGGCGCCGCACCTCGGCGTAGTCGAGCAGGCCGGTCTCCGGGTCGGTGCCGTAGGACCGCTGGTCGAACTGCTTGCCGGAGATGTTGGGCCGAAAGCCGTGGGTGAGGTGCCCGCCGGCGTCGAGCGACATGCCGAGCATGCGCTGGCCGGCGTAGGCACGGCGCAGCTGCTCCCACGCATCGGCGCCGAGGTCGTTGACGTTGCGGACGCCGGCCTCGACGAGCGCCGGCTGCTCGACGCGCTGGGCGAGGATCGACCAGAAGGCGACCAGGTTGGCGTCGATGCCCGAGTGCGGCTGCACGTAGGCGTGCGGGGCGCCGAACACCTCGCGGGCCAGCTCCGCGGCGCGGGCCTCGACGATGTCGACGTACTCGCAGCCGGCGTAGAAGCGGTGGCCGACGGTGCCCTCGGCGTACTTGTCCGACAGCCACGTGCCCATCGCCAGCAGGGTGGCGGGCGAGGCGTAGTTCTCGCTGGCGATCAGCTTGAGCTGGGTGCGCTGGTTGTCGAGCTCACCGCGGATGGCGCTGGCGATGGTGGGCTCGACCGCTTCGACGACGTCGAGCGCGGCACGGTAGGCGTCGGTGGCACGGGAGTTCTCGGGCACGCGGCCTCCTCCGGTTGCAATGCGAGTGCGGAAGGCCCAGGCGCACGGCTCGTGACCGGCTCGGGGCCGGCGGGCCGCTCCCCGGTGGTCACCTCCACCTCACGCGCCAGTCACGGCCCGGTCGGAGCGTAGCCCCGCGGCACCCTCCCGGTCAGGCTGCGACCGGAAACACCAGGCTGATGACGACGTCGCCGGCCCGGGGCTGCAGGCGGTCCGCGGCCGAGGCGATGAGGGGCCGCCCGTCGCGGACGAGGGCGAGCACGAGGGCGTCCGGGTTGCGGTGGCGGTAGGCGTCCCAGCCGAAGCTCGCCGACAGCCGCGTGCCGCGGACGGTCGCCCCGGCCTCGACCCGCAGCTCGATCGCCTCCTCGCTGGCCCAGTCGGCGAAGAGCACGCGGCCCGGCGCGTGGTGGGGGAAGCGGGTCTGGGCCGATCCGTTCCCGCCGGGCGCGAGGCGCCACACCCGCCCGGAGCCGAACACGGGTCGCAGCCGCTCCGCCGCCAGGGCGTTGACCTCGTCGCTGCCGGTGATGGCGAGCAGGTGCCCGATGCCGTCGGTGTCGAGGGTCGCCACCGTGTGGTCGGCGAGGATCGAGCCGAAGTGGACGTCCCGCCCGGCCATGCGGGCGGTGGTCGCCTTGGCGCGGTCGCGCTCGACCAGCTTGGTGCGCACCCCATGCGTCTCGAACGCGGTCGCGAGCTCGCGGCCCCAGCCGTGGGCGCCGAGGATCAGCACGCCGTCGGGCTCGGGCTGCGCCAGGTCGAACGCGCGGGCGGCCGGGCGGGCCGCCAACCCGGCGATGGCGATCGTGCCGATGATCACCACGACCACCGTGGTGGCGAGCTCGCTGCCCCCGGCGAGTCCGGCCGCCTCGAGCCGCAGGGCGAACACGGACGACACGGCGGCGGCCACGATGCCGCGGGGCGCGACCAGGGCGAGGAACGCCTTCTCGCGGCCCGACAGCCCGGACCGCACGGTCGAGGCCAGCACCGACAGCGGCCGCACGATCAGCACCAGCCCGGTGAGGAAGATCAGGTTGCGGCCGAGGTCGTCGCGCAGCTCGTCGAGGTCGAGCCGGGCGGCGATGAGCAGGAAGAGGCCGGACACCAGGAGCACCTGGAGCGTCTCGTTGAACTCGGCGACGCGCTCCACCGACACGCGGCCCTGGTTGGCGAGGGCCAGGCCCATGACGGTGACCGCCAGCAGGCCGGACTCCTCCTGCATGTGGTCGGCCAGCGCGAACACGACGACCACCGTGGCCAGCACCGTCGCCTGCTGGAGGTGGTCGGGGACGAGGAACCAGCGGATCAGCGCCCACACCAGCAGGGCGCCTCCGAGCCCGAGGAGGGTGCCCGAGAGGCCCACCGACCCGAGCGTGGCGAGGATCGTGCCGGCCGCGTCGTTGTCGCGCCCGGCGTGCACGACCTCGAACACGACGAGGGCGAGGACGGCGCCGAGCGGGTCGATGAGGATGCCCTCGGTCTGCAGGATCGGCCCGACCCGTCCCCGCGGCCGGACCTGGCGCAGCAGGGGCCCGATGACGGTGGGGCCAGTCACGACGAGGATGGCCCCGAGCAGCGCCGCGCTGTAGCGCGGGCGGTCGAGCACGACGAGGGCGAGCACGGTGGCGAGGGCGAAGCTGACGGCCGCCCCGACCGTGATGAGCGACACGGTGACCCGGCCGGCGGCCCGCAGCTGGCGGACGCCGAGACGCAGGCTCCCCTCGAACAGGATGATGCCGACCGACAGCGACACGACCGGGAACAGCAGGTCGCCGAGCAGCTCGTCGGGGTCGAGCAGCCCGGCCACCGGGCCGGCAGCTACCCCGGCCACCAGCAGCACGATGATGACGGGGATCCGCAGCCGCCAGGCCAGCCACTGGGCGGCGACACCGCCGCCGGCGATGCCGGCCAGAGCGAGCATGGGTTCGCCGGACACGGGCGACGACGCTATCGGCGTAGGCGGCCGACGTCGCGTCGGAGGTCGGATCCACCGAGGCGAAACATTGACAGCATACTGTCGTTATGACAGCATGCTGTCTATCAAGATGCCGTCGTCGGCCCCCGACAGACCACGGAGACAGCCATGACCGAGACCCGGACCGTCCACCTCGCCGTCTACGACACG
>DASUQS010000007.1:0-12695 GCA_036280455.1 Acidimicrobiales bacterium
CCTCGGCCGCGGGGTGAACGGGGACGGGGGGATCAGCGAGGCCTCACCCCGGCTCCTGCGCGCTCCGGACGCTCGCAGCTCGCCGGGGCTCAGCCCGGGCCGTTGACGGAGATGCCGATCGTGGCGTGGTTGCCCCGGGCCCCGTGGAGGGCGGCGAGGGCCCGCACCGACACGGCTTGGCGCAACGACTCGTCGACCTCCACCGGGAGCTGCACCCGCACGTGCAACGCCCGGGCCTGGCGCACGATGTCGATCGTGGTGGCCGCAGGGTCGACGTCCTCGTCGCGGAGGAGGGGAGCGAGCGTGGTGAGCACCGTCCTCCGCAGCGACAGGAGCGCCTCGTCGGCGGCCCGCTCGACGGTCGACACGGTCTGTGCCGGGTCGTCGGTGCGCGCCGTCACCCAGTCGGCATAGGGGTCGAAGGTGCGTCGCGGTCCGGCCTCGGCGACCGGCACCCCGGCGCGGAGGGCGCAGGTCACCGGCTGCTCCAGCGGGGTCGCCTGGGGCGTGGGATGGCGGCGGGCCAGGAGGGCGACGTCGGCGGCCCGGTCGAGCGGGCAGTCGTCCGGGTCGGTGACCGCCCGGCAGGGGAAGCCGCTGCTGTGCTCCGGGTAGCAACGGTGGACGCGATGGCCGGCGGCGAGCAGGTCGTCGACCGCGACGTCTGCCGCGTGCCGCTGGCTCTCGATCACGAGGACGTCGAGGGTGCGTGTCATGCCCCGATCATCGGCCCCGGCCACCCATCGCGGGCAGGGACCATCGCCCCGGCTGCAGAGGACCAAAGGCCCGGGCCCCGGCCGGCGAGGGCGACGCGCGCCGCCCGCGCGGGTGGTTCGGTCCCACGCGTCGGGTAGGAAAGTCCCGATGTCCTCCCGCCGCAAGAAGGGCAAGAGCAAGGATCTGGCCGGTGAGCCGGAGGTGCGCGCCGCCGGTGGCCTGGTGTGGCGTGCCACCGTGCTGGCGGACGAGCAGGGCGAGACGCGAGACGGTGTCGAGATCGTGCTGGTGCATCGGCCCGGCTACGACGACTGGTCGTTTCCCAAGGGCAAGCTCGACAAGGGCGAGTCGTTCGAGGATGCGGCGGTGCGCGAGGTGGCCGAGGAGACCGGTCTCGTGTGCACGCTCGGCCGCGAGCTGCCCGCTACCCGGTACGTCGACGGCAAGGGGCGTCTGAAGGTCGTGCGCTACTGGGCGATGCGCGTCGCGGGGATCGAGCCCTGGGCCGCCAACGACGAGATCGACCTCCGCCGGTGGGCCACCTTCGACGAGGCCGACGCGATGCTCACCTACCCGCACGACCGCGACCTGCTCCGTCTGTTGCACGACGAGCTCGGCTGACCGCATCCCGCGTGCGACGCGGCGAGCGCCGACGGGCACGTTCCGTTCGGAAATCCCTGGTCAGCGTTCCATCGGGGCCGGTTGTCCGAACGTTGCCGGTCCGTTCACCTCGGGTTCACCTCGGCTCTCATGAGCCGTTTCCTGCCCTCCCTACCGTCCCGTATGGCAAGTGGGGCGTGACGCGCTCCTGACGACAGCAGCCCAAGGAGGGCATAAGTGCAGTCATTCAAGCAGCGTCGCCTGGCGTGGCTTTCGGTCATCCTCGCGTTCGGCGTGGTCGTGGCCGCGTGTGGTGGCGACGACGACGATGCCGGTGCGGACACCGGCACCGAGGAGGACGGCGGCGAGAGCGGCGGTGCGTCCGGCTCGATCAACGTGTCGGGCTCCTCGACGGTGGAACCCATCTCGTCGCTCGCCGCCGAGGCGTTCATGGGTGAGAACGACTCGGTCGACATCGCCGTGGACGGCCCGGGCACCGGTGACGGGTTCGAGCTCTTCTGCAACGGCGAGACCGAGATCTCCGACGCGTCCCGTGCCATCAAGGACGAGGAGATCGCCGCCTGCGAGGCGGGCGGCGTCGAGTACGTCGAACTGCAGGTCGCGTACGACGGCATGGCGGTCATGACCAGCGTCGACAACGACCAGGTCGAGTGCGTGAACTTCGCCGACCTGTACGCGCTGACCGGCCCCGAGGCCGAGGGCATCGGCACGTGGGCCGACGCGGCCGCCGTGGCCGGCGAGCTCGGCTCGACGACCGAGCTGCCCGACGCCGAGCTGGCGCTGACCGGCCCGGGCACCGAGTCCGGCACCTACGACTCCTTCGTCGAGATCGCCCTCGAGGGCTTCGCCGAGGAGCGGGGCCAGGAGGCGACCACCCGCACCGACTACGCCTCGTCGGCCGATGACAACACGATCATCGCCAACATCGAGGCCAGCCCGACGTCGCTCGGCTGGGTCGGGTTCGCGTTCGCCGAGAACGCCGGTGACACGGTCCGCTCGCTGGCCGTCTCCGAGGAGCCGGGCGGCGATTGCGTCGAGCCGAGCGCCGAGACGATCTCTGACGGCAGCTACCCGCTGTCCCGCCCGCTGTTCATCTACGTGAACAAGGCCAAGGCCGAGGAGAACGCAGCGCTCGCCGAGTTCGTCGACTTCTACCTCGAGAACCTGACCGAGTTCGTCGAGGAGGGTGGCTACGTCACCATGCCCGACGATCAGGTCGAGGCGACGTCCACCGCCTGGTCGGATCGCTGAGGGTGACGGCTCTCCGCCCCCGGAGAGCCGACGGGGCCGGGCTCGTCGAGCCCGGCCCCACTCCCGTGTCCGGCCGCAGGACCCCGCACCGCATCACCTCGGGGCCGATCCCGCCGGCCAGGCCTCCGGCTCATCCCACCGCCGACCCCACGAGGCTCGCCTGATGGCAACCACCGTGACCCCACCATCGATGCCGCCCGTCGATCTGTCCGGCGACCCCCGCCGACACCGGCGCGAGCGCTTCATGGGCACCGTGTTCATGGCCGCGGCGCTGATCTCCGTCGTGATCAGCGCGCTCATCCTGTTCTCGCTGTTCTCGAAGGGCCTCGAGTTCTTCGCCGACGTCGAGTGGAACAGGGTGTTCGCCAACGACGCGTGGAACCCCCGCCAGAACCGCTTCAGCCTGTCGACGATCGTGGTCGGCAGCCTCGTGGTCACCGGCGTGGCCATGCTGGTCGCCGCCCCGTTGGGGCTGGGCGCCGCTGTCTACCTGTCCGAGTACGCCCGGCCGCGCGTGCGGGCGGTGCTCAAGCCCGTGATCGAGGTGCTGGCCGGCATCCCGTCGGTGGTCCTCGGCGTGTTCGCCCTGAACTGGATCGCCCCGGAGGTCGTCGGCTTCTTCTTCGGCGAGCGCGAGGGTCGCACCGGTTCGATGCTGGCGGCCGGCATCGGCGTGGGAATCCTGACGATCCCCCTCATGGCGTCGGTGTCCGAGGACGCCATGCGCGCCGTGCCCTCCAGCCTGCGCCAGGCCTCGGCGGGCCTCGGTGCCCGCAAGATCTCGACGACGCTGCGGGTGGTCCTCCCGGCGGCGGTGTCGGGCATCGTCGCGGCGTTGATCCTGGCCGCGTCCCGGGCGATCGGCGAGACGATGGTGGTGTTCATCGCCGGCGGCGCCGCCGACTCGTCGTCCTTCACCACCAACCCGCTCGACGGCAGCCTGACGATGACCGCGGCGATGGCGTCGGTGGCCACCGGCACGGACGGGGTGAAGGGCGCCGACCTCGCGGTGCCCAGCCTGTACTTCGTGGGCATCATCCTCTTCTTCCTGACGCTCTTGCTGAACGTGATCGCCAACCGCTTCGTGCGCCGCGTGCGCCAGGCCTACTGAGAGCGGAGCACCGATGTCACTCACCACCATCTCCAGCAGCTCGGGGGCGGTCCAGGGATCGGTCGAACGCGCCCTCCGGGGCTCGCGGGTCGACGTGCGCGGCCGGGCCTTCGAGCTGGCGCTCATCGTCTGCCTGCTCCTGTCGATGCTGATCCTCGGCGTGCTCATCACCACGGTCGTCACCGACGGCATGCCGGTGTTCACGGAGCGGGGCTGGGCGTTCCTCGACGGTGGCCTGTCGTCGTCGCCCAGCCGGGCCGGCATCTCGCAGGGCATCGTGGGCTCGTTCTGGATCGCCGTCGGCGTCGTGGTCCTCGCCATCCCGATCGGCATCGGCGCAGCGATCTACCTCGAGGAGTACGCCCCGAAGAACAAGCTGACGGCGTTCATCGAGCTCAACATCCGGAACCTCGCCGGCGTGCCGTCGGTCGTTTACGGGCTCCTCGGTCTGGCGATCTTCGTCGAGGCCCTCGGCGGGTTCACCGGCCACGACGACATCAACCGCCGCACCCTCGCCGCGGCGGCCGTCACCCTGGCGGTGCTCGTGCTGCCGATCATCGTCATCACCACGGCCGAGGCCCTGCGGGCGGTGCCCCAGGCGCTGCGCGAGGGCGCCTACGGGGTGGGGGCCACCCGCTGGGAGGTCATCCGCACCCAGGTCCTGCCGTACGCAGCGCCAGGCATCCTGACCGGCGGGCTGCTGGCGATCGCCCGGGCCATCGGCGAGGCCGCCCCGCTCATCGTGGTGGGCGCGGTGACCGGGTTCTTCAGCCAGGGCGCCGGCTTGAACGTCGGCAACGTGACCGACCCCGGGCACCTCACCGAACGGTTCGTGGCCCTGCCGACCATCGTCACCACCTGGGCCAAGCTCCCCGAGGACGAGTTCAAGGTGGGGAACGCCTCGGCCACGATCATCGCCATGTTGGTCTTCGTCCTGCTCATCAACTCCATCGCCATCGTCCTCCGCAACCGCTTCGAGAAGAAGAGGTCGTCATGACCGAACCCACCGCCCCGACCATCGACGCCGCGCCGGCGCTCGCCGACGCGCCGCTGTCCCAGGCCAGCCTGCTGACCCACAGCGCGCCGGACCACGAGTCGTTGCCCGTCGTGTTCGAGGTCCGCGACCTGAGCGTCTACTACGGCACCTTCCGGGCCGTGCGCGAGGTGAACCTCGACGTCCGCCAGCGCGAGATCACCTCGTTCATCGGTCCGTCCGGCTGCGGCAAGTCGACCGTGCTCCGCTGCTTCGACCGCATGAACGACCTCATCCCCGGCGCCCGCCCCGAGGGCACGATCAACTACCACGGCGTCGACCTCTACGGCTCGGGCGTCGACCCGGTCGAGGTGCGGCGCCGGGTCGGCATGGTGTTCCAGAAGCCGAACCCGTTCCCCAAGTCGATCTACGACAACGTCGCCTACGGGCCGCGCCTGCACGGGCGCAAGCGGAAGGCCGATCTCGACGGCGTGGTCGAGGAGTCGCTGCAGAAGGCCGCCCTGTGGGACGAGGTCAAGGACCGGCTGAAGGACTCGGCCAACGGCCTGTCCGGCGGCCAGCAGCAGCGGCTGTGCATCGCCCGGGCGATCGCCACCAAGCCGGACGTGCTGCTGATGGACGAGCCCTGCTCCGCGCTCGACCCGATCGCCACGGCTCGCATCGAGGACCTGATGCAGGAGATCAAGGACGAGTTCACGATCGTGATCGTCACCCACAACATGCAGCAGGCGGCCCGGGTGTCCGACGCGACCGCCTTCTACTCGACGGAGGTCAACCCCGAGTCCGACCGCCGCACCGGCCTGCTCGTCGAGTTCGACCGCACCGAGACGATCTTCTCGAACCCGGCGGACGAGCGCACCGAGAACTACATCACCGGCCGCTTCGGGTAGGCCGACGATGTCCACCGGCAGCGCCCCCGTCCCGTTGCGCACCAACTTCCACGACGAGCTCGACCAGCTCCGCCTGCAGGTCGAGCTGATGGGCGTGCGGGTCGACCAGAACCTCGAGCGGGTGCGGCAGGTGCTCGACCACGGCGACATCACCGGCGACATCGTGGCGGCGGCCCTGGCCGCCGACGACGAGATCGACGCCATGCACGTCTCGCTGCTCGAGCGGTGCTACTCCCTGCTCGGCCGCGAGTCGCCCATGGCCAGCGACCTGCGCTTCATCGTGTCGGTCGTCCGCATCCTCTCCGAGCTCGAGCGCACCGGCGACCTGGCGCTGCGCATCGTCAAGCTCGCCCCCCGCTTCGACGCCCTGTCCGACACCGGCCGCGCCTGGGACATCCTGCGCACGCTCGTCGACATCGCCGTCGAGCAGTACCGCACGGCGCTGCGGGCCTGGTCGTCCCAGGACCTCGACCTGGCCACCCAGCTCGTCGAGGCGCCGCCGCAGCTGGCGTCGATCCACGAGCGCCTCGTCGACGACCTCCACCACGTCAACGGCCCGCACGCGGTCGCGCTCGCCATGGAGTTCTTCGTCGCCGCCCAGGCCGCCGACCGCATCGCCGACCACGCGGCGATCATCGGCGCCCGGCTGCGGTACCTGCTGACCGGCGAGCCCGCGCACCTGGCGGCGGAGGTCCGTTGACCCCCGCCCCCGACGTCCCTCCCATGGCACGGCGCCGATTCGGCGGCAGACTCTCGGTGTGGCGAACGAAGCAGAGCGCGCGATGAAGGTCCTGGTCACCAACGACGACGGGGTCGGGTCTCCGGGCCTGCACGCCCTGGTGCGGGCGCTGGTGGACGCCGACCACGACGTCGTCGTGGTCGCCCCCGACCGCGACTTCAGCGGTTCGGGCGCCGCCATCGGACACCTCCACGCGGACGATCACATCGACGCCGCGCCGGTCGAGCTGCCCGGTCTCGCCGGCGTGCCGGCCTACGCGGTCGACGGTCCGCCCGGGCTGTGCGTGCTCACGGCGCGCCTCGGCGGCTTCGGCGACCCGCCGGACATCGTCGTGTCGGGCATCAACCCCGGCTGCAACACCGGTCGGGCGGTCCTGCACTCGGGCACCGTCGGCGCAGCCCTGACCGCCGCCAACTTCGGCGTGCGTGGTCTCGCCGTCAGCATCGACGTCGTGTCCAGCCTCGTGCACGAGCAGGCGGCCGGCAGACCGGCCGAGGCCGGCAGCGCCGACTCCGCCCACGGTGACGCCGACCACGGTGACGCCCCCGTGATCGAACTGGTCGAGGCCCCCGAGGATGCCGTCGCCACCGGCGAGTCGCCGACGCAGGACCCCGACGTCGGCGCCCCGGAGCACTGGGACACCGCCGCAGCGGTGGCTGTCGCCGCGCTGGGCTGGCTCGTCGATGCGCCGAAGGCGACGGTCCTCAACCTGAACGTGCCCGACGTGCCGCTCGGCAAGCTGTCCGGCGTCCGGTCGGCCACGCTGGCCCCCTTCGGCACCGTGCGCTCCACGGTCGTCGAGACGGCGGAGGACGGCGGCCGGCTTCAGGTGGAGATGCGCCCGACGACCGACGAGCTGCCCCCCGGGTGCGACACCGCGCTGGTCGCGGCCGGCTTCGTCGCGGTGTCGGCGATCTCGGGCGTCCGGGTCGACGAGGCGCTCGACGTCACCGGGACGCTCGCTCACGTCGAGGCCCGCGTGGACGCGGCGCCGTGACCGCCGCAGGTGGTTCCCCGCGGTGACCGCCGCGCGGAGCGGGGCGTAACCCGTGCAGACCGCCATGACCATCCTGGTGCTGATCCTGATCGGCACGGTCGCCGGCCTCGTCTCCGCCGCGGTCACCCGGCGCGCCGCCGCGCAGCGCGTCGACCTCGCCAGCGAAGCCCTCGGATCGCGTTCGGCGACGCTCGGCGCGCCGGGCCGCGCTTCCCTCGACCGGGCGCTCGACGAGCTCGAGCGAGTCGTCGCCGCCGAGACCGCCCGGCGCGAGCAGGCCACCGAGGCCGAGAACCGGCTGTCGTGGGCCCTCGGCGCCATCGCCAACGGCGTCGTGATCTTCGACGAGCGGGGCGAGATCGCCTACCGCAACGATCCGGCGGCCTCGTTCCTCGCGGCGCGCCACAGCGACGCCCTGGTGGAGGAGGCCATCACCACGATGGCAGCCGACGCCCTCCGGGGCCGCGAGGGCGAGCGCGAGCTCGAGCTGTTCGGGCCACCGCGCCGCGTGCTCAGCGTGCGGGCGGTGCCGCTCGCGACCGAGACGCGCCCGTCGGGCGTGCTCGTCGTCGTCGAGGACACGTCCGAGCGGCGGCGCCTCGAGAACGTCCGCCGCGACTTCGTCGCCAACATCAGCCACGAGCTGAAGACGCCGATCGGTGCCCTGGCCCTGCTGGCCGAGACGCTGCTCGACGAGGAGGATCCCGCGGTCGCCAAGCGCCTCGCCGAGCGCCTGGCGAGCGAGGCGTTCCGGGTGGGCGCCACGATCGACGACCTGCTCGAGCTGTCGCGGCTCGAGGTGGCGACCGGCCTCGCCGCCGATCACGTGGTCGTCGCCGAGGTGGTCCGAGAGGCCGCCGACAGGGTGCGCCCCGGCGCCGAGCAGCGCGGCATCGAGATCGACGTCGATCCGCCGCCGCAGCGCCTCACCGTCGTGGGGGACCGGCGCCAGCTCGTGTCCGCCCTCACCAACCTGCTCGACAACGGGGTCAAGTACAGCGAGCCGGGCAGCGCCATCCGCGTGCGTGCCCGCACCGACGGCACGTGGGTCGACGTGGCCGTACGGGATCGCGGCATGGGCATCCCCCGGCGCGACCTCGAGCGCATCTTCGAGCGGTTCTACCGGGTCGACCGCGCCCGCAGCCGCGACACGGGCGGCACCGGCCTCGGCCTGGCGATCGTCCGTCACGTCGCCTCGAACCACCGCGGCGAAGTCCGCGTCGAGTCCCGCGAGGGCGTGGGCTCGACGTTCACCTTGCGGCTCCCCGCCGGGCCCGGCCCGGTCGCCGTTTCCCAGGAGGCAGGATGAGCAAGCGTCCCGAAGAGCGGCGGAGCGAACCGCCGTGCCACAGCGGGAGCCGGCAACGATGAGCACCCCTGACGCCACGGTGCTCCTCGTCGAGGACGAGGACAGCTTCGTCGAAGCGCTGACCGTGGGGCTCAAGCGCGAGGGCTTCCGCGTGCAGACCGCCCACGACGGCGCCGAGGCCCTCGAGTTGTTCGACGTCGTCAAGCCCGACCTGGTGCTGCTCGACGTGATGCTGCCCAAGATCTCGGGCGTCGACGTGTGCCGCGAGCTGCGCCGCCGGTCGACGGTGCCGATCATCATGGTCACCGCCAAGGGGTCGGAGATCGACACCGTGGTCGGCCTCGAGGTCGGCGCCGACGACTACGTCACCAAGCCGTACCGGCTGCGCGAGCTCGTCGCCCGGATGCGGGCCGTGCTGCGGCGCCGCCCGTCCGACACCTCGTCGGGCACCGTGTCGGGCGAGGCGCTCGAGGTCGGCGACGTGCGCCTCGACCCGGAACGCCACGAGGTCGAGATCCGCGGCGAGCCGGTGCGCCTCCCCCTCAAGGAGTTCGAGCTGCTCGAGATCCTGCTCACGAACGCGGGTCGGGTGCTGACGCGCGACACCCTGATCGACCGCGTGTGGGGCACCGACTACGTCGGCGACACGAAGACCCTCGACGTGCACGTGAAGCGGTTGCGCGCCAAGGTCGAGGACGACCCGGCCCTGCCCCGCCGCATCGTCACCATCCGGGGCCTGGGTTACAAGTACGACACACCCCGATCCTGATGGCCCGCAGGGGCGCGACCGGTCCGGGAGGGCCTTGTACCCTCGGGAGAGATGGCCACTGACAACGGGTGGGAGCCGCTCTCCACGCCGCCGCGGCGCACCGGGGCCAGTGCGTTCGTCGTCACGCCGTTCATGCGCCTGGCCCGCACGCACGCTGCGGCGGTGGCCGGCGACGCGCTGATCGCCATCGCGCTCGCGAACTCGCTGTTCTTCGACATCGATCCCAACGCGGCGCGCACCAGGGTGGCGCTCTACCTGGCGCTGACGATGGCGCCGTTCTCCGTGGTGGCGCCGCTCATCGGCCCGGCGCTCGACCGGATGAAGGGCGGCCGGCGCTTCATGGTCATCGGCGCCAACGCGCTGCGGGCCCTGATCTGCGTGCTGATGGTCGGGGACCTCGACAACATGTTGCTGTTCCCCGAGGCCTTCGCGGTGCTGGTGCTGGCGAAGAGCTACCACGTGGCCAAGTCGGCCATCGTGCCGACGGTCGTGCGGTCCGACGACGAGCTGGTCGAGGCGAACTCGAAGCTCGCGTTCCTGTCCGGCGTGATCGCGATCGTCGCCGGTGCCCCGGCGTTGGCGATCTCCGCGGTGGCGGGCAGCCAGGGCGTGCTGGTCGTGGCCGTCGTCGTGTTCGCGGTGGGTGCCGTGCTCGGCATCAAGATCCCGGCGACCCAGGTCGCGTCCGACGTCACCTCGGACTCCGAGCGCGAGGAGCTGCGCGGGGTCGGCATCGTCCTGGCGGCATCGGCGATGGGGATGCTCCGCGGCATCGTCGGCTTCCTGACGTTCCTCATCGCCTTCGCGTTGCGCACGAACGACGCGGCCCTGTGGCAGTTCGGGTTCGTCGTGCTCGCCAGCAGCCTGGGCTCGCTGCTCGGATCGCTGGCGGCCCCGGCGCTCCGGCGCAACGGCATGGAGGAGGAACGGATCCTGCAGATCGGCGTCGGCGCCACGGCCGGCGCGGCCATCTTCGCCGCCTGGGGCGGCGGCATCGTGGCCGCTGGGGTCCTGGCCCTGTGCATCGGCCTGGCGGCGAGCAGCGGCAAGCTGGCGTTCGACTCGGTGGTCCAGCGCGACGCCCCGGACGCCAACAGGGGCCGCTCGTTCGCCCGGTTCGAGACCCGCTTCCAGCTGATGTGGGTCGTCGGCGCGTTCATCCCCGTGGTGATCACGATCCCCATGGAGATCGGGTTCCTCGTGATCGCGGCCGCAGCCGCGTTCGCGGTCGTCTCGTACCTCGCCGCCCTCCGCACCCTGGCCCGGGGCGAGGTGCCGGTCCGCCGCAACCCCACCGAGGTCCTCACGTCGCGGTTGCGTCGCAAGCGGCAGGGCTTCCGGGTGGACACCGCGGAGTCGACGTCGCCGTCGCCCACGCTGGCGGCCGCGGAGGCCGACCGCGCCGATTCTGCGTCTGCGTCCTCGTCCTCGGGCGGGGGCGAGGGCGGGGCGAGCGCCGCGGCCGCCCTCGGCGCCAGCACGGTCCCCGAGGGGGAGGAGATTCCGCTTCCGCCCCCACCCCCTCCGCCTCCGCCGCCTCCTCCTCCACCGCCGCTGCCGTTCGAGGCGGACGACGACGCGGCGGACGGTCGGGGCGGGGACGCCGGCGCCGACGGAAGCGGCGCGGCTGCCGGCGCTCGCGGAGAGCGCGAGCGCCGCGTCGTCATCGACCCCACCAACCTGCAGTAGCGAGGCCGGGTCGTCCGGAGTCAGGCCGCCCTGTGGCGCCGGGGGTCAGGCGTCGTCGGGCAGGTCGATGCGGGCCAGCCAGAGGCCCGGGGCATCGACCTCGGGCGGGCTCGGCAGCATCGACTCGCTCTCCCACAGGCGGGCCAGGCCGTCCGGCCCCGCCCGCTCGATCACACCCTCGACGAACGCCGAGCCCCGGTCGTACACCGTCTGGGTGAGCTCGAGGCCGAGAAGGCGCTCGACGAACCGGTCGGCCTCGCCGGTCTCGACCCGGCGGCGGCGCAGGGCCTCGGTGAGCATGCCGTAGCTGCCGATGAGCTTGGTGCCGACCTCGTCCATGACGTGGTCGACCACGCCGACCACCACCGCCACCAGGGCTTCCAGGCGGGGCAGGAGGGCCCGCTGCTCGTCGGACTGGATGGCGCCGAGCAGCGCACCGGGCTCGCCGAGCGCCTGCTGCAGGCTGGCCAGCGAGTCGGGGCCGCCCGTGAGATCGAGCTCGCCCAGGTGCTCCTCGAGCGCGCCGGGATCGTTGCGGAACTTGGTGGTGTACTCGCCGAGCAGGCCCTCGAGCCGGGCGCGCACGTGGGGGACGCCGAGCACGGTGTGGTGGGCGATCTCGTGCAGGCAGATCCACAGGCGCAGGTCGTCGGGAGGCAGGCTCCACCCACCGCCGAACTCCTCGAGGTTCGGCACGAGCACCAGCAGCTCGTCGGACGGCGTGCGGGGGATGGGCAGGTCGTACTGGCCGAACGACCGCCGGGCCATGTGCCCGACCATCGACCCGGCCGTCATCGCCACCATCATCGGCTGCATGGCCTGGATCATCGGGCCGAGCATCGCCGCGAGCTGGTCGTCGCCGCCGAGGTCGGGCCCGAGGCCGGACTCGTCGTCCGCGATCAGGACGTCGGCCGAGCCGAGCGACCCGGCCAGCCGTTCGAGCAACGGGCGGTAGTCCTCGAGGGTGCGCTGCGCCCACATGCCCCGGTTGACCGGCACGACCGTCAGCTCGCGGCCGGTGACCGTGGTCGACAGGCCGGTGACGTTGGCGACGTGGAGCTCGGCCACGCGGGCGAGCTGTTCGAGCTTGATGCGCTCCAGCGGGTCGACGTTCGGCTCGGTCGTGTTGTCGGTGGCGACGGCGAGCGCCAGGTTGCGGGCCGCGTCCCACGGGACGCCACCCCCGGTCTGGCCGAACAGCTTGGCCATGTCACCGAACAGGGGGAACCCCTCGAAGGGGTTGGGCGAGCCGGGGTCACTCACGGAACTCACGCTAGCGCCCGCCGTCCCCGCAACCACCGCGGCCTCCGCTGGCCGTCCGGTCGCCGTTCGGCTGCCCTCCGGCCGTCCGGAACGGCAGCGGTTTGGTGTTTCAACAGGTCCCCTCTGGCAAGGTAGAGCGCATGGCGATGGTCGTGATCACCGGCGTCGAGACCCCCCTCGGGCGGCGCGTGGCGCGCCTGGTCTCGGCCGACCCCTCCACAGAGGTCGTGGGCCTGGCCGCGACGGGGGTGACCGACCTGCCCGACCGGGTCACGGTGCGGCCCGTCGACCTGGCGGCCGCCGACCTCAAGCCTCACCTCGAGCACGCCGACACCCTCGTCCACC
>DASUQS010000008.1:0-5805 GCA_036280455.1 Acidimicrobiales bacterium
CGCCGGGCGCGCTCCATCTGGGCGCGCGCCCGCAGGTGGGCCTCGCGGTCCGGGCAGGCGTGCACGGGGTGCGCCTCAACAACCGACGGCTCGCGACGGCGGCGAGAGCGCCCGGCCACGCCGTTCCCCCCACCGCCGTTCCCCCCGCCGCCCTCCGGATCGTCGGCCACGCCCGATTCGTCCAGCTCGTCGCCCAGCCGATCCTCGCGCAGCGCGTCCGCGACCTTGTGCTGGAAGGCCCGGTTGTTGGGCTGGTACGGCCGCGGGATGTCGACGCGCCCGACCCGCTCGGGCGGCTGGGCCATGTCGTCCACCCCGAAGGTGACCGGCTCCCCCGCCGTGTCGATGCCCTTCAGACGGATCGTGCCCCCCTTGCGGTGCGCGACCGACAGGACGGCGAGCCGGTGCCGGCCGATGTGCACGACGTCACCGGGCATCAGCCGGGCGAGTGCGAACTCGACGGCGCCTCGCACCGCGGGACTCGGTGCCGACGCCTCGCGCTCGGCCTGCACCAGGCGCCGGTACTCGGCGACGTCGCCTTGGTCGCAGCGCGCCTCGTCCTCCAGACGGGACAGTCGCTCCTCCTGGCGCTCGATGCGGGCCTCGGACCGCACGACCGCCTGGTCGGCCTGGAACTGGGCGAACGACAGGTTGAGCAGGTGGTGGGCCTCGGACGGCTCGTAGCGGCTCACCAGGTTGGCCGCCATGTTGTAGGTCGGGCGGAACGCCGAACGCAGGCCGTAGGTGCGGCTCGACACGAGCGAGGCCACCTGGTCGAACGGCACGAACGGCGACCACAGCACGACGGCGTAGCCGAGCTCGTCGATGCCGCGCCGGCCGGCGCGGCCCGTGAGCTGGGTGTACTCCCCCGGCGTCAGGAACGCACGCGCCTCGCCGTCGAACTTCGTCAGCCGCTCGATGACGACCGACCGGGCCGGCATGTTCACCCCGAGCGCCAACGTCTCGGTGGCGAACACGGCCTTCACCAGGCCCTCGATGAAGCAGGCCTCCACCGCTTCCTTGAACGGCGGCACCATGCCCGCGTGGTGGGCGGCCAGGCCCATCTCGAGCGCCGCCACCCAGCGGTCGTAGCCGAGCACGTCGAGGTCGTCGGCGGTGAGCGCAGCCGTGCGCTCTTCGACGATCGCCCGGATGCGGACGCGCTCGTCCGGCGTCGTCAGGCGGAGGCCGGCATCCAGGCAGGCGCCCACGGCCTCCTCGCAGCCGATGCGGCTGAAGATGAAGTAGAGCGACGGCAGCATCCCGCGGTCGTCGAGCATCTCGATGACCTCGGGGCGGCGCGGCGCGAACAGGCGCCGCCGCGGGCGCCGGTTGCCTCGGCTGCGCCCCCGGCCCCGCCCGGCCAGGTTCTCGTCGTCGAGCCGCTCGGCCTCCGGGTTCGGCCGGCCGTCGACGAGCGTGGGCAGGAGGTGGGGCTGCTCGCTCTGCCGGTCGCCCACCAGGTACAGGTTGCGCAGCTCGACCGGGCGCTCCTCCTCGAGGACGAGGCGCGTCGTGCCCCGCACGGTGGTCAGCCAGTCGGCAACCTCCTCGGCGTTCGACACGGTGGCGGAGAGGCACACCAGCGACACCGACTCGGGCAGGTGGATGATCACCTCCTCCCACACCGGTCCGCGGTAGGTGTCCTGCAGGTAGTGCACCTCGTCGAGCACGACGAAGCGCAGGCCCGCCAGCGCGGACGAGCCCGCGTAGATCATGTTGCGCAGCACCTCGGTGGTCATCACGACCACCGGCGCGTCGCCGTTGATGCTGTTGTCGCCGGTCAGCAGGCCCACGTTCTGGGCGCCGTGACGGCGGGCGAGGTCGGCGAACTTCTGGTTCGACAGGGCCTTGATGGGCGTCGTGTAGAAGGCCTTGCCGCCCTCGGCCAGCGCCCGGGCGACGGCATGCTCGGCGACGACGGTCTTGCCCGACCCGGTGGGCGCCGCCACCAGCACCGAGGCGCCGTCGTCGAGCGCCTCGATCGCCCGCCGCTGAAACGGGTCGAGCGCGAACGGGTAGCCGTCGCCCCCCGCCCCGTCGCTCGCGGGCCGGGGCGGCGCAGCGGTCACGCCGTCGCCCTCGCCGCCTGCCGCTTGGTGATGATGCTGCCGACCACGATGGCGATCTCGTAGAAGACCACCATCGGCACCGACAGCATCAGCATGCTGATCGGATCGCCGGACGGGGTGATGACGGCGACGAGCACGCAGATCCCCACGATGGCGAAGCGGCGGCCCTTGCGCAGCGTGTCGGTCTCGAGGATGCCCGCCATCTGCAGGAAGATCAGCACGATCGGGAACTCGAACCCGATGCCGAAGGCCAGCATCATGTACGTGATCAACTGGAAGTACTTGCCGGGCGCGAACGCGGTGACCAGGTCGTCGCCGCCGATGTCGACGAGGAACTCGAGCGCGCGGGGCAGCGTGTAGTACGCCAGCCCGGCGCCGAGCAGGAACAGCGCCAGGGCGGAGGCCACGAACGGGATGGCATAGCGCTTCTCGTGGTCGTACAGGCCCGGCGTGACGAACTTCCAGATCTGCCACAGGATCACGGGCATGGCGAGGGCGATGCCCGTGTACGTCGAGGTCCTCATGCGGATCGAGAAGCCCTCGAGAGGATCGATCTGCAGGAGCTTGCCGTCGAACGCGCTGTTGTCGACGGTCGCGATCTCCTCGTATGGCCGAATGAGGAAGTTGAACACCCAGTCGTACGCGATGAAGCCGACGATCATGCCGATCGCCACCGCGACGACGCAGATGACGAGCCGCTTGCGCAGCTCGGTCAGGTGCTCGACGAGCGTCATGCCCGTGTCGGCCGTATGAGGTTGCGCGCTCATCGTCCCTGCTCGCGTTGCTGCCGCAGCGGCCTAGGAGGCCGCACGCTGGTCGCCGTGGACGTCGCCGCCAGCACCGCCGGCCTGCTCCGCGTCGGACCCGGCGTGGCCCGCGGTCAGGCGCTCGCCGGGCGGCGCATCGGCCGGCCGGACGGCCGGGGCATCGATCGGGGCCACGATCTCGTCGAGCGCGGCGGCCACCGCGGGCGCCACCGTCGTCTGGTCGTGGGTGCCGGTGCCGGGGACGGCGGCTGCGGGGGCCGTCGCGCCGCCGTCCGCCCCCGCGTCGTCAGAGGCGCCAGAGGCGTCGGATCGGGTGCCGGTGCCGATCGCCGCGGCAGCGCCGGTGGTGGTGCCGGCCGCCGTGTCGCGACTCGTGGGCGGTGCGGCTCGCCGGTCGGCGTCAGCGACGGTCGCCGCCAGCGGGGCCGACTCCTTGCGCCGCAGCGGCGTCGGGCTGTCGTCGGTGTCGAGGGCGTCCTTCAGCTCCTGCTGGAACCCGGACGAGATGCGCCGCAGGTCGCCGACGACCCGCCCCACCTGCTTCGCGGCGTCGGGGAGCCGTTGCGGCCCGAGCACGATCAGTGCGATCAGCATGATCACCAGCAGCTCGCCGCCACCGACGTTGAACATGCCGACGAGTGTAGGGCGCCGCCGTCGCGGCGTGTCCACGACCGCCGTCAGACCTGTTCGGGGTTGTCTTGCTCCTCAACCGCCGGGGCGGGCGCGTCGGGGGACGAACGAGGGTCGTCGTCGAACACGTGCCGGTCGCGGAAGTCCTCGACCAGCGCATCCGTCTCGGCGGTCAACTCCCGGATGCTCCGCAGCGGCTCCCGGACCACGCGCAGGTCGCGGACGTCCGCGACGAGGTCCACCACCTCGTCCTCGAGGCTGCGGGCGCGCGCAGCGACGAGCAGGGTGCCGACGGCGGCGGCCACGACGGGAACGGCCCACAGGAGGGTCACGCGGGCGAACCCTACCGGCGGTCCGGATGGCACCGGAGGACGGGCTCGATCCGAGGGTGCTCGATGGTGGCGAAGCGGCGGCGTCGGCGACGGCGATGCGGCGGCGGGCGCCAGGCGGGTCGCCCCGGGGGTCGACCGCGCCGCGGTCGACCGGCTCGGGTCAGCCGTCCCGGTGGTGAGCGGCGAGAAGGGCGTCGTACCAGTCGGTGCCCGCCAGCTGCTCGTGGAAGTCGATGAGATCGTCGTAGCAGAACGGCTCGCCGACCGGGTGGCGTTCGACCAGCTCGGCGGGGGTGTTCCACAACTCGAGACGGCATCCGGACGACACGAGCAGGTCGATCGTCGGTCGGTCCGCGGGGCGGACGACGGGTGCCTCGCAGGTGGGGCAGCGGAAGACGTAGGTGCCTGACTCGGTGTCCTCACGCAACCTGACGACCAGGTCGCGCGTTCCCAGCTCGACATCTCCGCAGTCGCTGCATGTGGCTCGTATCAGGGTCGCCATGTCGCTCCTTGTTGTGGCCTTACCCGATGAGACTGCCGGGATGGGTCATCATGACGCTGTTCGTAGAAGTTCTCGGCGGAAGAGTTCCTCGATGACTACCCGAGTGCCGGCAACGGTGAAACCTCCCTACGCGTTTGCCCACCGCGGAGCGCGCGCATTGGCCATGGAGAACACCATCGAGGCGTTCACCCTTGCCCTGCGGCTCGGCGCAACCGGGCTCGAGAGCGATGTCTGGCTGACCGCCGACGGCGAGGCCGTGCTGGACCACGACGGCGTTGTTGGTGGGCGGTTGCGGCGGCGTGCCATCGGCACCCTGGAGCGCAACGACCTGCCCGAACACATACCCACCCTGGACGACCTCTACGCCACGTGCGGTACCGACATGCAGGTCTCCCTCGACGTGAAGGACCCGGCGGCGTTCGAGCGGGTCATCGCCGTCGCCCGCGCCGCCGGCGGGGACGCGCTCGCCAACCTGTGGCTGTGCCACCCCCGGTGGGAGCAGGTGGCCGAGTGGCGCGTACAGAACGACACCGTCCGCCTCGTCGACTCGACCCGGCTGGACCGCATCAAGGAGGGCCCCGAGCGACGCGCCGCCGACCTGGCCGCCGCGGGGGTCGATGCGCTCAACATGCACCACCTCGACTGGACCGGCGGCCTGACCACGCTGTGCCACCGATTCGGGGTGCTGGCCTTCGGATGGGACGCGCAGTCGCCCCGTGTGCTGAGCGAGCTGATCGACGCCGGCATCGACGGTGTGTACAGCGACCACGTCGACCGGATGGTGGACGCCGTCACGGCGGCGTACCCCTCCCCGTGAGGGCGAGGCGCTCACAACCACCCCAGGTGCGACAGCGGCAGCAGGGTGATGAACGCGCGGCCGACGATCGTGTCCTCGTCGATCGGGCCGAAGACGCGGCTGTCCTCGCTGTTGGTCCGGTTGTCCCCCATGACGAACACCATGCCCTCGGGGATCTCGCTCGGGGGCAGGTTGTCGGTCGGCGTGCCCTCGACCAGGTAGGGCTCCTCGATCCGCTCGCCGTTCACGTAGACCATGCCCTCGCGGGCCTCGATCGTGTCGCCCCCCACGGCGACGACACGCTTGATCAGGTCCTTGATCTCGCCGTCCTCGCCGTTGGACGCCTGGGGCGGGCGCTCGAAGACGACGAGGTCGCCGTGGTTCACGTCGTGGACCTTGTACGCCAGCTTGTTGACGAGGACACGGTCGCCCGGTTCGAGCGTCGGCGTCATCGACGGGGACGGGATCCAGAACGCCTGGACGAGGAACTCCCGTGCCCCGACGGCGATGAGGACGCCGCAGCCGATGACGACGAGCCATTCGAGGATCGTCCGACCGACACCACCGGCGCCCGTCCGGCCCCCGTCCCCCGGCCAGGTCTCGGCGCCGACGCTGGACTCGGGGCCGTCGCCATCGTCGTCGGTGGGCGCATCGGCCGTCTCGGTGCCCGGCAGGCGATCGGGCTCGGCGCGCTCGCGTGCGCCGG
>DASUQS010000009.1:0-5356 GCA_036280455.1 Acidimicrobiales bacterium
CGTCGCGGGTGATCAACATCGGCTCGATCGACGGCATCCACGTGCCGATGCTCGAGACGTACTCGTACTCGGCGTCCAAGGCCGCGGTGCACCAGCTGACCCGGCACCTGGCCAAGCACCTGGCGCCCGAGATCACCGTCAACGCCATCGCGCCGGGCCCGTTCGAGTCGAAGATGATGGCCGCGACCCTCGCCGCCGCCGGCGACCAGATCGCGGCCTCGTCCCCCATGAAGCGCATCGGGCGCCCCGACGACATGGCCGGCACCGCCATCTTCCTGGCCTCGCGCGCCGGCGCCTACGTCACCGGCGCCATCATCCCGGTGGACGGCGGCATCGCCTCGCTCGGTGCCTCCCTCGGCGGCTGACCGAGGCCGAGTGCCGGCGCTTGGCCGAGGAGGTGGCGGCGCGCGAGTCGAGCCTCGACATCCTGGTCAACAACGCGGGTGCCACCTGGGGAACGCCGCTCGAGCAGTTCGACGAGGCCGCCTGGGAGCGGGTTCTCGCCCTCAACGTCAAGGGCGTGTTCCATCTCACGAAGTTCCTCGTCCCGCTGCTGCAGGAGGCCGGGTCGGCCGAGGAGCCGGCGCGGGTGATCAACATCGGCTCGATCGACGGCATCCACGTGCCGATGCTGGAGACCTACTCGTACTCGGCGTCGAAGGCCGCGGTGCACCAGCTCACCCGGCACCTGGCCAAGCGCTTGGCCCCGGCCGTCACGGTCAACGCCATCGCTCCCGGTCCGTTCGAGTCGAAGATGATGGCGGCCACGCTCGAGGCCGCGGGTGACGCCATCGCCGCGTCGGCCCCGCTCAAGCGCATCGGCCGCCCCGACGACGTGGCGGGCACGGCCATCTTCCTGTCGTCGCGCGCCGGGGCGTACCTCACCGGGGCGATCATCCCTGTCGACGGGGGCATCGCCACCCTCGCCTGATCCCCGCCGCCGAGCGGGTTGGCCTGACGCCCGCGCCGCGCCTGCGCCGTCGGACTCGTCCGGCGGCGTCGTCGCGTCCCCGCACAGGCGCGGCAGTGGCCATCATGACGACAAAACCGATCTTTCCCATAATGTTGACTGGAATAGTCTGCTTTGTCTACCTTGCCTCCACGTCGACCGGCACCAGCCGGTCGTGGACAGCCTGCGGGCGCACAAGGGGACAGCAGAGACATGACACACCGCTTGCGAACAGCCATCGCCGTGGTCGCGGCCGGAGCCCTGGCCGTCTCGGCCTGCGGGGGCGGTGACGACGACGCCTCGGCGGAGGGTGGCGGCAGCAGCGACGCCGAGATCAACATCGTCGGCTTCGCCGTGCCCGAGGCCGCCAACACGGCGATCGCCGAGGCGTGGGCCGAGACCCCGGAGGGCGAAGGCATCACGTTCAAGACCTCCTACGGCGCCTCCGGCGACCAGAGCCGGGCCGTGGTCGACGGCCTCGAGGCCGACTACGTCCACTTCTCCGTCACGAGCGATGTCACGCGCCTCGTCGACGAGGGCCTGGTCGCCGAGGACTGGGACGCCGGGGAGAACAAGGGCGTCGTGTCGTCGTCGGTCGTCGTCTTCGCCGTGCGCCCGGGCAACCCCGAGGGCATCGAGACCTGGGACGACCTGATCGAGCCCGGCGTCGAGATCGTGACGCCCAACCCGGCGTCGTCGGGTGCCGCCCGTTGGAACGCCCTGGCCGCATGGGGCCAGGTCATCGAGAGCGGCGGCACCGAGGCCGACGCCGAGGCCTACCTCACCGCCTTCTTCGACAACGTGGTGGCGCTGCCGGGCAGCGGTCGGGACGCCACCACCGCCTTCCTCGGCGGCACCGGCGACGTGCTGATGGCGTACGAGAACGAGGCGATCCTCGCCCACCAGAACGGCGAGGAGTTCGACTACATCATCCCGGAGACCACCCTCCTCATCGAGAACCCGGGTGCCGTGCTGATCGACGCGGATCCGAAGGCGCAGGAGTGGCTGGAGTTCGTCCTCAGCGAGGACGGCCAGCGGGAGTTCGCCCTCACCGGCTTCCGACCGGTCATCGACGGCGTCGAGTTCGGGGAGGTCGAGGGGGCCAACGACCCGTCCGACCCCTACCCGGCGGTCGAGAACCTGCTGACCGTCGAGGAGGACTTCGGGAGCTGGAGCGCCCTGTCCGACACGTTCTTCGACGAGGAGGACGGCCTGGTGACCCGGATCATCGCCGCCTCGGGTCAGGGCGAGTGACAGCGACGACATCTGTCGCCCCGGGCCGGTCGGCGCGCACGCGCCGGCCGGCCCGCGCCGGCCGGCTGTCGCGTGCGTCAGGCCTCGGGCTCGGCCTCGCCATGCTGTGGTTCAGCCTGCTGGTGCTGATCCCGCTGGCCGCGGTCGTCGTGACCGCCGCCGACGGCGGGTGGAGCGCCTTCTGGCGCACGATCACCAACGAGCAGACCGCCGCCGCGATCCGGCTCACCGTCGGCCAGGCCCTACTCGTGACGGTGGTCAACGTCGTCATGGGCACCCTCATCGCCTGGGTGCTGGTGCGGGACCGCTTCCTCGGGAAGCGGGCGCTCGAGGTGCTCATCGACATCCCCTTCGCCCTGCCCACGATCGTCGCCGGCCTGGTGCTGCTCTCGCTGTACGGGCCGGACGGCCCGGTGGGCGTCGACGTGGCCAACACGCGGTCGGCCGTCTTCCTCGCCTTCCTGTTCGTGACGCTGCCGTTCGTCGTGCGGACGGTGCAGCCCGTGCTCGCCGAGCTCGACCGCGAGGCGGAGGAGGCCGCCGCGTCGCTCGGTGCCGGCCGGTTCACGATCTTCCGCCGCATCGTCCTCCCGAGCCTCACGCCGGCGATCGCCGCCGGGGCGGCGCTGTCGTTCGCCCGCGGCGTCAGCGAGTACGGCTCGCTGGTCCTGCTGTCGGGCAACCTGCCCTTCAAGACCGAGGTGACCTCGGTGCGCATCCTGAGCAGCATCGAGAACGACAACCCGGCCGCGGCGGCGTCGGTCGCCACCGTGCTGCTGGCGATCTCGCTCCTCGTGATCGTGGCGCTCGACGGTCTGCAACGCCGGCTGGTGCGCCGTGGCTGAGCCCGTCGGTCGGGCGCGCCGGGGGCGTCGCCGCCAGGTTGCCGTGGGCCGGTACGTGATGCGGTTCGTCGTGATCGTCTACCTGGTCATGCTCGTGGCCTGGCCCGTGTCGCTCGTGGCCACGCACACCTTCGACGGCGGGCTCGACAACCTGCGGGGCGTCCTCGACGACCCCGACACGATCCACGCCCTCCGCCTCACCGTGACGGTCGCGATCGTCGCGGTGGCGATCAACACCGTGTTCGGCGTCGGCATCTCCCTCCTCCTGGTGCGCTACGAGTTCCCCGGCAAGCGGCTGCTCAGCGCCCTGATCGACCTGCCGCTGTCCGTGTCGCCGATCGTGGTGGGCCTGTCGCTCGTCCTCGTGTACGGCGGGCGGGACGGCTGGTTCGGCACGGCGCTGCAGGACGCCGGTTTCCAGGTCATCTTCGCCACGCCCGGCATCGTGCTGGCCACCGTCTTCGTGGCGCTGCCGCTGGTCATCCGCGAGGTCGTGCCCGTCCTCGAGGAGGTTGGCGTCGAGCAGGAGCAGGCCGCCCACAGCCTGGGCGCGGGCGCCTGGGCGACGTTCCGCCGCATCACGCTGCCGTCGATCCGCTGGGCCGTCGTCTACGGCGTGGTGCTGAGCCTCGCCCGCTCGCTCGGCGAGTTCGGGGCCGTCAAGGTCGTATCCGGCAACATCGCCGGCGACACCCGCACGGCCACCCTCGTCGTCGAGGAGAAGTACCTCAACTTCGACAAGGGCGGCGCCTACGCCACCGCCTTCCTGCTGGCGCTCGTGTCGGTCGCCTGCATCGTCGTCGTCTCGTTCATCCGACCCGACACATCGAGGGAGTCAGGCACGTGAGCATCGAGATCACCGGGGTCGGCAAGCGCTTCGGCGACTTCGTCGCCCTCGACGACGTGTCGGTGAGCATCCCGACCGGGCAGCTCACCGCCCTGCTCGGCCCCAGCGGCGGCGGCAAGTCCACGCTGCTGCGCATCATCGCCGGGCTCGAACACGCGGACGCGGGCACGATCGAGATCGAGGGCGTCGACGCCACCCACCTCCGACCGCAGCAGCGCAACGTCGGTTTCGTGTTCCAGCACTACGCCGCGTTCAAGCACCTGTCGGTGGCCCGCAACGTGGCCTTCGGGCTGGAGATCCGCAAGACACCCAAGGCGGAGATGCGCCGGCGGGTCGACGAACTGCTCGAGCTCGTCCATCTGGAGCAGTTCGCCGACCGCCTGCCCTCGCAGCTCTCCGGCGGGCAGCGCCAGCGCATGGCGCTCGCCCGGGCGCTCGCCGTCGAGCCGACCGTGCTGCTGCTCGACGAACCGTTCGGCGCGCTCGACGCCAAGGTGCGCAAGGAGCTGCGGGAGTGGCTCCGGCGCCTGCACGACGAGGTGCACGTCACGACCGTGTTCGTCACCCACGACCAGGAGGAGGCCCTCGAGGTCGCCGACGAGATCGTCGTCATCAGCGAGGGGCGGATCGAGCAGGTCGGCACGCCCGACCAGCTCTACGACGAGCCGGCGAACGACTTCGTCATGCGCTTCCTCGGCCCGGTCACCCAGCTCGGGCCCGACCTGGTGCGGCCCCACGACCTCTCGCTGCACGCGGTTGCGACCGACGGTGCCGTTGCCGGGGCGGTGAGCCGGGTCGTGCGGGTGGGCTTCGAGGTGCGGGTCGAGGTGCGAATCGAGGGGCTGGTCGAGGTGCCCGCACCCGATCAGACCGTGCTCGTGACCCTCACCCGCACGCAGTTCCACGCGCTGGGGGTGGCCGTCGGGGACGCGGTGTGGGTGCGCGCCGCCGCGGGCGCCCCGACCGTCCGGGCCATCGGCCCGACGTCGGGAGACGAGGAGCTCGTCGCATCGTGACATGGCCGGTCCCGTCGCTGCGCCGGCGTTCTGGCGTTGTTGCGGTGTGGTGGCTGCGACAGATGTGCGCCGGAAGGGATCGGCTCCTGCTCAGCAGGCCCGCAGGTCGGTGACCGGCGGGGTCTCGCCGGGCCGGGCGCCGAGTCGGGCGCCGCCGGCTCCGGTGCCCGCGGGTTGGTCGGTCGGCGGGATGATGCGCCGCGCGGCCGCCGCCAGGCCGAGCGCCACGGCCGCGACCGCAGCGAACGCCCAGCGCAACCCGACCAGTTCCGCCAGACCGCCCATCAGCAGCGGTTCGATCAGGAAGCCCAGCCGGGCGGAGAGCGACACCGTTGCCGCCCCCGCCCCGGGAGCGACCCCGGCCGTGTTGCCTGCGGCCGAGAACGCCAGGGGGAAGAAGCCGCTCGCCCCCACGCCGGCGACGACGAGTCCGGCAGCGAACACG
>DASUQS010000010.1:0-11324 GCA_036280455.1 Acidimicrobiales bacterium
CCGATGCTGCGGCGCTCGCGGGCGCGGCCGACGGCGAGGACGCGGCCCGCGAACTGGCCGAGGAGAACGGGGGCGACCTGCTCGACTTCGAGAGGACCGGTGACGAGGTGCGCGTCCAGGTCCGCGTCGGTGACGTCGACGCGTACGCCCGGGCGCGGGCGACGGTGCGGGCGGTCCCCGGTGCGGGAGCGTCAGGCCCCGGCGGTCGAGCGGGCCTGGCCCCGGCGATGCTCGCCGCGCTGGCCCGAGCGGACGGTCTGCTCGGGGAGCCGGTGCCGATCGTGTCGGGACTCCGCACCCGCGCCCAGCAGCAGGCGCTGTGGGATCGGCGCCACTCGAACCCGTACCCGGTGGCCCGGCCGGGCACCTCGGATCACGAGCGCGGGCTCGCGGTGGACGTGCCGCGAGACGCGGTGGCCGACCTCGTGGCGGTGGCGGGCGAGGCCGGGTTGTGTCAACCGCTGCCCGACTCGGACCCGGTGCACTTCGTGGTCTGCGGCGCCTGAGCTTCGGTTCGGGTCGCGGCGCGGGGTGCCGTACACTCGTCCCGATGCCGGCTGACCCCTCTGGAGTCACCACCGACGATCAGAGTCCCCGTGACAACGAGGCCGACGATCCTTCCCCCGCTTCGGCCGATGGTCGAACGGTGACGTCGTCGACCTCGCCACCCGGTGGCGAGGGTTCCGGCGACGGTTCCTCCACCGCCTCGACGTCGACGTCGACGCCCAGTTCGGCCTCGGCTGCCGACTCGGGCGACGACGACGTCAATGCAGGTGCCGCTCGCTCGTCCAACGGTGGCGTGAGCACCGATCCCGTGCCCGATCCCGACCCGGTCGCCGGGTCGCCCGCCGGCGACGGCCAGGGCGACACGCCGTCCGGCGCGCCGGGCCCGGAGAGCTGGCCGGACCCGATCCCCGACGCCACCGCCCAGACGACCACCGGGCCCGACCTCGGGTCCGACGGTCTGGCCGGCGGCGAGCCGCCGCCGGCACCGGTGCTGGCGGGTGGGCGCACCAGGCCCGTCGGGCGGCGGCGCGAGGGACGCGGCCTCCACTCCTCCAAGCGGAAGGACCGGGCCGCCAAGCGGGGGCTGCGGGTCAACCAACGTCTGTGGTCGATCGACCCCTGGTCGGTCTTCAAGGTGTCCGCGCTCTTCTACCTGTGCCTCGGGCTGATCATCCTCGTGGCCGGAACCCTGCTCTACAACGCGGGCCGCCGGGTGGGCACGATCGACCAGGCCGAGAGCTTCGTCACCCGCATGGGTGCGTACGGCGAGTGCGTCGCGCAGACCGAGGTCGAAGAGGGTGTCGAGTTCGAGGAAGACGACGACAAGTGCGACGAGGGCCAGGTCCTCGTCGGTGGATTCGCCGTGGACGACGGCACGCTCTTCCGGGTCGCGGCCATCGGTGGCACCGTCCTGGTGGTCGCCGGTTCGATCGGCAACGTCCTGCTCACGGTGCTTCTCAACCTGCTCAACGAGCTCACAGGCGGCCTCCGCCACACGGTCGTCAAGGAACCGGTCGCACGACAACCGGGCAACCGTTCGGCGCGGTCACCCGGCAGGCCGCGACAGCCGGCATCGGGTTCGCCCGGCCGCGAGCCACAGGGATAAGATCTCTCCCTTGCCAGCGGGGCTATAGCTCAGTCGGTTAGAGCGCACCCCTGATAAGGGTGAGGTCGCAAGTTCGATTCTTGCTAGCCCCACTTCCGCTGCCATGGCAGACGACGTCTGTCCTGGGGAAGCACGCCGGCGCCTGTAGCGACACGTCGACCGCGGTGCCGGGACGGAGGCGGTACATGCGTACCAGCTCGTCGGAGTTGTTGATCGAGTTGGATCGTTCCCGGCCTCGTGGGCTGCGGGTCCAGATCGAGCACCAACTGCGAGATGCCGTGCATGCCGGCCGGCTTCCCCGCGGGACGGTGCTGCCCTCGTCCCGCGCTCTGGCCGAGGATCTGGGCATCACGCGGGGCGTGGTGGTCGCGGCCTATGAGCAGCTCGTGGCCGAGGGCTACCTCGCGGCGGTGCCCGGGTCGGGGACGGTGGTGAACAGGGGGGCGCTCCCGCAGGCCCAGTCCCTGCCCGTCGAGCGCCCGTCGGAGTCGCGCATCGAGGTGGACTTCTCCGCTGGGCTGCCTGACCTGGCGCTCTTTCCCCGTAGTCGGTGGGCTCGGGCATCGCGGGTCGCGCTGCAGACCGTTCCTGACGAGCGCCTCGGCTACTGCAACGCGCGAGGTCTTCCGGAGTTGCAGAGCGCGCTCATCGACTACCTGGCCCGAGTCCGTGGCGTGCGTGCGCACCCCGACCAGGTGGTCATGTGCAGCGGGTTCAGCCACGCGATCACGGTGCTGGCAGAAGCACTGGCCCGCCGAGGCCACCACCGGATCGCCGTCGAGGACCCCCACCGGGGCGCCGGCCCCCAGCTCGAGCACTCGTCACTTCGGGTGCACGGGGTCGAGCTGGATGCGGAAGGGATCGTCGTCGATGCGCTCCGCCGGACAGGGGCGAGGACCGTCCTGGTCACACCCGCCCACCAGGCGCCGACGGGGGTCGTCCTCTCGTCGGCTCGCAGATCAGCGCTGGTGAACTGGGCGCACGCCGTGGACGGGTACGTCATCGAGGACGACTACGACGCAGAGTTCCGGTACGACCATCATCCGGTCGGGTCGTTGCAAGGGATCGCCCCGGATCGAGTCGTGTACTGCGGCACGGCGTCGAAGACCCTCGCGCCTGGCATTCGCCTCGGCTGGATGGTCCTTCCACCACCGTTGATCGATGCCGTCATGGATGTTCGGCGAGGGACAGACGTCCTCTCCTCGGCCCTGTTGCAGGCAACGTTCGCGGCGTTCGTCGCCGACGGCGACCTGGACCGGCATCTTCGCCGCGTTCGCCGCATCTATCGCCGGCGCCGCGACGCGCTGGTGGCCGCCGTGGCGAAGGAGTTCGCGGAGGCACGCCCGATGGGAGTGTCGGCAGGGTTGCAGACGCTTCTGGCGCTGCCCGCCGGGTGGGACGAGGCTGCGGTGGCGAGGAGCGCGGGAGAGGCTGGCGTGCGGCTGCGGACCCTCAGCGAGTTCCGGATGGGGAACCGGACCGACCTTCCTCCGGCGCTGGTGCTCGGGTACGGCCAGCTGGCGCCGGCGGAGATCGAACGCGGCGTGCGGCTCCTGGCCACCGCGGCACGCTCAGCGACATCCTGAGCCTCGGGCAACCCGTCGCCCCCGGCTCGTCGCGACGGCCGCTGATCGGGGCGACGGTTTCGCGTTGGTGGCCGGCCGGCCGGCCGACACGGTCACCCTGGCGGCGCGACAGGGGGCAAAGCGGTACGGATACAGATGCACAATCTGGCACTTACAACAAGGCCGCTACGCCCGTACGGTCGCCACATGACCACGTACCAGATCGTCGAACAGCTCATCGCAGATCGACAGGCCGACCTGGCTCGCAGCTGGCCCCGGCAGTCGGGGACCAGCCGCCGGGTCCGCGGCTTCACGATCCGGCGAGGTGCTGGAGCGGCCCGCCGCCGGGCCCATGCCGCCGTGCGCTCGCTGTCGGCCCTGCCTCTCGCTGTCGGGCGGAACGGTGCGGGAGCCGCTGGCACCTCGACGGTGTCCGTTGCGCCCTGTGGCCGCACGTCAGGAGGCCAACGATGACGTCGCCCGGGCGCGTGACGGGCGCCTCGGTCCGCGATGCTCGAGCGGCCCTGTGGCTGCCGATCTTCGATGGGCTGGCTGACCCGCGGACGGTGGCCCGGATCGCGGCGGAAGCGGAGGCTGCCGGTTGGGACGGTGTGTTCGTGTGGGACCACCTTCGCTGGCGTGAGCCGGTCGTCGAGGTGGCGGACCCCTGGATCACGATGGCGGCCATCGCGACGGCCACCGAGAGGCTTCGGTTCGGGCCGATGGTCTCGCCACTTGCCCGGCGCCGCCCGGCGAAGGTCGCACGTGAGACCGTGACGCTGGACCGCCTCAGTGGCGGACGGTTGACCCTGGGAGTCGGCGTCGGCAGCGACCGCTTCGCCGGTGAGCTGTCCAGGACCGGTGAACAGGTCGATGACAAGGTCCGGGCCCAGATGCTCGACGAGCTACTGGTGATCCTCGAGGAGGCGTGGTCGGGAGATGTCGTCGACCACCGTGGCCGGCACTACACGGTCGACGGCGTCCAGTTCCTGCCCCGGCCCGTCCAACACCCTCGCATCCCCGTCTGGGTCGCGACGCTCTACGGGAACACGAGGCCGCTTCGCCGGGCGGCCCGACACGACGGCTTCTTCCCCGTCAACCTGGACCATCCCGACCAGCTCGCAGAACTGGTCGCCACTGTGACCGACCTGCGACGCGACCACGGCGATGACCTGGCACGTCCTTACGACATCGCGATGGCTGTCCCACCCGATACGGACCCCGATCCCTACATCGCCGCGGGCGCCACCTGGATCTTGGTGGAGTTCGATCCTGGCACGGTTTCCGTCGACCACGTGCGTGGTGTGCTCGGCGACGGACCACCGGAAAGCCGGGCGCGATCACGTCAGACGACGGACACCTCGGTCGGCCGGAGGAGCGAGTGATGGCGACGTTCGTGCTCATCCACGGGGCCGGGTCGGACTCCTGGTACTGGCACCTCGTCACACCGGAACTGCGGGCGGCGGGCCACGACGTGGTGGCGGTGGACCTCCCGTCGGACGACGACGCGCGTGGCCTCGACGACTACACCGACATCGTCGTCGAAGCGACCGCAGGCCGAGACGACGTGGTGGTGGTCGGGCAGTCGATGGGTGGCCTGACCGCGCCGCTCGTCGCCGCCCAGGTGCCCGCCACGCGGCTCATCGTCCTCGTCGCCGCCATGATCCCCGCGCCGGGTGAGACCGGCGCGGCGTGGTGGGACAACACCGGGGCTTGGCGCGCCCGCCGAGAACAAGCGCGACGAGACGGACGCGACATCGACGCAGAGTTCGACCCCGTGGCCGAGTTCCTCCACGACGTCGACCCACGGCTCGTGGAGGAGGGTTGGGCGCACGTCACCGAGCAATCCGACACGCCGTTTCAGGCGCCATGGCCCCTCGACTCGTGGCCGGAGATTCCGACCCGCTTCGTGCTCCCGACCCGCGACCGGTTCTTTCCCGCCGCGTTTCAACGCCGGATGGTGCGCGACCGTCTCGGCATCATCCCCGACGAGATCGACACCGGCCACCTCCCCGCGCTGGCCAGGCCTCACGAGCTCGCGCATCTGCTGCTCCGCTTCCATTCCCAGGGGCGTGGCGGCGGCCGGGTCGAACTGTGATTCCGGCGAGCCCAGGTTCCGGTGCCGTCACCGCCGGCGCGGTGCCGTCGAGCCTCTAAGGTCTCGCCCATGGCACTCCTCCGACGTGCGCTCGCCGCCGTGGGCATCGCGGGCATCGTGGCTGCGGTCCTGCGGTTGCGCGGCTCGGGCGGCACCCCACCTCAGAGCGGGGGCTGGCGCGAGCTCAGCGGCCCCGACCTGCGGTAGCGGCGGTGCGCATCCTCGTCTGCGGCGTCGGCGCCGTGGGGGCCCGAGCGGCCCGATACCTGGTCGCCGACGCCGACACCGAACGTGTCCTCGTCCACGACAGCGACCGCAAGCGTCAGGCCGCGGTCGCGTCCTCCCTGGGTGATCGCGCCCTGGCCGTGGACGAGCCCGATCCGTCCGACGCCGACCTGGTGCTGCTCACGTCCCCGGCCCGCCGTCAGATCTCGATGGCTCGCCAGGCCGTTGCCGCCGGCCGGCACGTGGTCTCCGTCGCCGACAGCGTCGGTGCGGTGGAGGACCTCCTCGACCTGCACGCCGAGGCCCGCGAGCGGGGGGTCGTCGTGGCCGTCGGCGCCGGCTTCGGTCCGGGCCTGTCGTGCGTCCTCGCCAAGCATGCCGCCGCCGAGTTCGACAGCGTCGACGAGGTCCACGTCGCTCACCACGGCACGGGCGGGCCCGCGTGCGCGCGTCAGCACCACAACGCGCTGCGCCAGGCCGGCCTCGACTGGCGCGACCACGCCTGGCGTCGCCGCCCGCCGGGCTCGGGCCGGGAGCTGTGCTTCTTCCCCGACCCGATCGGCGGATCGGACTGCTACCGGGCTGCTCTTCCGGACGCGATGCTGCTCGTTCCGGCCTTCCCCGGCGTCGGTCGCGTCACCGCCCGACTCGCGGCCACCCGGCGCGACCGCCTGACGGCCGGGCTCCCGATGCTCCGCCCGCCGCACGCCGAGGGCCGCATCGGCGGCCTCCGGGTCGAGGTGCGGGGCCGCCGCGGCCAGGCCCGCGACACGATCGTGCTCGGCGCCGTCGACCGACCGGCCGTCGCGGCCGGGACCGTCGCCGCGGTGACGGCCAGGTGGGTGCTGGGCGGCCGCACGTTGGTCACCGGAGCCGGAGGCCTCGCCGCCCTGATCGAGCCGCTGCCGTTCCTCCACGAGTTGGCCCGCGCCGGCGTGCGGGCGGCGGTGTTCGAGGGCAGCTGACGCCCCTCACTGGCTGGGGCGTGCGGCGCGCGCCGCACTAGGGTCCGCGCCGTGATCCGCCGCATCGTTCCTGCTCTTCTCGCTGTCAGCGTCCTCGGCATCGCCGCATGCGGGGACGACGACGGGGCTGCCGACACCAGCGCGACCGGTGAGAGCGCCACGGGCCGCGCGACGAGCGGCGGCGAGCACGTCGGCGCCGCGGACGAGGGCGTCGACGGTGTGCAGGCCTACCGCGTCGACAGCAACGACCACACCGAAGAGGCGCTCGACTACCAGCTCGTGCCGCCCGTCGGTGGCGACCACTTCCCGGTGCCGGGCACGTGCGGGTTCTACGAGCCGGGCACCGAGCCGCCGGACGAGATGGTGGTCCACGACCTCGAGCACGGCGCGATCTGGATCGCCTACGACCCCGACCTCGACGACGCCCAGCGGAGCGCGCTGAGCTCGCTGGTGGCCGAGCAGGCGAAGGTGACGGCGACTCCGCTGGTGGGCATCGACTCGCCGCTGGTGGTGTCCGCATGGGGCCGCCAGCTGCCGCTCGACAGCGTCGACGATCCCCGCCTGATGCAGTTCGTCGAGACGTACCGCAACAGCGAGAACGCCCCCGAGCCGCACGCCGCATGCCAGGGCGTGGGCGAGCCAGCGGTCGCCTCACCGGCCGCCTGACGCGGCCCGGGCGCTCACCCCGCCCGCGACGACGTCAGACCGTCACGGCCTCCCGCCAGCGGGTCAGCAGCTCTGCGTTGCCGAACACCTGGAAGCGGTCGGCGTCGACCCGGTTCCACAGCAGGAGCAGCAGATCGGACACCGTGCCGCGCACGGCGACGTCGCCCTTGGCGTGGACGCGCTCGACGGTGGGGCCTCCGGGCCCGAGGGTGACGAGCCACTCGCCCCCGCCGAACCGGTCGAGGTCCGGATCGGTGGCGTGCAGGTGGATCGTCTCGCCCTCGTCGCCGAGGTCGCCGGTCCCGCGCATGGGCAGCACGACGGTGAACATCTCGTCGATGGCGTCGACGGCGAGCTCGGCATCGATCGGGGTGGGGGCACCGACGGCGGTCTGGGCGTCGTAGCGGTGGAGCGCCGCCTCGATCGCCATGCGGCGGAACCAGAAGATCGCCGGCCGTGGCCCCGTCCAGGTCTCGACCGTGGCGTCGTCGTCGGGTTGACCGCCGAGGGCGGCGAGCAGCTCGTCGTAGCCGTCCCGGGCCCAGGCGACGACAGCCTCGCCGTCGGGGGGCCGTTCGACGTCGGGTGCGCTGCCCGCGGTGACCCACCCGGCGGTCCAGCGGAACGTCCGGCCGATGTGGCGGACGAGCCGCTCGCAGGTCCACCCGGGGCAGGTGGGCACGTCGCGATCGAGGGCCGCGCCCGCGGTGTCGAGCAGCAGGTTGGTGTCGGCCTGCAACGAGGCCAGGTACGACTCACGAGCCATGGCCCCATCTTGGGCCACAATCGCGGGCGATGACGATCGTCGATTGCGCCCTCTACACGCGAGGCAAGCGCCGTCCGACCCCGCTCCCGCTCGAGGACGCGCTGGAGTCGTGCCGAGCGGGGGACGACACGTTCGTGTGGATCGGCCTGCACGAGCCATCTCACGCGGAGTTCGAGGCCGTCAGCTCTGAGTTCGAGCTCCACCCGCTGGCCGTGGAGGATGCCATCAAGGCGCACCAGCGATCCAAGCTCGAGCGCTACGACGACACGCTCTTCCTCGTCTTCAAGACGGCCCGCTACGACGACGAGGCCGAGGCGATCGAGTTCTCCGAGATCCAGATGTTCGCCGGCGACCGCTTCGTGATCACCGTGCGGCACGGCCGGGCGAGCGCCCTGGCGCCGGTGCGCCACGAGTTGGAGGCCGATCCGGAGCGCCTGGCCCTCGGCCCCATCGCGGTCGTGCACGGCATCCTCGATCGCGTCGTCGACGACTACCGGCCCGTGCTGGACGGCCTCGACCACGACATCCTCGAGATCGAGTCGCAGGTGTTCTCGCCGGACCGCACCAATCCGGCCGAGCGCATCTACAAGCTGCGTCGCCAGGTCCTCGACATGTACCGCAACGTCGAACCGCTGATCGAGCCGCTGGCCCAGCTGCAGACGGGTCGGCACCCGTTCGGCGCCGCCGAGGTCGAGCTGGGGCCCTACTTCCGCGACATCCACGACCACCTGCGACGCGAGGTCGCCCGCATCGACATCCAGCGCGATCTGCTGTCTGAGGTCCTCAACGTGAACCTCACGCTCGTGTCCGTGCAGCAGAACGAGGACATGCGACGCATCTCCGGCTGGGTCGCCATCGCCGCGGTGCCCACGATGCTGGCCGGTCTGTGGGGCATGAACTTCGAGCACATGCCGGAGCTCGACGAGTGGTGGGGCTATCCCCTGGCCCTCGGGGTGATGGCTGCGAGTGCGGCGTTCCTGTTTCGCTGGTTGCGGGTGCGTCGCTGGATCTGAGCGACGGCCGACCCCTGGTCACCGGCTGGCTCCGGGCCTACTGTCTCGTAGCGCGGCGGTGGGCCGCGAAAGCGACCAGTTCGGAGGCGGCGATGGCGCTGGATGTGGACGCAATGGACGTAGCGGACGTTCGGCAGGCGGTCGCCGACGTGGCCGGCGACTTCGCGCGTGCGCGTGGCGAACGGCAGCAGCGGGTCGCTCTCGACCCCGACGATCTCGACGCCCTGCGCGCCGCCGGCCTGCAGCGGACGGGCCTGCCCGTCGAGCGCGGCGGTCTGTGGCGGGATCTGGCGTCGTCGACCCGCTCGATCTGCGAGATCTACCGCGCTCTGGCGCGAAGCGACTCGTCGCTGGCGCTGACGACGTCGATGCATCCGGCGGTGCTGGCGTTCTGGCTGGCGACCCCGGAGGTGCCCGAACCGGACGCCGCCGCCTGGCGCCGCCAGCGTGAGGCCATCTTCGGCACGGTGGAGGAGGGCGCCTGGTGGGGGACGATCACCTCCGAGCCCGGGAGCGGCGGCGACGTCTCCCGGTCGCGCACCACCGCGCGCCTGGCACCCGGTCCCGAGCGGGCCGGAGCCGGAGACGGCCCTGGCGCTGGCGGTGGCGGTGGCGATGGCGGTGGCGCGCACGAGGCCGTGTGGCGGGTGAGCGGGCAGAAGCACTTCGGAAGCGGGACCGGCGTCACGTCGTACATGCTCACCACCGCCGTGGCCGAGGGCGAGGACGAGCCCGACTGGTTCTACGTGCCGACCGCCGGGAACCCGCTCGACGGTTCGGCCGGCATCGCCGTCGTGGCGCCGTGGGACGGCCACGGGATGACGGCGACGCAGAGCCACGCGCTGGCCTTCACCGAGGTGCCCGCCGTGCGCTCCGCCTGGCCCGGCCATCTCACCGACCTGATCGACGGCGCGGGCCCGTTCTTCGGCACCCTGTTCACCGCCGTGATCCTCGGCATCGTCGACGAGGCGGTCACCACCGCCCGGGCGCAGCTCGCGCCGCGGGCGGAGACCCTTCGCCCGTACGAGCAGGTCGAGTGGGCCCAGGCCGAGCTCGAGGCGTGGACGATGGCGCAGGTGTACGAGGGGGCTCTCCGGGCGATCGAGGGCGGCCGGCCCGCGCGCGGCGCGGCGTTGCGGGCGAAGGTGGCGGCCGCGCAGCTCGCCGAATCCTGCCTGGGGCGGCTGTGCAAGGTGCTGGGCGGCGGCACGTTCGCGCGCCGCTCCCCGTTCGGCCACTGGTTCGAGGACGTGCGCGCGCTCGGATTCCTGCGGCCGCCGTGGGGCCTGGCCTTCGACGGCCTGATCGCCGACAGCTGGGAGCCGACCACCGGCTGACCGCCCGGCCCTCACACGGGTCGCGGCGGGTTTGGTCCGGGCCTCACGCGGGCCGCGCCGGGTCTCGTCCGGCCTCACGCGGGCGCGCCGGGTCTGGTCCGGATGGCGGTCGGTGACTGCGTCCCGGGTTACGGGCGGAGCAGCCCCAGCAGCTCGTCGTGCAGGATCCCGTTGCTGGCGATGCCGCTGCCACCCGCGGCGCCGGGCGCACCGTCGAGGCTGGTGAACCGACCTCCGGCCTCGGCCAGGATCACGGGCATCGGGGCGACGTCGTACACCTCGACCGTCGGGTCGACCATGGCGTCCGCCCGGCCCGTGGCCACCATCGCGTAGCCGTAGCCGTCGCCCCACGTGCGCAGGTGGCACCCGGCGTGCTTGACCGCGAGGAGGGCGTCGTCGTCCCAGTGGGTGTAGCTGCTGGAGCTCAGGTACGAACCGTCGAGCACCGAGGTGGCGCTGACCCGAGCGGGCTCACCGTCGGACCAGCAGCCGAGGCCCCGGCCCGCGTAGACGGTCTGGCCGGCGGCGGGCAGGGCGATGACCCCGATCGCCGGACCGTGCTCGTCGTCGAGGGCGAGCAGCGTCGAGTACAGCGGTACGCCCCGCGTGAAGGCCTTGGTTCCGTCGATCGGGTCGACGATCCAGCGACGGCCGGAGGTGCCGATGGACTCGGCCTCCTCCTCGCCGAGGATGCCGTCCTCGGGGTGGTGCTCGGCCAGCCGTTCGCGCACCAGACGTTCGGACGCCCGGTCGGCGGCCGTGACCGGGGTGCCGTCGACCTTGCTGTCGACGGCCAGGTCGCTCGCCCGGAACCATCGCAGCGTCAGCTCGCCGGCCTCCCGGGCCAGGTCGACCGCGAAGTCGAGCAGCGCCCGGTCGACGGGGGGCGCGGTCGCGGCGGAGCGTGCGGGTCCGGTGGTGTCCTGGGGGGGAGTCACCCGGCCATCGTGGCAGCGGCCCGGGGCGTCGAGCGAGACGGCCGGCGCACGCGGGGCGCCGGCGGCTCACAGCTGATCGGCCACAGCCGGCGCGGGGCCGACTCGGCGCCGGCCGGTCCGCCCCCAGGCCGTCAGGTCG
>DASUQS010000011.1:0-4245 GCA_036280455.1 Acidimicrobiales bacterium
CACGACACCGCCGCGCTCAACGACGCGTGCCGGGACGACGTGCGATACCCCGAGGACAACAGCGTGAACCGGTGGTCCAGCCCGGCGGCGACCTCCGCGACGTCGTGGGTGTGCAGCCGGGCAGCCGCGAGCTCGATGGCCAGCGGCAGCCCGTCGAGGCGGCGCACGATCTCCGCGATGCAGGCCCGGGCCTCCTCGTCCGGCTCGAAGCCGGGAGCGACCGCCCGCGCCCGGTCGACGAAGAGCTGGACGGCCGGCGCACCGTCGTTGCCGACCGGCAGGGTGGGCACCGTGCAGACCTGCTCGCCGGAGACGCGGAGGCGCTCGCGGCTCGTCGCCAGCACGGACACGTGGGGGCAGGTCGACACCAGCCGTTCCACCAGCTCGGCAGCGGGCCCCACGACGTGTTCGCAGTTGTCGAGCAACAGCGCGACGTGGGCGTCGCCGAGCAGGTCCGCGATGCGCTCGGTCAGCGGGACGCCGGGCCGGGCATCGATCCCGAGCGCATCGGCGACGACGTCGGCCACGGTGGGGCGGACGGCCGTCGCCAGCTCGCAGAGCACCACGGGCCGGTCGGGGCATGCGTCGCGGAGGCGGTGCCCGGCCTCGAACAGCAGCCGGGTCTTCCCGACACCGCCCGGGCCGACGAGCGTCACCACCCGGTGCGCCCCGGCCAGCTCGGTCACCTCCGCAACGAGGTCGTCGCGCCCGACGAGCGAGGTCGGCGGGGCGGGCAGCCGGCGTTGGGAGGGCGGATGACCGGCTGCCGCGCCGCCGGGCGCCGGGTCGGATGCCACGCCGCCGGGCGTCGAGTCGGATGCCACGGGAGCGCCGGGCGTTGCGTCGGGCGCCGTGCCGCTCGTCAACAGCTCGGCGTGCCGGGCGGCCAGGGCCGGGGACGGCTCGATGCCCAGCTCGTCGCCGAGCAGCCGCCGGAAGTCGTCGTACGCCCGCAGCGCGTCGGCGCGGCGCCCGGTCGCCTCCAGCGCCGCCATCAGCAGCGCGACGGGGGTCTCGCGCCCCGGTTGGGCGTCGACCAGGGAGGACAGCTCGACCACCAGCCCGTCGGTCTCCCCGCGGGCCAGGCGGCGCTCGACCAGCGCCTCGCGGGCGCGGGTGCGGAGGTCGTCGAGCCGGACCGCCTCGGCCCGCCCGTCGTCCACGTCGGCGAGCTCCGGGTACGCCGGCCCGTGCCAGCGGGCGAGGATGGCGTCGATCACCTCGGCCGCGGCGTCCGCGCCCGGGTCGGACGCGCCGGCGGTCGTCGCGGCCGCCAGCCGGTCGGCGTCGAGATCGACGAGGCCCGGGTCCAGCCGGTAGCCCTCGCCGACCGAGGAGATCAGCCCGTCGGGCAGGCCCCGGCGCAGGCGGAAGACGTGGTTCTGCAGCGCGGCCACCGGGTCGCGCGGGGCGGCCGTGGGCCACAGGGCGTCGACGGCGGTGTCGACCGGCACGACCCGACCGCGGCGCAGCACGAGGAGCGCCAGCAGGCGTCGCTGCAGGGCGCCGTCCGGCGTGATGTCGCGGCCCGCGCCGTCGACCGCGCGGATCGGGCCGAGGACCTCGACCCGCACCCGCCCTCGATCGGTCGCCACGGCACCAGTCTGACCGCTCCGCGCCCGGCGGGCGTGCTGGTTACGGCACGCCCGCCGCGCTCGAGGACCGAGCGGGCAGGCCGAGCGTCAGTCGCCGAGCAGGTGCCGCACCGCCGCGATCCGCTGGGCGGCCGTGGCGATCACGTCGTCCACGATCGACTGCGGTGTCTCGATGGCGGTGACGAGGTCGAGGCCCTCCCCCGCCCACAGCGGGCGCACGCTGTAGTCGCCCTCGGCGGACTCCCGGTACGTCCGGTCGAGCTCGTCCCGGTCGTGCCGGTCGTCCCACGCCTCCGTCAGCCGGTTGCGGACCACCCGGCCGTCGTGGCCCTCCGGCCAGGCCGGGCCGCGCACGACGTCGAACACCGGGGAGCGGACCGTGTCCTCGGCCCGGGCCTCCACCAGCGCCGCGGCCTCGGCCGGGCTGGACAGCGCCGCGGACGAGGCGAGGAATCGCGTGCCCAGCGTGACGCCGGCCGCCCCGAGCACGAGTGCTGCCGCCAGGCCGCGACCGTCCGCGATGCCGCCGGCCGCCACCACCGGAAGGGGGGCCACGGCGTCGACCACCGTGGGCACGAGACCGAGGGTGCCGCGGTCGGGCCGGCCGTGACCGCCGGCGTCCTGGCCCTGGGCGATGATCACGTCGGCGCCGGCCTCGACGGCGAGGGCGATCTCCACCGACGACTGGCCCTGGCAGATCAGGAGGGCGCCGCGGGCGTGGATCTCGTCCGCGTAGGGCCGCGGGTCGCCGAACGACAGCTGGACGGCGGGCGGCCCGGCGTCGAGGGCGAGGCGCAGCGCCTCGGGGCGACGGTCGAGCGCGAAGGTGATGAAGCCGACCCCGACCCGGGCGTCGCCGGCCACGGCGATCTCGCGCTCCAGCCACGCCGGGTCGGCGTAGCCGCCGCCGATCAGGCCGAAACCGCCTGCGTCGGACACCGCCGCGGCGAGCCGGCCGCCGGCGGTGTCACCCATCGGCGCGAGCAGGATCGGGTGGCGGACGCCGAGCAACGTCGTGAGCGGCGTGGTGAACGTCGGCTCTCCGGCGGGGGTCGCCTCGGGCTCGGGGGTCATCGGTCCGCTCCTTGTCGTGTGTGCGCCGGACGTGTGGTCACGAGCCGGTGCGGACGCGCTGCGCACGCACCCACTGCTCCGTGCCCAGCTCGGCCCGGAGGACGTCGACCCCCACGGTATGGCACCAGTCGCCGAAGCCCTGGCCCTCCTCCCGCTCGCCGGCGTAGCGCGCGAGCACGGGGCGGAGCACGTCGACGAGCGACCCGAGCGGCACGTTCTCGCAGAAGATCGCGTTGAGCCGGACCCCGACCTGGTCGCCGCCGAGGTGGATGTCGTAGCGCTGCTTGCCGCGCCCGACGATGCCGACCTCGGTGGTGTAGGGCCGGGCGCACCCGTTGGGGCAGCCGGTCATCCGCACGTGGGCGTCGAGCGCGCCGAGGCCGAGATCGACGCAGGCGTCGTGCAGCTCGGCGAGCACGGCGGGCAGCACCCGTTCGGCGTCGGTCAGCGCCAGGCCACAGGTCGGCAGCGCGGGGCAGGCGAACGAGCTGCGCGCGATCGGGGCCCATTCGTCCACCGGGGCAACGCCGTGCTCGGCCAGCAGCGCGTCGACGCCACCGCGGTCGGCCTCGTCGACGTCGCACAGCAGGACGTCCTCGCGGGCCGTGAACCGCACGGAGGCACCGTACCGCTCGACCACGGCCCGCAGCCCGGACCGGACCCGCTCGGGGCCGACGTCAGCCACGCGTCCGCTGGCCACCTTGACGCCGAGGAACCAGCCGCCGCCCGCCTGCCGGTGCCAGCCGAGGTGGTCGTCGGCCGCGTCGAGCACGACGTCCTCGGCCGGGCGGAGCGGACGGCCGAGGTGGCCGGCGACGATCTCCCGCACCCGCTCGTCGCCGAGGTCGTCGACGACGTACTTGAGCCGCGCGTGCTCGCGGTTCGACCGGTCGCCGTGGTCGCGGTGCAGCGCGACCACGGCCTCGCACGTGGCGATCAGCTCGTCGGGCGGCACGGTGGTGAGCGGGGTGGCGAGCCGGGGGTACGTCTCGGGCTTGCCGTGGGTCTTGCCCATGCCGCCGCCGACGAACAGCGTGAACGCCCGGATGGCGTCGCCGTCGAGCATCGGCACGACCGCCACGTCGTTGATGAGCACGTCCGTGCAGTTGTCGCCGGGAGCCGAGAAGCCGATCTTGAACTTCCGGGGCAGGTAGACCTCGCCGTACAGCGGCTCCTCCGCCGGTGTGGCGGCGGTCGGCCCGGCCTCGGTGGCTGGCGATGCGGTGACCGCCCGCTCGCCGTCGACCCAGATCTCGTAGTAGCCGCGGGTCTTCGGCTTGAAGTGCGTCGACACGACCTGCGCCCAGGCGGCGAGCTCGGCGCGGGCGCCCCCGGCCAGGGGTGCGGGGCAGGCGGTGGTGTTGCGCACGACGTCGCCGCACGCGGCGAGGGTGGTGACGAGGTTGTCGTTCAGCGTGCGGATCAGCTCGTGGAGATCGGCCTTGGTGATGCGGTGGAACTGGATGTCCTGCCGCGTCGTGACCCGCAGCGTGCCGTTGCCGACGGTGTCGGCCAGCTTGTCCATCGCCAGGTACTGCTCGGCGGACAGGACGCCGCCGGGGATGCCGGTGCGGAC
>DASUQS010000012.1:0-22622 GCA_036280455.1 Acidimicrobiales bacterium
GTCGTCGTGATCGCGCACCGGCTCTCGACATCGGAGCGCGCCGACTTCGTGGGAGTGGTCGACGGCGGCGAGCTGGTCGAGCTGGGCGCACACGACGATCTCGTGACCCGCGGGGGCGCGTACGCGGCCCTGTACGAGACGTGGGTGGCCGGCACGGGCGTCCCCTCGCCGGGCTGAGGCGCGGCCGAGGCGCCCGGCTGACGCTCGTAGCGGCGGGCATGACGTCACGGGTAATCGTCGTGGCGCGCCGGGTCGTTCACGATCGGGGTGACGGCGAGCGACCTCGCCGGCCCCAGCACCGACGGAAGGAACCCTGCGATGCCCGCCTACGCACTCGCCCACCTGCGCACCCCGACCCTCCACCCGGACGTGTTCGACTACATCGAGCGGATCCAGTCGACGCTCGACCCGTTCGGCGGCCGCTTCCTCGTGCACGGTGCCGAGGTGGACGTGCGGGAGGGGCCCTGGCCCGGCACCGTCGTGATCATCGAGTTCCCCGGGGTCGACGAGGCCCGTGCGTGGTACGAGTCGCCGGCGTACCAGGAGATCCTGCCGCTGCGGACCGACCACATCGAGGGCGAGGCCATCATCGTCGAGGGCGTCGCCCCCGACTACGACCCCCGGACGACCGCCGCCGCCCTCCGCCAGATGGCGGAGGACTCGACGCCGGCGGCATAGGACCGGAGGACCGGAGCGTCGGGAGCCGGCCCGTGGCGGCCGGCTCCCGCTCTCCGGCGCCCCACCGGACGATCGCCGAGCCCGGCTGCTGTCGGTGGCCGAGCGGGCGGGATGGGTGGCGCGACGTGCCCCGTGGATTGCACACCGATGACGATCGGCGCGTGCGGGCTGGTCGCGCGCCCTCGTGGGTAGACGCCCGCTCGACCTGCCCAGGTCGAGAGCTTGGGGAAAGGACCCACACATGTTGATGGCTGTCGAAGGCATGGACCCGACGCTGAAGATGATCTTCTTCGCGGCTGCGGTCGTCCTGTTCGCACTGGCCGCGATCGGCTACTCGCGCGGCAAGGTGTCGTTCCTGGCCGCCGGGCTGGCGGCGTTCGCGATCCCGTTCTTCTGGGACGCGCTCGCCGCGAGCTGACCACGCCCGCGACCGGTCACCTCGTCATCCCCGGCGAGGTGACCGGTCGGGCGGTGCGTCACCGGGTCCCTGTGTCGTGATCGCCGTCGGCGGGTACGCCTGCCGCAGCGGGGGGCGCCGGGGCAGGCCCGGCTGGGGGAGGAGACGAGAGATGCTGCGCCACATCGCCAACCCACCGGCCGGACGCGACCGCGCCGGGCGGATCGTACGGATCCTCGCCGCCGTCGGCGTCGGCGCGCTGGTCGTGGCGTTCCTGCGCGGCGGCATCGTCGACCTGCCCGACTTCCTCGACGGCGGACGCAGCGACCCCGCTCCCCGCGGATCGCTCACCTACGAGGGCCAGGAGGCGCGCACGGCCTCTGAACGGCTGCTCGTCGACGTCGGCGACGGGGACGCGATCGTGTCGGTCAAGGCGAAGCAGAACCACGACAGCCAGGGATGGTGGATCAACGGGGACTTCCAGTCGACCAACGGCACCTCCAGCGTGTCCGACCCGGAGGACGGCAGCGCCCCGGCCCGGCTGGTGGTCTCGGTCGACTACTGCGCGGACGGCCTCGTCACCACCGAGGCCACCGGGGACGGCAGCGCGGCCGACGGCGATGGCGACCAGCGGGTGGTGACCGCCGTCGAGTTCGACATGGGCGAGCTGTACGTCTGCGACACGACGCTCGAGCACACCGAGGGCAACGACGCCGCCTTCCGGCAGGACGACACACCCCGCGCGTTCCACGGTGCGTTCGTGAGCTTCGTGGCGAGGGCGGCGGAGGCGACCGCCGCCGCGTCGGCCTGCCCCACCGAGGAGCTGGGCCGCTTCCGCACCGAGGACTACACCGGCTTCGTCCGCCAGCGGCTGGCCGAGCGCTACGGGCTCGCCGAGGCGGACGTCGAGGTGGTCGCCGGCGACATCGGCGCCTCCGACGACGCCACGAAGGACGCCCTGCGCGAGGCGCTCGACCGGGTCACGTCGCTGCAGGACCCCGACGACCCGTCGGTGCGCTACGAGGCACTGTCGATCCAGTACCTCGCCGGTGACGGCGAGGCCGTCACCGACGCCTGCTACCTCGACCCGGGCGGCCGCGACCTCGACGACCTCGGCACCCCGGCGGGCTGACCCGGCTCGCCGCCGGGCCGGAGATCAACCGGCCGCCGCCGCGGCCTCGACCGCGGGGTCGGCCGGCGGCGCCGCCTGCACCAGGGGGAAATGGCAGGCGACGACGTGCTCCGTGCCGCCGTCGGGGGCGACGACGTGACGGAGCTGGGGCTCTTCGACCACGCAGCGCTCCTCGGCCCGCGGGCAGCGGGTGCGGAAGCGGCAGCCGGTCGGGGGGTTGAGCGGCGAGGGCAGGTCCCCCGTCAGCGACTCGCCCGACAGCGGGACGTCCGGGTCGGGTTCGGGCACGGCTTCGAGCAGCGCCGCGGTGTAGGGGTGGGCGGGCGCCGAGTACAGCGAGTCGGCCGGGCCGACCTCGCACAGCTTGCCCAGGTACATGACCGCCACGCGGTCGCTGATGTTCTTCACGACCGCCAGGTCGTGGGCGATGAAGACCATGGTCAGCTCGTGGCGCGCCTTCAGGTCCTCCAGCAGGTTGAGGATCTGCGCCTGCACCGACACGTCGAGCGCCGAGACCGGCTCGTCGCAGATGAGCAACGTGGGGTCGAGGGCGAGGGCCCGGGCGATGCAGATGCGCTGGCACTGGCCGCCCGAGAACTCGTGCGGCCGGCGGGGCCCGGCGGACTCCGGGTCGATGCCCACGTCGCGCAGGGTGTCGGCCACCTTCGCCGCGCTGCCGTCGCCGCGACCCCAGATCGACAGACCCTCGGCCACGATGTCGAGGACGCGGCGCCGCGGGTTCAGCGACGAGATCGGGTCCTGGAAGATCATCTGCATCTCGGGGCGGAGCTGGCGCAGCTGCTCGTTGCCCAGCCTGCTCAGGTCGCGGCCGCCGAAGTGGACGCTGCCGGCGGTCGGCCGGGGCGACTGCATGATCGCCCGGGCCGTCGTCGACTTGCCGCACCCGGACTCGCCGACCAGGCCCAGCGTCTCGCCTCGGGCCACGTCGAAGGACACGTCCGAGACGGCCTGGACCGTGGCGCCCCGGCGTCCGCGGAACTCGACCACCAGGTTCTCCACCGCGAGGACGATGTCGTCGCGCTGGCGCAGTGCTGCGGTGCCGCTACCGGCCATCAGGTACTCCTACGCGGGTGCACCAGTGGTGCCACCTCGTCGGTCGGGATCGGGAGAACGGGGGTGGGAGCCGCGTCCTCGGTCGTGGCGTCGACCGGCAGGCCGCTCGCCGTCACGCCCGCCGCCCGGTTGCGGGCCAGGGCGTCCTCGCCCTCGGGCGTGCCCACGGGGAAGAAGCAGGCGTGCTCGTGGCCGTCGCCGACGTCGACGAGCGTGGGCGTCTCCGACAGGCAGCGGTCCTGCGCGGCCCGGCAGCGGGCTGCGAACGGGCATCCGACCGGCAGGTCGACCAGGTCGGGCGGGCGGCCGGGGATGACGCTCAGCCGGGTGTGGCCGGCGTCGGACAGCCGGGGGATGCACTGGAGCAGGCCGTCCGTGTAGTGGTGCCGGCGCTCGTGGAACAGGAGGCGGGTGGGCCCCCGCTCGACGACCCGACCGGCGTACATCACCGCGATGCGCTTGGTGCGACCGGCGACGACGCCCAGGTCGTGGGTGATGATGATCATGCCCATCGCCCGCTCGGCGCGCTGGTGGTCGAGCAGGTCGAGGATCTGCTTCTGGATCGTGACGTCGAGCGCTGTCGTCGGCTCGTCGGCGACGAGCAGCCGGGGGCCACAGGCGAGCGCGATGGCGATCGTGACGCGCTGGCGCATGCCGCCCGAGAGCTGGTGGGGGTAGACCTTGATGCGCTGCGCAGGCTCGGGGATGCCCACCGACCGGAGCAGGGCGATGGCCATCTCGCGGGCCTCGGAGCGGCTCATGTCGAGGTGGAAGCGCAGCGACTCGGTGATCTGGTCGCCCACCCGCATGGTGGCGTTGAGCGCGGTCATCGGGTCCTGGAAGACCATCGCCGCCTGCACGCCCCACACGTCGCGCATGGCCTTGGGGCTGAGCCCGACGAGCTCGCGGCCCTGCAGCTTCACGCTGCCGGTCGTGGTGGCGGCGCGGGAGGTGACGAGGCCGAGCACCGAGCGGGTGAGGACGGTCTTGCCCGAGCCCGACTCGCCGACGATGCCGAGCGTCTCGCCCTCCTCGACGTGCAGCGACACGCCGTCGACGGCCACGACGGTGCCCCTGGGGGTGTCGAAGGTGGTGCGCAGGTCGGTGACGCCGAGCAGGTGGGGCGCCGGGTCGGGCGTGGCGCCGGCGTCGGGCGTGGCGTCGGCGGGGGCGGTGGAGGCGGTGGTCACAGGCCCGAGTCCTTCACGTCGAAGCTGCGGCGCAGGGTGTCGCCCACGAAGTTCAGCGACAGCACGGTGAGGAACATCGCCGCGGAGGGCACCAGCGCGGTGTGCGGCGCCTCGTCGAGGTGGGGCTTGCTGGCGGCGATCATGCCGCCCCAGGTCGGGTCCGGCGGTTCGATGCTGAGGCCGAGCAGGGCGAGCGAACCTTCGAGCACGATGACGAGACCCATGGCCACGAGGGCGAACGCCGCCACCGGGGGCACGACGTTGGGGATGATCTCGCGGAACAGGATGCGGGACCGGCGGGCGCCCATCGTGTGGGCGGCGTGGACGAACTCGCGCTGCGCCACCGCCAGGGTGTTGGCCCGCGCCACACGGGTGTAGATGGGTATGGAGAGGAAGCCGATGACGAGCGAGATGATCGTCAGGCTGCGCCCGACGTACGCCAGGAGCACCAGGAGCAGCACGAGTCCGGGAAACGCGGCGAGCACGTCGACGGCGGCCATGACGGTCGTCTCGGTGCGGCCGCGGACGTAGCCGACGGCGGTGCCGATGACGCCGCCGACCACCATGCCGATCCCGACTGCCGAGACGCTGACCACCACCGAGACCCGGGCGGCGTGCACGATGCGCGAGAGCTGGTCGCGCCCGAGAGCGTCGGCGCCGAGGAGGTTGTCGGGGTTGGGCCCGTCGAGGCGGGCGATCACGTTCGGGGTGTTCGGGTCCTGCAGCGGCAGCCAGGTGGCGGCGATGCCGCAGAAGGCGACGAGGACGAGCCAGCCGACGGCCAGCCAGAAAGCGGCGCCCTTGCGCCCGCGGCGGCCGCGGGCGCCGCGACGTCCGGTCGCCGCCGCGACGCTGACCGCGTCGGTGTCGGCGAGGGGCTGGTCGTCGACGCCGAGTCCGACCACCCGGTCGGCGGCGTCGTCAAGCGGTTGCAGCGCGGCCATGGCGGATCCTCGGATCGAGCACCGTGTAGAGCAGGTCGACGATGAAGTTGATGACGACGAACGAGATGGCGATCACGAGTGCGACGCCCTGGACCATGATCAGGTCCCGTTGCAGGATCGAGTCGACCAGCAGGCGTCCGATGCCCGGCAGGGCGAAGAGCTGCTCGACGATGACCGCTCCGCCGATGATCGCCCCGACCTGCAGGCCGACGACGGTCATGAGCGAGAACGAGCTGGGCCGCAGGGCGTGGCGGAACAGGATGCGACGCGTGGGGATGCCCTTGGCCCGCGCCATCGTGATGGAGTCCTGCTGCAGGGTGGTGATCATGTCGGCCCGCAGCAGGCGGGTGTAGACGGCGCACTCGCCGATCGCCAGGGCGAGCGCCGGCATGATGGCGGTGCGCAGGTTCTCGACGGGATCGTCCGTCAGGCGCACCCAGCCCGTCGCCGGTAACCACCCCAACCACTCGGCGAGTATCCAGATCAGCAGGATGGCCATCATGAAGCTGGGCACCGCCAGCAGGCCGAAGCTGGTGCCCGTGATGACCCGGTCGGCCGCACCGCCAGCTCGGAACGCGGAGAGCGTCCCGAGCGGGATCGAGGCGGCCAGGGCGATGGTGATGGCGAGCACACCGATCTCGAGGGTGACCGGGAGGCGCTCACCGATCGCCTCGGTCACCGACTGTCCGGTGCGGTACGAGCGACCGAGGTCGCCGCTGACGGCGTCGCCGAGCCAGGCGACGTAGCGGGTCGGCAGCGGGTCGTCGAGGCGCAGGTCCTCGCGGACGGCGGCCACCGCCTGGGGATCCTGGGCCCCCTCGGGGCCCAGGATCAGCACGGCGGGGTCACCCTTGAGCAGGGTGGTCAGGAGGAACGTGAGGAACGACACGACGAGCAGCGTCGCCACCATCATCGGGAGTCGTATGAGCAGCTGTCGCATCGTTGCGTCCTGACCGTTGCCGTCGAGGGTGCGGGAAGGGGACCGTTACCCGGTCGTCCAGACGAAGCCCCACATGGTGGTGGCACCCGAGGTTCCGCTGCCCTCCGCACCCTCGGGGAACGTCCAGGCGGCGAGGCCCTTCACGGTCTCCTGCGTTCCGAGCACCGACAGGGTCGAGCCGTGGTACGTCATGGGGAAGCCGTCGTTCACGATCGTGGAGATCTCCTCGACGAGGGCCTTGCGCTCGTCGATGTCCGTGGACGTGCCCAGGGCGTCGAGGTTCTCGTCGATGGCCGGGTCGGTGAACCGCGTGAAGTTGAGCCCGCTCGTGGACGAGAAGGCCTGCTCCAACGTGGGCAGCGGGTCGCGGTCGAGGCCGGCCCGGAAGCACTTGGCCTCGTAGTCGCCGCTGATCGCCTCGTCGATGTGGGTGGCCTGCTCGACCTGGCGCAGCTCGACCTCGGCCCCGATCTCGCCCCAGAACGACTGGTAGAGCTGGGCCATGTCGACCAGGCTCGGGTCGGGCGGGCAGTCGTAGCGGAACGTCACCGGCTCGCCGGCGGCCTTGCCGTCCGACCGGGCGGGGTCGTTGATGTACTCGTCGAGCAGCTCGGTCGCGGCCTCGGGGTCGTAGGTGGCCCAGGCGTCCGCGACGGCTTCGGAGTAGTACGGGTCGTCCTCGCTGAAGACCTGCGTCGACGGCGGCACGACGCCGGTGCCGCCCTGGATCTCGATGATCTGGGCCTGGTCGACGGCCCGGGCGAGCGCCTCGCGCACCCGCACGTCGTCGAGCGGGGGCACGGTGGTGTTGAAGATGTTGACGCCCGTGATGTTGCCGAGCTGCTCGTAGCTGTCGACGCCCTCGAGGTCGCGCACCCGGACGCCCGAGCTCTGGCGGAGCGTCTGGAGCACGTCGATGTCGCCGGTCTCGAGGCTGGAGATGCGGGTGTCCTCGTCGGGGATCGGCCGGAAGACGATCTCGTCGAGGTACGGCAGGCCCTCCTGCCAGTAGTTCGGGTTCTTCTTCACGATGAGGCGGTTGTCGCGCTCCCACGAGTCGAACACGAACGGCCCGGTGCCGACGGGGCGCGAGCCGGCGTCGTCGCCGGCCGCGGCGGCCGCGGTGGGGGAGAAGGGCCAGCCGATCGCCAGACCGAGCTCGTCGGCGAACGCCGAGTTGGGCTCGCTCAGCTGGTAGGTGACGGTGAGGTCGTCGACGATCACCATCTCGACCTCGGCGAGGTTGGCGGCCGTGACGGCGCCGTCCGCCTTGAGGTAGTCGTCGAAGATCGTCTTCAGCGCCTGGGCGTTGAGCGGGGTGTCGTCGTGGAACGTGATGTCCGGGCGCAGCTTGAGCGTCCACTCGGTGAGGTCGGCGTTGGGCTCGATCGACTCGGCCAGGTAGGGCTGCATCTCGCCGTTGGCATCGCGCCGCATGAGCGGGTCGTAGATGGCGAACGCGACGCTTGTGCCGGCGTTGGAGAACTGGCCGGTGCCGGGCAGCCAGTTGTTGGTCTCGGCCTCCAGGCCGACGGTGATCGACCCGCCGGCGACGGGCTCCCCCTGTTCGGAGATGTCGCTCGTGGCCCCGGTCGTCTCGCCGTCGGAGCCGGCTTCGTCGTCGTCGCCACCGCCGCACCCCGCGGCGATGAGGCCGGCTGCGACGAGCGTCCACAGGAGCCGCCTGGATGCACGCGGCCTTCTGGTCGGAACAGATCCCACCGAGTCCCCTCCATTCGCACCGGGTCCGGAGTGTCCGGACCACGCGCCCCTTAGCGGTTCGCTAAGGAGTTGGATGGAGAACCTAATGCATCTGTGTGAAATCGTGCAAGGTTTGGCCTACACCTTGGAAACACCGTCGTCGGCCAGTGCACGCATGAGTCGCTCGATGGTCGCCGCCACCTGCTCGTCCAGGTCCTCCGCCTCGACGTCGAGCTCTCCCGCGAACTGGTCGCGAAGCACCATGTAGCCGTAGATCATCGAGGCGAGAGCCACGTGGATGCCGTCCTCGTCGAGGTCGGACGGCAGGACGCCCGCCTCCATGTCGCGGCGGATGCGGTCGCGGGTGCCGTCCGGATCGGGGATCATCCGCACCCCCCGGTCGCCGTCGAGGATCAGCAGCGCCGACAGGACGGCGGCCTGCCGGTGGGTGAGCATCGTGCGGAAGAACCGCTCGTAGCGCGACGGCGCCGCCATCGCCTTGCCCGGCAGGAAGTCGGAGATGCGCTCGGCGACGTTGGACCGCAGCGCGGCGCGCAGCAGGTCGCGCCGCGAGCCGAAGTAGTGGTACACGAGCCCCCGGTTGACGCCAGCCTCCTCCGCCACCTGACGCAGGTTGAGCCCGGCGAGCACGCCGTTGCGCTCGAGCAGCAGGAGCGCGGCTCGTTGGAGCGCGGACTCGGTGGCGGGACGATCGGGTTGCCTCGTGCGCTCTGACGGCATCTGGCCATAGTGGCACGGCACTCCGGACGATGCGCATTCGCGTCACTACGGAACGCGTTGACGTCGTGCGCCCTGAGGCCATCGGCGGTTCCGGAGGTGTGGAGCGCGGGGAGCCCATTGCTACTATCGCCGTAGGAGAAATTCGCTCGGCAACCGTTCCGTCCGGAGGGACACGCATGGCAGTCGCCGATCTCGACCTGGGGCGCTACAAGCTCGGCTGGTCAGACGAAGAGGACTACGTCTTCAAGCCCAAGAAGGGGCTCAGCGAGGACATCGTCCGCGAGATGTCGTGGATGAAGGGCGAGCCCGACTGGATGCTGAAGAACCGGCTCAAGTCGCTGCAGCACTTCGAGAAGCGCCCCATGCCCACCTGGGGCGGCGACATGTCCGAGATCTTCATCGACGACATCTACTACTACGTCAAGCCCACCTCGGGGCAGGTCGACGAGTGGGACGAGCTGCCCGACTCGATCAAGAACACCTACGAGAAGCTGGGCATCCCCGAGGCCGAGCGCAAGTACCTCGCCGGGGTCACCGCCCAGTACGAGTCCGAGGTCGTCTTCCACCGCAACCGGGAGGACCTCGAGCGCCAGGGCGTCATCTTCTGCGACATGGACACCGCGCTGCGCGAGTACCCCGAGCTGGTCAAGCAGTACTTCGGCACGATCATCCCGCGCAACGACAACAAGTTCGCCGCGCTCAACACCTCGGTGTGGTCGGGCGGCTCGTTCATCTACGTGCCGCCGGGCGTCGAGGTCGAGATGCCGCTCCAGGCCTACTTCCGCATCAACGCGGAGAACATGGGCCAGTTCGAGCGCACGCTGATCATCGCCGACGAGGGGTCGAAGGTGCACTACATCGAGGGCTGCTCGGCCCCGGTGTACACCACCGACTCGCTGCACTCCGCCGTGGTGGAGATCGTCGTCAAGCCCAGCGCCCGGGTCACCTACACGACCATCCAGAACTGGTCGAACAACGTCTTCAACCTGGTCACCAAGCGGGCCCGGGTCGAGGCCGAGGGCCACATGGAGTGGATCGACGGCAACATCGGCTCGCGCCTCACCATGAAGTACCCCGCCGTCTACATGGTCGGCCCCAAGGCGTCGGGCGAGGTGCTGTCCGTGGCCTACGCCGGCCCCGGCCAGCACCAGGACGCCGGCGCCAAGATGGTGCACGCCGCGCCCGAGACCACCTCGAAGATCGTCTCCAAGTCGATCTCCAAGGACGGCGGCCGCACGTCGTACCGCGGCCTCGTGCGGGTCGAGGACGACGCCTACGGCTGCAAGAGCCACGTGCAGTGCGACGCGCTCATCCTCGACGAGGACTCGATCAGCGACACGTTCCCCTACATGGAGGTCGGGGCGCGCGATGCCGACATCGGCCACGAGGCCACGGTGTCCAAGGTCGCCGACGAGCAGCTCTTCTACCTGATGAGCCGCGGGCTCTCCGAGGAGCAGGCGATGAGCATGGTCGTGAACGGCTTCATCGAGCCGGTCACCCGCACGCTGCCCATGGAGTACGCGGTCGAGTGGAGCCGGCTCATCGAGCTCCAGATGGAAGGTTCGGTCGGTTGAGCGATCAGTGGCAGCAGCCGGCGGGCCAGCCCGCCGGCGGGGGATGGCAGCAACAGCAACCGGGCGACCAGCCCTCCGGGGGATGGCAGCAACAGCAACCGGGCGACCAGCCCTCCGGGGGTTGGCAGCAGCAGCAACCGGGCGACCAGCCCTCCGGGGGTTGGAAGCAGCAGCCGCAGCAGGCGGGTGGGCTGCACCTGCGCACGGGGTTCTTCCCCTTGGCGTTCCTGCTCTACTTCTTCCCGCCGAAGTGCTCGATCGACGGCAGCCCCGAGTTCGGCATCACGTGGGGCGACAACCACCTGCCCGTCCCCGCGGGCCGGCACCACGTCCGCGTGTGGTTCCCGTACCTGTTCATCTCGCAGTGCGGTCCGGCCGAGACGCTGATCGACGTCCCCGAGTCCGGCATGGCGCTCCAGTACAAGGCGCCGACCTGGTGGGTGTTCTCGAAGGGCAAGATGCTCATCCCCGGCTACGGCCCCGCGCCCGCGGGCAATCCCCAGGCGTACGGCCCGCAGCAGGGCTACGGCGGACACCCGCAACAGCAGGCACACGCCGGGCAGCAGGCTGCTGCCGCATCCGGTGGTGGGGCCTGGCACCCCGACCCGACGGGCCGCTACGAGCAGCGCTACTGGGACGGCCAGGGCTGGACGGCCCACGTCGTGCGCGGCGGCGTCCAGGCCTCCGACCCGATCTGACCCCTCCCCACTGCGGGCGTGTGCGACCACGGCCCGTGGCGCGAGCCGGATGTGTGCTCGCTGCTGGCAGAATGTGGCCGTGCCCATGCGTCAGGACTGCAAGCACTTCGAGTCCCGCACCTACCGCAACGGCGAGACCGTGCGGAAGTGCGACCTCGATCTCGCGCCCGAGGCGCCGTGGCGCTGCCCCGTGGACTGCCCCCGCTACGAGCGACGCATGGCCGACGTGAACTGGGCGCACGGCACCCTGGTCACCCCGAAGACGCCGGACGAACCGCTCGACGCGCTCGATCGGGGCGACGGCTCGGTCGCCCGCCTGCTCGACGAGGCGGAGGAGATCGTCAACGCCGCCGGGCCCATGGTGCTGGCCGACGTCCACGCCGACCGCGACCGGTCCGACGTCCCCCGCTGGCGGCGCTGGTTGCGCCGTCGCTAGAGCGGTTTCCGACCCGCATCGGCAGCCGTACCAGCAGGAGCGGAAATCCCGTCGACCGGGCGGCGAGCGTGCTCCTACTCTCCGGACGACGAACGGGAGTGGCTGATGCTCGGCTCGGTACACCTGGTCGATGGAGGCGTGCGGTCGTCGGCGCGGTGGTTGCGGCGCACACCGGTGGCGGACGACACCCCGGGGCTGCGCCACGCCCAGACGGTCATCGCCGCGCCGCTCGGCGGTGGTCCGCCGGCGCCCCAACCCGGCAGGTTCGGTCTCGTCGCGTTCTGGGACGACGAGGCCTCGCTCGACCGCTTCCTCGAGACCGACCCGATGGCCGAGGTGCTCGCAGGCGGATGGGGCGTGCGGCTCGACCCGCTGCGGGCCGTGCCCGTGGCGAGCAGCCACTTTCCCGGCGTACCGGACGACCTCCCCACGACAGCCACGGACGCGGCCCACGGCCCCGTGGCCGTGCTCACGATCGGTCGGTTGCGCCTGCGGCGGGCGCCGACCTTCTTCCGCACGAGCGCGCGGGCCGAGCGCCAGGTCACCGACGCATCCGGCGTCCTGTGGGCGACCGGGCTGGCGAACGTCACCCAACGCGTCGTGTCGACGTTCTCGCTGTGGCGGTCGGCGGCGGAGATGCGCGACTACGCGATCTCAGCGGGTCGGCACGCGGACGCCATCCGCTCGGAGAACAGGCGCTCGTTCCACCACGCCGGCTCGTTCGTTCGCTTCCGGCCCCGGGCCTCGTCCGGCAGCCTGGCGGGCCGAAACCCGCTTCCCGCGGAGGTCGCGCACCTCGCGGACGACGACGCTTCGGGCACGCCGCCGACCACCGCCGCGGACCTTGGGAGTGCCGACGGCACGCCGGTAGGCTGACGGTCCTGGCCGCGGCGTCCGCATCGTGTGGACGAGCTGCGAAAGGACTGGACGCCTGAGCACCTTCACCCCCGATCTCTCTGCCGCGCTCGACGGCCCCGGCTGGCTGCAGCAGCGCCGCGCCGCCGCGGCGGCCGCCTTCGGCGCCGCCTCGCTGCCCTCCACGGACGAGGAGATCTGGCGCTACAGCCGCATCGACGATCTCGACCTCGCCGACTTCGTCCCCGCCGGTCCCCCCGGTCCGCCCGCTCCCGCCGGCCCGCCCGACGGACTTCCGGCGGCCACCCGGGCGCTCGTCGACGCCGTGGCCGGTCCGGCCGCCACGGTGGTCGTGCGCAACGGCCGGGTGCTGTCGACCGAGCTGGCCGACGGACTCGCCGCCAAGGGCGTGCACGTCGGCACGGCCGGCGAGTCCCATGCCGACCTCGTCGGTGCCGCGGTGGGCGAGGCTCCCGACGCGTTCGTGTCGCTGCACGACGCCTTCCTGGGCGACCCGGTGGTCGTGGACGTGCCGGCCGGCGTGGTGCTGCCCGGCCCCGTGGTGGTCGTGCACGTGACCGACGGCGACGGGGTCGCCGCGTTCCCGCACCTGGTCGTACGGGCCGGGGACGACAGCGAGGTGGCGGTGCTCGAGGTCCAGGCGTCGGGCGCGGAGCGCGCCCTCGTCGTGCCGGTCACCGAGATCCTCGCCGGGCGGGCCGCCCGCGTCGGCCACGTGGCCGTCCAGCAGCTCGGCATGGCCACCTGGCAGCTGGGCCTGCAGGTGTCACAGGTCGAGGCCGCGGCCACCCTGCGGTCGACCAGCGTCGGCTTCGGCGGCGACTACGCCCGGCTGCGCACCGACTGCCGCATGGTGGGCCGGGGCGCCACCGGCGAGCTCGACGCCGTCTTCTTCGGCGAGGCCGATCAGACGCTCGACTTCCGCACCTTCCAGGACCACATCGCCCCCGACTGCACCTCGAACCTGCTGTTCAAGGGCGCCGTCGGAGGTCGGTCGCGATCCGTCTACACGGGCATGATCCGCGTCGGCAAGGACGCCCGGGGCACCAACGCCTTCCAGACCAACCGCAACGTGAAGCTCTCCGACGGCGCCTGGGCCGAGTCCGTGCCCAACCTCGTCATCGAGAACAACGACGTGCGCTGCAGCCACGCCTCGACGGTCGGCCCGGTCGACGAGGAGCAGCGCTTCTACCTCGAGAGCCGGGGTGTCCCCAGCGAGGACGCCGAGCGGTTGATCGTCAGCGGCTTCTTCGACGAGGTGCTGACCCGGCTGCCCGTCGGCGGGGTCGCCCCGCTGCTGCGGGGGGCCGTCGCGGGCAAGTTCGAGCGGAAGGACGCCTAGCCATGGCGAAGGTGACCCTGTGCCCGCTCGACGAGCTGGCCTCCGGCACGGCCCGGCGCTTCGAGGTCGGCGACCACCGCATCGCGGTGGTGCGCCTCGACGACGACGTGTACGCCATCGGCGACACGTGCTCGCACCAGAACATCTCGCTCTCCGAGGGCGAGGTCGACGCCGACGACCGCACGATCGAATGCTGGAAGCACGGCAGCACGTTCTCCCTCGAGTCCGGCGAGGCCCTCATCCTTCCGGCGACCAAGCCCGTGCCGGTCTACGACGTGCGCGTCGACGGCGGCGAGATCGTGGTGGTGCTCGAAGATGACTGATGTGACCCCCTCCGCAAACGGCCAGCACGTGCTCGAGGTCCGTGGCCTGCGCGCCGGCGTCGCCGGCAAGGAGATCCTGCGCGGCATCGACCTGACCGTCCGCTCCGGGGAGGTCCATGCCGTCATGGGCCCGAACGGGTCCGGCAAGTCGACCCTCGCCCACGTGCTGATGGGTCGTCCCGGCTACGAGATCACCGGCGGCACCGTGACGCTCGACGGCGTCGACCTGCTGGCGCTCGAGCCGTGGCAGCGGGCGCAGGCGGGCCTGTTCCTCGCGCTGCAGTACCCGACCGAGGTGCCGGGCGTGTCGCTGTACGACCTGCTGCAGACGTCGGCGAGCGCTGCCGGCCGGCCGGCCGACGACATCGCCGCCGAGATCACGGCCGAGGCCGAACGCCTCGACCTCGACCCGCGGCTCATCGACCGCCCGCTCAACGTCGACCTGTCCGGCGGCGAGAAGAAGAAGAACGAGACGCTGCAGCTCGGCGTGCTACGGCCCGCGATCGCACTGCTCGACGAGCTCGACTCGGGCCTCGACGTCGACGCGCTGCGGGCCTGCGCCCGTCGCATCGAGGCCGAGACCCAGCCGGTCGCCGAGGGCGGCCGAGGCCTGGGCGTGCTCGCCATCACGCACTACAACCGCCTGCTCCACGAGCTGCGGGCCGACCACGTGCACGTGCTGGCCAAGGGCATGATCGTGCGCAGCGGCGGGCCCGAGCTGGCGCTCGAGCTCGAGGCCGACGGGTACGCGGGTGTGGTGGGCGCGGACCTCGTCGGCGACGACGAGGCCACGCCGGTCAACGTGCGCCCCGCCATCGACGACCCGTTCGGCGGGCCGGGCGGTGCGGGCGACCCCTTCGCCGACCCCTTGGCCTGATCCGGGCCGACCCCGAGTCCCGCCGACGACGGGTCGGCGAGGCACTGACTCGCGCCAGGGGACTCACGAGGCAACCGCTTGCGGCCCCCGCACGTCATTGCCTCGAGAACGCCGGGGCGCGAGTCATTGCCTCGCCAATGCAGGGCCGCTGCGCCGGCGCTGTCGTCGTGGGCGCCGGATCACGGCCACGCGCGCCATGCCGTGATGTCGAGCGCGATCACGGCGCCGGGCGGCGGCTGCCGCCGGTACTGCTCGTACTTGGCGGCCAGCGCGGCCAGGGCCGTTGTCCGCTCCGCGCCGTCATCGACCACGCGGCCGTCGCCGTCGACCCGGATCCACCACAGCGTCGCCCACTCCTCGGCGTAGTGATCGACGAGCAGCGATGCCTGCGGGTTCGCCCGGAGGTTGGCGAGGCGGCGCAGGGCCAACGTCGACTTCGGCTTGGCGTCGACGGCCGAGTAGGCCGTCTCCTCGACGAGCGCGAAACAGCAGGGCACCAGGTGCGGCCGGCCTCCGGGCGTCACGGTCGCCAGCCGCGCGACCCGGGCGGCGGCGAGCCGGTCGCGGCGCGCGGCGGGCTCCATCGCCCCCACCGTAGGGGCCGGTGATCTCGGTCGGCGGTCCGGCGGCTGCGCGGTCCGGCGGGACGGTGCGGTCGGAGGGGCGATGTGGCGGGGCGAGCTCGCGCCACACGTGTGCGGAGGGCCGGGGATCGGGGATCAGCCCTCGTCGGATGCGGCGGGGGAGCGGAGGCCGAGGGTCTCGGTGACCCACGCCGCCTCCGCCCGCAGGCCTGCGATCCACTCGCGGTCTGACGGGCGGCCACGCGCCTCGAGCACTCCGGCCAGGGAATGCTGGGTGAGCGCGACCCACGGGCGGGCACGCCAGGCGCTGTGCAGCCGCAGCGCCGAGAGCAGGTGGCGCTCGGCGTCGGCCCAGTCGCCGGCCACGGCCGCCAGCCGCCCGAGGTGGAACGTGGCCGTGCCGAGGAAGGTGCGGTAGCCCAGACCGCACACGAGGTCGGCGTAGGGGGCCAGCCGGCCGCGCACCTCGGTTGCGGCGGCCGGGTCGCCACCGTCGGCGGCGGCGAGGGCGGCGACGGCCAGCAGGTGGAGCCGCTGGTCGCCGGGTGCCTCGTCGATGGCGAGCAGTCCCCCGGGGGGCTCGCTCGCGGGGACCTGCCCGGTCAGCCAGTCGATGACGACCAGGTGGCGCGCGGCGACGGCCTCGGCCCCGTCGGCGCCGCCGGTGCCGCGGTGGGCGGCGGCCGCGGTGACCGCCAGCTCCAGCGCTTGCCGGGCCTCCTCGAACCGGCCGTCGGTGGTGAGCTGGGCCACCGCGCGCTCGGCCAGCAGAGCGGCGCCGTGGGGGTCGCCGTGGCGGTCGACGATGGCGGTCAGGGAAGCCAGGGCGGATCGCATCGTGGCCTCGTCGCCCAGGGTCGCCGCCGCGGTGCCCTGCTCGTGGGCGGCGAGCACCCGGTAGGCCGGGTCGCCGGCCGCGACCGCGAGCAGGGCCAACTCGTCGGCCAGTCGCAGGCGCTCGTCGACCGCGCTGGGATCGGTCGACGCCGTGATGTGGCGGTGCAGCGCCGCCAGCGTCCGAGCCGGGGGCCGCGGCGCCCCGCCGGCGGAGGGATCGGGACCGTCGCGATCGCCGGGCTCGTCGGCCAAGCGGAGCTGGCGGACCAGCAGCCGGGCCTGCTGCACATCGCGAGCGTCGGCCTCGGCATCCGCGGCGGGGAGGTCGGTCCTCGGTTCGGCCGGGAGGTCGTGCCGGGTCCGCGCCTCGGCGCGAGGTTCCGGATCCGCGCCGGCGCTGCGCTCGTGGCCGGCGACCGCGGCGCCGGCAGCGGTCGCCGCGGCCACGAGGTCACGGGCCTGGCGCCTCAGCTCGGGGCGGTCGTCGGCCGCGTCGGCCAGGGCCAGGGCTGCACGCGCGAGCACGTCGGGCCGGTCGTGCCGGCGGGCCAACGTGGCACCCTCGATGAGGATGCGGGTGCCGTCGGCATCGCCCGCGGCGAGCTTGGCGATGCCCAGATCGGTGGTGACCTCGGCTTCGAGGTCGCGGTCGCCCGGTGGGAGGTGGGCCAGTGCCTGGCGGCACAGGCGGACTGCCTCCGCCGGCGCGCTGCGCTGGGCGGCCTGCGCAGACGCCCGCCGCGCCCACCGCACCGCACGGCGGTCGCCGGCCGGGTCGGCTCCCGCCGAGGTGTGGTGGGCCAGGATCGCAGCGTGGGTGTCGAGATCGTGCGCCCGCAGCTCCTCGATGGCGTCGGCCGTCCGGCGGTGCAGCGAGCGTCGGCGTGGGCCGCTGAGGTGGGTGACCAGCGTGCGACGGACGATGTCGTGGGGGAAGCGACAGATCGCGTCGGTCTCCTCCACCACCAGCCCGGAGGCCAGCGCCGCATCGACGGCATCCAGCAGCGCCCGGTCGTCGAGGCCCGCGGCGCGCCCGGCGATGTCGAGGTCGAAGCGGGCGCCGGCGACCGCCCCGGCGCGCAGCAGCTCGACCGCATCGGCATCGAGTCGGTGCAGCCGGGTGGTGACCAGATCCTGCACGCTCTGCGGGATGGTGTCGCCGTCGGAGCTCACCCCGCCGGATCGGGCGAGCTCGGTGACGAGGAACGGGTTGCCGGCGGTCTCGGACGTCAGGCGCCGCGCCGCCTGGCCGTGGTCGCCGGGGCCGTGGAGGTGGCCCAGCAGCTCGCGGACCTCGGCGACGTCGAGGCCGCGGAGCGGCAGGCGGCGGACCCAGCCGTCGCGGTCGAGCGAGTGCACGACGTCGGCGAGGGCGTGACCGGGCTCGAGGTCGTGGTCGCGCGAGATGGCCATCACCAGGACGGGAGCGTCTCCCGCCCGGCGCAGCAGGTGCCGCACGAGCAGCAGCGTGTCGTCGTCGGCCCATTGCAGGTCGTCGAGCACCAGCAGCAACGGGCGTTCCTTGGCCACCGCGGCGACCAGGTCGGTCACCGCTCCGAACAGCCGGGCGCGGTCGGGGCCGCCAACCCGTCGGGGGCGGTCGAGCGACGGGAGGACGGCGCCGAGCTCGGTCATGGCCTCGTCGCCGAGGAACGGCAGCTCGTCGGGCGGGGTGGCCGCCACCAGGCCGTCCAGTGCCTCGACGAGCGGCTGATAGGGGACGATCGCCTCCTGGTCGCACCGCCCGAACAGGACGAGGCCCCCATCGCGCCTCACCCGCCACGCGGCTTCGACCGTGAGGCGCGACTTGCCGATGCCCGCCTCGCCGGTGACGACCACCAGGTGGCGGCCCCCGGCCGCGGCCTGGTCCCACGCGGCGGCGAGCACCTCGAGCTCGGCTCGGCGCCCGACGAACGGCGTCGCTCCCGGCCCGTGGCTCCGGCCGGCGCCCGCAGCGTGGGCCGGCCGATCGTCGGCGGCGGCCCGGCCGGGACGGGACGCGGGCGCCGACCCCAGCAGCTCGAGGTAGGCGGCATCGGTCTCGGGGGCGGGGTCGATCCCCAGCTCCTCGACGAGGCTGCGCCGCAGGCGCTGGTAGGCGCGCAGGGCTTCGGCCCGGTTGCCGGCGGCGTCGAGCGCGACCATCAGCGAGCGGTGCGCGCTCTCCCGTAGCGGTGCCCGCCGGACGGCGTCCTCGGCGGCGGCCACCGCCCGGGGGCCGTCGCCGAGCGCGATGGCGGCCTGGGTGGCCACCTCGAGCGCCCCGACCACCAGGTCGTCCAGGTGGGCGCGGATGCCGTCGGCCCACCGGCCCGGGTGCCCGGCGAGGAACGGCTGTCGCACCAGGTCGGCTGCCGTCGTGGCCTGTTCGAGGGCACGGACGGGGTCGTCCGGCAGGGCCGTCCGGGCGGCGGCGAGCGCCTGGTCGGCCCGGTCGAGGTCGACCGTCGCCACGACCCCGGTGGGCAGCACGAGCTGATACCCGGCATCGCCGGACACCACGCTCTCGCCGGCCCCGACGACGGTCGACACGGCGGCGCGCACCCGGCTGACGTGGGTGCGCAGGGCGGAGGCCCATGTCCTGGGCATGGCCTCGGGCCACACGACGCCCGCCAGGCGGTCCCGGTCGATGGCGGCGTCGGGCGACAGGGCCAGCGCGGCGAGGACCACACGTGGCGGACCGGTCAGCACGTGCCGGTTCGCGCCGTCGCCGCGGGCGACCGACACGTCACCGGCGAGCGTGATCTCCAGTCGCACCGGCCTCCCTCGATCGTCCTCCATCACCGCGCGCCGAGCTGCCAGAAGTCTGCCACCTGCGCGAAATGCCTGGCCAGTGAGCCCGTCGATCATCGTTTGCGGCCGTTTGCGTGCCGTTTGCGCGGGGGTGCGCATGATGGTCCCAACGGAACAACACGTCAGCTCACCCGATGTGCGGCGGTAGATCCCCGGCGGAGATCGTGGCGGGACAGGGTGTGCGGATTGGTTGTCATCCGGCAGTGGGTCGGCCTGCGGCGGGGCCGGCCCACTTGCGCGGGTGATCGATGTAGGCGGACGCGATGACCATGGCAGGGTGGACGACAGGAACCACGCACGACATCGGGAGCTGGGTGTGATGGAAGGGACAGCCGGCAAGTCGACACCGCCGTCGCCGACCTTGTCGCGCCCGCACGATCGGATGGCCGGGCGCTACGACGTGGTCGTCGTGGGATCGGGCTACGGGGGCGCCATCGCCGCAGCCCGGTTCGCCCGGGCCGGTCGGTCCGTGTGCGTCCTCGAGCGCGGCCGCGAGCTGCACGCAGGCGACTTCCCGTCGTCGTCTCTCGGCGCGCTCGGCCAGCTCCAGGTGCAGCGGGGGACGCGGCGCTGGGGGCGCGCGGGCGGCCTGTTCGACCTGCACGCCGGCAACGACATCAGCGTGATGGTCGGCTGCGGGCTCGGGGGCACGTCCCTCATCAACGCCGGGGTCGCCCTGCGTCCGCCCGAGTGGGTGTTCGACGACCGCTGGCCGGAGCCCCTACGAGGTCGCGCCGGCGTCATGGAGCTGTCCCCCTACTTCGCCGAGGCGGAGCGGATGCTCGGGTCGAACCCCTTCCCCGACACCCTGCCACCGCCCACCAAGCTGGTGGCGCTGCGGCAGGCGGCCGTCGGCGTGTCCGGCGCGCTCGGCGAGCGGGTCGAGGTCGAGCTGCCGCCGATCAACGTCACGTTCGCCGACGGTCCGAACGCCGTCGGCGTGGAGCAACGGGCCTGCAACCAGTGCGGCGACTGCGTCACGGGCTGCAACCACAGGGCCAAGAACACGGTCGCCGAGAACTACCTGCCCGACGCGGTCGCCCACGGTGCCCATGTGTTCTGCGAGGCGGTGGTGACGACCGTGGCCCGTGCCGCCGGGCATGCTGCCGGCGGCGGTTCGGCGGTCGGCGATCGCGGCGAGGACGGCGGGGCAGCCCCGGTCGACGCCCATGGCGCCGGCTGGATCGTCAACTTCGACGTCACCTCCGCGGGCCGCACGCGCTTCGACGCGCCGTCCTCGTTCGTGTTCGCCGACGTGGTCGTGCTGGCGGCGGGCACCCTCGGGTCGACCGAGATCCTGCTGCGGTCGCGGGCCGGTGGCCTGGCCGTCTCCCCCCGGCTGGGCGACCGCTTCACGGGCAACGGAGACGTGCTCGCCTTCGCCCACGGGGTCGACGGCCCGCCGCCCGCCCTGCGGGGCATCGGCGTGGGGCGCCGCCGGGTGACGCACGCCAACGCCGTCGGCCCCTGCATCACTGGCATGATCGACGTGACCGGCATCCCCGAGCCCGGCAAGGGCGTGCGCATCGAGGAAGGCGCCATCCCGGGGGCGCTCCGCAGCCTGATGCCGGCTGCGTTCGTGGTCGCGGCCGACCTCGACGACGGGGGCAGCCCGCTGGCGTTCGCGCGCCGGGTGCTGCGGCGCGTCACCGCCTCGGCGGGGGCGGCGCTCGACCCGACGGACGGGCCGGCCGACCGAACGCTGACCTACCTGGCCATGAGCGACGACGTGGGCGACGGCCGGCTGTGGCTCGATCGCGGCGGTCTGGAGATCGATTGGCCCGCCGTCGGCGACCTGCCGATCTTCGACCACAACGCGGCGCTGCTCGAAGCGGCGTCCGAGGCCGTGGGCGGGGAATACATCGCCAACCCGCTGTGGTCGCCGATGATGCGCGAGTCGCTGCTCACGGTGCATCCGTTGGGCGGCTGTGCCATGGCCGACGACGGTGCGCACGGCGTCGTCGACCACCGGGGCCGCGTGTTCCGCGGCGAGGGGGACGAGACCTACGACGATCTGATGGTGGCCGACGGTGCGATCGTGCCCCGGCCGCTGGCGGTCAACCCGCTCCTCACGATCTCGGCCCTCAGCGAGCGCGCATCCGCCATCCTGGCGGCGGAGCGGGGCTGGGAGATCGCCGAGGGCCCGACCCCTCCGCTGGTCGACCCGCCCGGCGGGGGACGGCCCGGCGTGCGCTTCACCGAGCGGATGGCGGGCTGGGCCGGTGCCGTGCCGGACGGCGACCCGGTCCGCGGCGCCGCCCGGGGCGAGGCCGACGGCACGCGGCTGGAGTTCGTCCTCACTGTCGACATCGACGACCTGCCGGCCCTGCTCGACGACGCGGCCCACCCTGGTCGCCTGAGCGGCACGGTCGTCGCCCCGGTGCTGTCACCACGCCGGCTGCGGGTGGTCGACGGCTCGTTCCGGTTGGCGCAGGAGGACCCCACCCGCGTCGACACGTGGCTCATGCGGTACGAGATGCGTCTCGTCGCCGACGACGGCCGGGAGTTCAGTTTCGACGGCCACAAGGTGCTGCACGACCGGTTCGGCCTCGACGTCTGGAGCGACACGACGACGCTGTACGTCACCTTGCGCGACGCTGCCGGCGAGCCGGTGGCGGGCGGCATCATGCGCATCGCCCCGGGCGACTTCGCCCGCCAGCTCCGCACCCTGCGGGTGACCAACGTCGACAGCCGGGTGGAGCGCCTGTTGTGGACCGGTCGCTTCGGCAAGCGGTTCGTCCAGTCGCTCGAGCACGCGTACGGCAGCCTCGACGACGTCGCCCGGTTCCCGGCCGAACCGGCCCGTCCGGTGCCGCTGACCGGTGCCGGGCGCCGTCGCCTGCGGCTGCCGGCGCCCGAGCCCCGGTGGTGCGACGGCCACGGCCGTTGGCACGAGGGCGACCAGCCGGGTCCGGACGCCCGGCTCCGCCTGGTCCGCTACGAGGGCGGGCGCCGCGGCCCGGTCCTGCTCGCCGCGGGCTTCGGCATGTCGGCCACGTCGTTCCTGCTCGACACGGTCGAGACCAACCTGGCCGAGCACCTCGTCGAGGCCGGGTACGACGTCTGGCTGTTCGACTACCGGGCGAGCATCGACCTGCCGTCGTCGCAGACCGCGTTCACCCTCGACGACATCGCCATCGACGACTGGCCGACCGCGGTGGCCGAGGTGCGCCGGGTGACCGGCGCCACCGGCGTGCAGGCGGTCGGGCACTGCGTCGGGTCGGTGTCGCTGATGATGGCGCTGGCCGCGGGGCTCACCGACGTCCGCTCCGCCGTGTGCATGCAGTTCACTCTGCACCCGTCGACGTCGACGCTCAACCAGGTCAAGGCGGCCGCACGGGTCGACCGGGCGATGGCGCGCATCGGCCTCGACAAGGTCGCCCCGTTCTCCGGCCTGAACGTGCCGAACACCCTGCTCGACCTGGCGCTGCGCGGCGTGCCCATGCCCCGCGCGGAGCGCTGCGGCAAGGCCCTGTGCCGGTGGA
>DASUQS010000013.1:0-7277 GCA_036280455.1 Acidimicrobiales bacterium
AGGTGTACGCCGCGTTCTCCGGCGCGACCGACATCGCCGTCGGTTGCGGGCTGCTGCTCGGCATCCACTACCCGCTGGCGTTCGACGCGCCCTACCGGGCGATGTCGGTGCGGGAGTTCTGGGAGCGCTGGAACATCACCCTGTCGCGCTGGCTGCGCGACTACCTGTACATCCCGCTCGGCGGCAGCCGGGGTGCGCCGACCACCACCTACCGGAACCTCGTCGTCACGATGGCGCTCGGGGGTCTCTGGTACGGGGCGGGGTGGAACTTCCTCGTCTGGGGTGGCCTGCAGGGCGTGTTCCTCGTGGGCGAGCGGGCCGCATCGGCCTGGTTCGCCGAGCGGACGGGCGCCGCGCTCCTCCCCGAGCCCGTGTCGGCGGCCCTGCGCTGGCTGCTCACGTTCAACCTGATCTGCCTCGCCTGGGTCTTCTTCCGGGCCGGATCGGTGGGGACCGGGCTCGAGATCGTCGGCCGCATCCTCACGCTGGCGGGGGGCGACGCCGGGCTCGTCAGCATCGCCGCGCTGGTCGTGGTGGTCGCCGTGCTCGTCAGCCAGTTCCTTTCCGACCGCCACACGCTGGCCGCCCGGGCCCGCTTCTCCGGCCTCGCCCCGGTCGCCCAGGCCGCCATACTCGCCCTCGTGCTCACCGTCATCGGCGCCTTCGGCCCCGACGGCGACGCACCCTTCCGGTACCTGCCGTTCTGATGGCCTCCCGCACCCGCGGCCGCACCCGTCTCCGCGAGGGCGACAGCCCCGCCGCCGCGGTCGAGCCGGGCCGCGAGCCGATCCCACCCGGGTGGCCGGGCGAGGACCCGACGCTCCCCGACGACGTGGGCACGCTCGGCGGCCGCCCGCCTCGCTCGCGGCGGCGCGCCGTGGGCGCCACGATCCGCCGCGACGACGCTGTCGCCGACCCGATCGTCTCCGTCGGGCCCCGTGGCCCCCGCGGCGCCCTCGGCAGCGACGAGGGCGCCGGCACTGGCGACGACGGCGGGAGGCGCCCCGGCGCCCGCGACCCGCACCGCCGTGAACGCGGCGGGCTCGCCTACGACCATCCCCACCACACCCCGGCCCGCGCCCGCGCGCTGGACCGCGACGACCTGGACGGGCGGGTCGCCGTCGCCGACCGGCGGGCCTCCGAGCGCCTCGACCTCGACCGGTCGAGCGCCGCGCGCCGCGACGCAGACCGCGGCGACGTGGAGGTCGACCCCGATGACCACGACCTCGCCGACGACGAGCTCGACCTGATCGCCGGCGTGCAGCCCGCCGGCCGGGTGCTCGTCGTGATGGTGGTCGCACTCGTGCTGGCGATGCTGGTCAACGCCGACGCCCTCGTCGAGCGGGCCGAGCGCAAGCCGCCCGGCCGCGAGCGGGACCGCTCGCTCGCCATCTGGGAGCCGGTCCAGGACGTCAGCCACGTGCTGCAGCTCTACCGGGTCCGCCAGGTGGCCGACTGGATCGCCGGAGACGACGACGAACCGACAGCGGCGCCCCGCACCGACCGGGAGAGCCGCCTGGCCCCCCGCACGTCGCCGCCCGCGCCGACCGACGAGACCGGCGACGCAGCCCCGGCGCCCGGGACGAGCGACCGCGCCGTCAGGCTGCGCACGCCCACCGAGGACGAGCCGCTGCGCCTCCTGGTCGCCGGCGACTTCACGGCCCAGGTGCTCGGCGATTCGCTCGCACGGGCCTCGGACGCCACCGGGGTCGTCGACGCCACCGTGCACTACGAGTCGGCCTCGGGGCTGACCCGGCCGGACTACTTCGACTGGCCCGCCGCCCTGGACGAGGACGTCGCGGATCACGATCCCGAGGTCCTCGTCCTCGTCGTCGGCGTCAACGACGCGCAGGGCATCGTCACCACGGACGGCGCGCCCGCCCAGCTCGACGACCCCCGGTGGGGGGAGGAGTACCACCGGCGTGTGGGCGAGCTGATGGACCAGCTCCGCGCCGACGACCGCATGCTGGTGTGGGTGGGCCAACCGCCGATGCGCGACGGCGACTTCGCCGCGCGCATCTCGGCGATCAACCAGGTCTATGCCGAGCAGGCGGGCGTCCGCCCCTGGGTCACCTACGTCGATCCCGCCGCCCTGGTCGGAGGACCGGACGGCGCGTACACCGACACGGGCACCGGTCCGGACGGCGCCGCCGTCGAGCTGCGCCAGCCCGACGGCATCCACCTGACCGCGGCGGGGGGCGACCTGATCGCCAGCCACGTGCTCGGCCTCGTGGGCGACCAGGTCGACCTCGGCGAGCGGTCCGGCGACGTCCCGGACCCCGACCGAGCCGCGGACGACCCCGCCGGCTGAGATCCGCGAGGCTCACCCCATGGACACCGACGAGCTGCCCCCCACCGACGACCTCGCAGAGGTCGAGCGCCGCCTCGCCATGCCCCTCCTCGACGCGGTCGTCACCCAGCGCGCCGTGCGCCGCGTGAAGCCCGACCCGGTCGACCCGGCCATCGTCCGGCGCTGCATCGAGCTGGCCCTCGAGGGCCCCACCGGGTCGAACGGGCAGAACTGGGAGTTCGTGGTGGTCACCGAGCGCGCCCTCAAGGAGCGCCTCCAGGTGCAGTACCGCAGGTCGTGGTCGCTCTACGGCGGTGCGGGCGAACGGCTGCGGGGCGCCGACCCGCAGACCGCCCGGATCCTGCGGTCGGTGAAGTGGCAGGTCGACAACTTCGCTGAGATCCCGGTGCTCGTGGTGGCGTGCCTGCGGGGCGGCGCCAAGCTGCCGTTCGTGCCGATGCCCGCCATGGCCAACAGCTCGCACTACGGGTCCATCTATCCGAGCGTGCAGAACCTGCTCCTTGCGGCCCGCGCCGTCGGCCTCGGCGCCTCGCTCATCACGTTGCCCCTGTGGTCGACCACCGTCGCCCGCCGCATCCTCGGTCTCCCGCTGTCGGTCGAGCCCTGCTGCGTCGTGCCCCTCGGATGGCCGATCGGGCGGTACGGGCCCAAGCCGCGCCGCCCGGTCGACGAGGTGATCCACCACGAGCGTTACGGCACGGCGGCGCCTGCCGAGTAGAACGGGCCGATGGTCTCCGCCCTGTTCGATCCCGACGCGTGGCACGAGGTCGAGGGCTTCGACCTCACCGACATCACCTACCACCGGGCCCGCGACGTCGGCGCCGTGCGGGTGGCCTTCGACCGGCCCGAGGTGCGCAACGCCTTCCGCCCGCACACGGTCGACGAGCTGTACCGGGTGCTCGACCACGCCCGCCAGCAGTCCGACGTCGGCTGCGTGCTGCTCACGGGCAACGGCCCGTCGCCCCGCGACGAGGGCTGGGCGTTCTGCTCCGGCGGCGACCAGCGCATCCGGGGCCGCGACGGTTACCGCTACGCGAAGGACGACTCGATCGAGACCGTCGACCCGGCGCGCACCGGGCGCCTGCACATCCTCGAGGTCCAGCGCCTAATCCGCATGATGCCCAAGGTCGTGGTGTGCCTCGTGCCCGGGTGGGCCGCGGGTGGGGGCCACAGCCTGCACGTCGTGTGCGACCTGACGATCGCGAGCCGCGAGCACGCCCGGTTCCGGCAGACCGACGCGGACGTGGCCAGCTTCGACGGCGGGTTCGGCTCGGCCTACCTCGCGCGCCAGGTCGGCCAGAAGTTCGCCCGCGAGATCTTCTTCCTCGGCGACACCTACACCGCGGAGGACGCCCACCGGATGGGCATGGTCAACGCGGTGGTCGACCACGCCGAGCTCGAACGGGTGGGCCTCGACTGGGCGCGGAAGATCATGGGCAAGAGCCCGACCGCCCAGCGCATGCTGAAGTTCGCGTTCAACCTCATCGACGACGGACTGGTGGGCCAGCAGGTGTTCGCGGGCGAGGCCACCCGCCTGGCCTACGGCACGACCGAGGCGGAGGAGGGGCGCGACTCGTTCCTCGAGCGGCGAGACCCCGACTGGTCCGACTACCCCTGGCACTACTGACCCGGCCGGCACCCTGATCCGGGAGGCGGGGACGCCCCCCGGATCAGCGCACCCAGCGGCGAGCGCTCACACGGAAGGGCCGTCTCCGCTCTCGTCGAAGCCGAGCGGGTCGTCCATGGTCAGGCCCGTGCCGCACCCGCTGGGCACCTCGGCGGTGTCCCCGGGGGTCCGCACCGTGAGCGCGGGGTTGGCACCCGAGAACACGCCCCAGTCGCTCTCGCAACCGGGGGTGATCCACACGTGGCTCATCCACCCGGCGGTGCCGTCCGACTTGTCGCCGCCGAGCTCGCCGCACTCCTCCTCGGACGTGTTCGAGCCGGCGGCGACCACACCGTCGCGGATGCACAGCCCGACGTGGCGGTGGTAGTGGTCGTTGTCGCCGGTGAAGCCTTCGGCCGGCTCGTCGTCGCCGGCCTGGAGGATGTAGTAGCTGAGGCCGACGATGCTCGCCGTGGGCCCGTCGCCGTCGTAGAGCAGCATCTCGGGCTGCTCCAGCACGAAGCCGTCGCGCAGGAGCTCGAAGTTCATGTAGTGGGCGGCGATGCCCGGGTAGTAGGTGGTCACCTTGCGGTAGCCGGCGGCCTCGGCATCGGCGATCGTGGGGTACGCGGCCGCCACGTCCTTCGCCCGGGCCAGCTCGTCGGCGAGGGCGGCGCACTCCTCCGGATCGGTGAGCGGGTTCCACGGGTCGGGCTCGAGCGTGTGGGTGAGCCCACCGGAGAGGATGCCGTCGCGCATCACGGGGCGCTGCTCGATGAAGTCGACCACGACGTCGGCCGGCAGGCCGCCCTCCGGGTCGACGAACACGTCGGCCCACTCCTCCAGGGTGAAGTCGACCGGCTCCGTGTCGTCGTGGGCGTGGTACTCGCCCGGCCCCGTGGCCTCGTTGAACGCGGCCGTGTTGAACCCGAGGTCGCAGCGGTCGTCGGGGTCGACGGCGGCGAGCGCCTGCGTCCCGCCGTGGTGGTCGTGCCCGTCGGCCGCGGCGGCCTCGCCCTCGACGCCGTGCCCCTCGCCGTCGCCGTGCTGGTGCTCGCCGGCGATCGACGGGGTGATCGATGCGGACACGACGCCCATCAGCGCCAGCGCCGCCACACCGCCCACGACCGGGTGGAGGCGGACCAGGGGCCGGCCGGCCACCGCCGGCCGCAGCGCCAGCAGCGCGCCGATCACCGCCACGGCCTCGAACCCGGTCGCCAGGGCATCGGGGAACCCGATCGACTCGGCGTCGGAGCCCGGCACGCCTGCGGTGCGGGACACGACCCACACCGCCATCACCGCGGCGTTGACTCCGGCTGCCGCCCACCAGGCCCAGCTCACCTCGCGCCAGCGGGCGAGCGCGAACGCAGCACCCAGCTGCGCCCATGCGACGGCCAGGAAGAACGCTCCGTGCGACGCGGACTCGTCGAGATGCGACGGCGCGTAGGCGAAGTGGATGACTGCGGAGCCCACGCACATCGCCACCACCAGCCACCGCAGCGTGTCGACGACACGCGGGGCGGTGGCGGTCGAGGTCGCAGGCGACTCTTCCTCGGACATGTGGTCCCCCCTCCGAGACGATGCGGACCGCAGCGCCGGTGATGACCGATCGCGGCAAGCGCTGACATCATCGCACTACCCGAGGTAACTTCGCACCCCGCATCCAGCGCAGCCGGCGACCATTTCCCGACGGCGCGACCACCGACCGTAGGATCACGCCATGGACCGCCTGAGTGACGACCGCCTCACCCTGGTCGGCCTCCTCGTCGAGAGCACGACGGCGCTGCGGGCGCACCTCGATCGCCAGCTCGAGCAGGAGTCCGGCCTGCCTCTCCAGTGGTTCGAGCTGCTGCTCCGGCTGGCCCGCTCGCCCGGTCGACACCTGCGGATGAGCGATCTCGCCGCCCAGACGAGCCTCACCCCCAGCGGGCTGACACGGGCGATCGACCGCCTCGAGGAGGCCGGCCTCGCAGAGCGCGTGCCCTGCCCGTCGGATCGCCGCGGCTCGTACGCGGCATTGACGGCCCGGGGGCTCGAGCGGATCACCACTGCGGTCGGCCCCCATCTCGACCACATCGACACGCACCTGACCGCCGCCCTCTCAGCCGACGAGCAGTCCCAGCTCGCCGACCTGCTGCGCAAGGTCCGCGACCACGTCAACCCCGCAGCGGCCGCCGCGATCCCCGTCGGGCCGATCTCCGCCTGACCGGGCGTCCACCGGGAGGCGGGCGGCCTGACAGCCGGCACCCGGTCCGCCGGGGCTCTGCTCTGTGGGCTACCCGCCCGCGTGGCCGCTGGCGCGGCCACCCTCCTCCTGGTGCGCGCCCGGCCCCGGTGGGAACCGGCGGACCTCGAGGAGCTCGAGGCCGAGCGACTCGATGCGGCGGAGCAGGCCGTGCAGGGCGGCCTGATCCTCGACCGGCCCGCTGAGCACGGTCTCCACCGGCGCCACCTCGGCGTCGAGGGCGAGTTGCTCGAACTCGAGTGCCAGCGTGCGGCTCAGCTTGCCACGCACCCGGACCTCGTACAGGAAGCTCATCGGCATGCCTCGACGGATCGGTGGACGCCGCGACCATCCCCCACCCGCGCTCGGCGGTCGTCACCCGCACGGGGTGAGCGCGAGCAGGTGTCCCGGTCCGGCGTCCCACCGGCTGCGAGACTCAGGGCCGTATGGAGCTGACCGTCGTCGATCATCCCCTCGCCGCCCGCCTCCTCACCCGACTGCGGGACAGGAGCACCGACCGCGCCGCCTTCCGCCTGGCGATGGACGAGCTGGCCGGCATGCTCGTCTACGAGGCGTGCCGCACGCTGCCCACCCAACCCGTCGACGTGGTGACCCCGATGGGTCCGGGCCGGGGCATCCGCATCCCCCACCCGCCGCTGGTCGTGCCCGTCCTGCGCGCCGGGTTGGGGCTGCACGGCGCGGTCCTGCGCCTGCTGCCGGAGACCGACACCGCGTTCATCGGCGTGTCCCGCAACGAGGAGACCCTCCAGCCCGAGCCGTACATGAACTCGGTGCCCGCGGACCTGGCGGGCCGGCCGGTGCTCGTCCTCGACCCGATGCTCGCCACCGGCGGGTCGTTGGCGCACGCCTGCCGGATCCTGCGCGACCGGGGTGCCGGCCCGCTCACCGGCGTGTGCGTGCTCGCCGCGCCCGAGGGGCTGGAGCGGATCCGCCGGTCCGGCATCGAGACTCGCGTGATCACGGCCGCGGTCGACAGCCATCTCAACGACAAGGCCTACATCGTCCCGGGCCTCGGCGACGCCGGCGACCGCCTGTTCGGCACGAAGTAAGAGCCGGATTCGGCCTGCGGCCGACAGGAATTCACGGAGCGAATTCGCCATGTTGGCAATTTGTCC
>DASUQS010000014.1:0-4407 GCA_036280455.1 Acidimicrobiales bacterium
GTCACCGAGACCCTGCGCAAGACCATCAGCCAGGAGATGCTCGGCCGCGACATCGCCCGGCTGGCCTATGTGGCCAAGGACGGCACCCCGAGGGTCGTCCCGATCTCGTTCACCTGGAACGGCACCGAGATCGTCATGTGCACCACGACGAACGCCCCCAAGCTGGCGTCGCTGCGCCGGAATCCCGCAGTGGCGCTCACGATCGACACCGAGGTGCATCCCCCGACGATCCTGCTGCTCCGAGGTGACGCCGTGCTCGACGAGGTCGAGGGCATCCCCGACGAGTACCTCCAGATGAACGGCACCTACGAGATGACGCCGGAGCAGCGCACCGAGTGGGAGACCGAGGTCCGCTCGCTCTACGACTCGATGGTGCGGATCGTCGTCACGCCAACCTGGGCGAAGCTGATCGACTTCGACGAGACCCTCCCGAGCGCGGTCGAGGAGCTCGTCCGCCGACGTCAGGAACGACAGGAACGGCAGGAGCACTAGGGGCGTAGCACCGGGTTACTCGAATGCAGCACCGTGGCGATGTCAGCGGCGAGCCTCACGGGCCCAGTCGAGCGACCGGACCAAGCCCTCGGACAGGTCGGTCCACGGCCTCCAGCCGAGCTGGATCGCGGCGCGGCTGGCATCCAGCGCCGAGCGTTGCAGCTCGCCCTGGCGGGCCGCCGCCTGTCGGGCCGGACGGTCCACCCCGGCTGCCGCGGCCATGGTGCCGTAGAGCTGGTTCACCGAGGTCTGCACCCCGGTGCCGACGTTGATCACCAGGCCGTCGCCCCGCTCTCCCGCCCGCACCAGGGCGTCGACGCAGTCGTCGACGTAGACGAAGTCGCGGGTCTGCTCCCCGTCGCCGTGGATCGTGCAGGGCTCGTCGGCAACGAGCTGGGCGGCGAACACGGCGACCACCGCACCGGCCACCTCGGGGTCCTGCCGAGGCCCGTAGACGTTGGCGAGCGCGAGGGCGGTGTACTCCACGTCGTGGAGGTTGCGGTACATGCGCAGGTAGTCGAGCACCGCCCGCTGCGACACGCCGTAGGGCGACACGGGCGCCTGCTTCTGGGACTCCTTCGCGGGCAGGTGCCGGGGCGCCACCTCCCCGTAGAGCGTGCCGCCGCTGGCCGCCACCACGACCTTGCGGGTGCGCGCCCGGCGGGCACCCTCCAGCACGTTGATCGCGCCGCGGACGTTCACGTCCGCGTCGTAGGACGGGTCGGTCACCGAGGCGCGCACGTCGGCCTGCGCCGCCAGGTGGAGGATCACGTCCGGGGCGCGCCGGGCGATCAGGTCGACGACGTGCCGGTCGCGCACGTCGATCTGGTGGAACGTCAGTCGGTGGGTGCGGTCGGCCCGTGCGTCGGCCAGGTTGGCCAGCGACCCCGTGCTGAGGTCGTCGAGCACGTCGACCTCGTGGCCCTCGGCCAGCAGGCGGTCGACCAGGGCCGAACCGATGAAGCCGGCGCCCCCCGTGACCAGCAGCTTCATGGGCAGCCGGCGGGCTGCCTGACGCCGTCGAGCGCAGCGCGGGAGGCGACGACCTCGCCATCGCCGACGACGGAGCACCCGGTCACCCGGGCGCCCTCGCCGATGTGGGCGTCGTGCCCGATCACGGACCCGTCGACCACCGCACCGGCGTCGACGTGTGCGCCGGCCAGCAGGACGGCGCCCTCGACACGCGCTCCGGCGGCGACCGTCACCCCGGCACCGATGACCGAACGGCGCACGGTGGCCGCGGCGTCGATCGTGGCGGACGGGTCGATGCCGGCCACGGGCTCGCCGCGCAGGCCCTCGGTGAGGTCGAGCTGGGCCTGGATGTACTCCTGCGGCGTGCCGGTGTCGATCCAGTACGTCTCGCCGTCGCGAGCGAACAGGCTGCGGTCCCGCACCATCGCCGGGAACACCTCCCGCTCGATCGACACCTTGCGGCCGGCCTCGATGCGGTCGAGCACCGACGGTTCGAGCACGTAGGTGCCCGCGTTGATCAGGTCGGTGGGGGCCGTGCCCGGCTCGGGCTTCTCGACGAACTCGATCACCCGCCCGTCCCCGTCGGTGGGCACGACGCCGTAGCGGGAGGGGTCGGCCACCTTGTGCAGGGCGATCGTGCCCTCGGCGCCGACCTGCTCGTGGAACGCCACGAACGCCGTGACGTCGAGATCGGTGAGCACGTCGCCGTTCAGGACGAGGAAGCGCTCGTCGATGCCGGCGTCGAGGGCGGCGAAGCGCACCGCGCCGGCCGTGTCGAGCGGCTCGGGCTCGACGGCGTAGTGCAGCCGGGCGCCCGCGCACCGGCCGTCGGGGTAGGCGTCACGGAAGGCGTCGGGCAGGAAGCCGAGCGACAGGACGACGTCGTCGACGCCGTGGGCGGCGAGGTGGCCGACCACGTGCTCGACCATCGCCTGGTTGACGATGGGCAGCATCTGCTTGGGACGGTCGCAGGTGAGCGGCCGCAGCCGCGTGCCGAACCCCCCGACCAGCACGACAGCGCGCACGTCACTCCTCCGGCACGGTGGTGGCGGCCGGATCCGGCGCCGTGGTGGCGGTCGGGTCGGCCGCCGGATCGACGGGGGCCGTCGTCGACGTGTCCGGCGCGTCGGTCGTCGCGTCCTGGTCGGGCACGGTGTCACCCGGAGCGCCGTCCGCGGCGCCCAGCTCGGCGAGATCGGCCGCCGACTCGGGCTTGGGGATGTCGGTCGTGCCCTCGGGAACGAAGGCGACCGTGTAGCCCTCGCCGTCCTCGCGGAAGCGGATGTCGTCGAAGTCCCGGCGGATCAGCGCCGGCTCCTCGTCCGTGCTCTGCACGTCCTTCCACTGAGCCACGACGAGCTCGCCGTCCTCGTCACCGCACGTGTCCTCGCCCTCGGTCCAGGACTGGTCGCCGATGGTGAGCGAGTCGTCGGTCAGCTCGATGCCCGCGCCCTCGAGGTAGACGCCGAGCCGGGCCTTCTCGCCCGCGCCGCCCGACGAGAACGGGTGGATGTGGATGACCCCGTCGCTGTGCGTGTGGATGCCGACCGGGCTCTCGAACTGGGGCACGTCGGGCTCGAAGGCGTCGCAGATGTAGACGCCGAAGGCGGCGTGCCAGTGATCCTCCCGGACCACCGGAGCCACGTCCCCCTCGGACTTGCGGTCCTCCGCGGCGTAGGCGATGAGACCGGTGCCCAGCAGGACGATGGCGCCGATCGCACCCGGGAAGAGCAGGTTGCGCTGCTTGCTTCCGGAGGAACGGCCGCCGGCACGCGCCGCGCGCGCGACCTTCTTGGAAGAAGAGGCCTTACCCATAGGGGTCCGAGGGTATCCGCGCGCTCATCGCTGACGCGAACGCAGCTCCTCGAAGAGGGCCTCGTAGCGCTCGGCGATGGCGGCGGGCGACGCCCAGGCCTCGACGAAGGCCCGCCCCGCCCGCCCCATCTCCCGTGCGCCTTCGGGGTCCTCCAGCAGACTGACCAGGGCGGCGGTGAAGGCATCCGGATCGTCCGGGGGCACCGCCATGCCGGCGCCGGCCTTCTCGACCACCCGGGCGACCTCGGTGCCCTCGTCGACGCTGGCCACCACGGGCCGGCCCGCGGCCAGGATCGAGTAGGTCTTCGACGGCACGCTCGAGCGGGCCAGGCCCCGCCGGAGCGGTACGACGTGGATGTCCCCTGCGGCCAGCACCTCGGGGAGCCGCTCCTTCGGCTGGAAGTCGACGAAGCGCACGTTGTCGAGCCCCGCCGCCTGCTCCTCGATCTGGGGGCGCGCCGATCCGCCGCCGTTGATGACGAACACGACGTCGGCCATGTCGTCGCGTGCCCCGATCGAACGCGCCGCGGCGAGCACCAGGTCGAGGGACTGCGAGAACCCGACGTTGCCGGCGTACATGACCACCCGCTTGCCCACCAGGTCGTACTCGCGGCGGTAGCTGCCCGCCTCGGGGTCGGCCGGGCGGATCCGGTCGGTGTCGACGAAGTTGGGGATCACCCGGATGCGGTCGTGGGCGTCCGGCACCGTGCCCCGGATCTTCGCCACCAGGTTGTCGCGCAGATCGTCGGACAGGACGGTGACGGCGTCGGACCGGCGGTAGCTCCAGCGCTCGAGCCAGCTCGCGACCTTGATCACCTGCGGGTTGCTGATGGCGCCGAGCTCGACCGCCACGTCCGGGAAGACGTCCTGGATGTTGAACACGAACGGCACCCGCCAGCGCCGCGCCGCCAGCCAGCCGGCCCCGCCGAGGGTGAGCGGCGGCGACATGGCCAGCACGGCGTCGGGGCGGGCCTCCGGCCGGCCCCGCACGCCCATGGCGGACGACAGCACGGTGAACCCGGCGAACGCCGCCGCCCGGGCGGGGATGTTGCGCTTGTCGGTCGGGAAGGGGTGGACGCGGGTGATGCGGCCCCACTCGGTGTCTTCGTGCCGGACGATGCGCCCCTC
>DASUQS010000015.1:0-14303 GCA_036280455.1 Acidimicrobiales bacterium
GTGGGATCCGGCTCAGGTGCACTCGGCTCGGGCTCGGCCCCAGGATCCAGCTCTGGCTTCGCCGCGGTCACCGGCCCAGTAGGGGACTCCGCCACCGTGGGCGCGGGCTCGGGCGCGGGCACGCTCGGCTCGGGCTGCGGCTCGGCCGCGAGTCCCGGCGCGGGGGCGCTCGACCCGGGCTCGGACCCAGGTTCCATCTCGGACGCGCTCGACTCGGGCGCGGGATCCGGCTCGAGCGCGCTCGGCTCCGCCTCCGGCGTGGGAGCCGGCTCGGGCGCACGGTCGGGCGGGGTCGGCGCCGGTTCCGGAGGGGGCGCGGCGGCCGGCGGAGGCACAGCCGCGGCGGGCGGGGACGGCGTCGATGACCCCGCGGGCTTGAACGCCTGCGGGGTGACCGGCATGAGCTGGGTGGCTCCCGCTGACGGATCCCGACGCGGGCGCCGACGGCGGCGCTCGTCGCGGGCGATCCGGGTGAGCGCGGCGCGGATCTCGCCGGCGCGGGCGCGGGCCGCCGGGTCCTTGACGAGCAGGCGGTCGATCACCGGGGTCAGCTGGCCACGGTTCTGCTGCGGGCGGGGTTCGCCGTGCACGACGGCCGACGCGGTGGCCAGCGCGCTGCCGGCCTGGAACGGCGGCGTGCCCTCGACCGAGAAGTAGAGCATCGCGCCGAGCGCCCAGAGGTCGGTCGAGGCGGTGATCTCGCCGCCGGTGGCCTGCTCGGGCGCCATGTACGACGGCGACCCGACGATGAGCCCGGTGGCGGTGACCCGGGACTCGTCGCGGATGGTGGCCACGCCGAAGTCGGTGAGCTTCGCCCTGTCGCCCTCGGTGACCAGCACGTTGGCCGGCTTGACGTCGCGGTGCACGACGCCGACGAGGTGGGCGGCCTCCAGCGCGGTGAGGACTCCGAGTCCGATGGCGGCCGCCCGCGGGGCGGGCAGCGGGCCCTCGTCGGAGACGATCTGGGACAGGCTCGGCCCTGCGACCAGCTCCATCACCAGCCAGATCGCGCCGTCCTCCTCGACCACGTCGTAGACGGTGACGACGGCGGGGTTGTTGAGGCGGGCCGACGCCTGGGCCTCGCGCAGGGCGCGGGTGCGCACCTGCTGGGCGTCCTCCTGCCCGGCGAGGAGCTGCACGCGCTTGATGGCGACGTCGCGCCGCAGCCGGCTGTCGACGGCGCGGAACACCGTCGATCGACCTTGCCCGAGTGCGTCACCCAGCTCGTAGCGGTCCGCCAGCTTCTCCATGCGTCGCCCAGTATGTCCGACCGGCAGCGGCGTCCCGACCGCGTCAGGCGATGTTTCGGCCGCCGGCCGGAGATGCAGTGAGCGACGTGTCCACGTGCGACGAACGTCCGCTGACGGGGCTGCCGGGCACGGTGGTCTCAGCGGCCTTCGCTCGCACTCGTTCGGCCGGTTCCGGCGCGGACTCCCCGGCCCGGCGCGACCCGGTGGGTCGAGCGGCGGACGACTCGCCGTGGCGTCAGGTGTGCCAGGCGACCACGTCGCCGGCGACGTCGATCATCCAGCCGAGCTGCGTGCCGTCGACCTCTAGCCCGACGGGCCGCGGATGCTCGGCGCTGACGAGCGAGCGGAGCCGGGCGAGATGCTCGTCGGGCGGCAGAGACTCGCCGTCGGCGCCCCACACCTCGACCGGCACGGCGACGCCCAGCCGCGCCGCCACGTCGAGCGCCTCGTGGACGATCTCGGGCATCGGTTCGTCCACCACGGCCAGGATGGGGCGATTGGGGGACCGGAGGCGGGCGACGAGTGCGCACGCCACGGCGAACCCGTGGGCGCCGGGTGCGGCGGGGACCTGCGCGCCGCCGAGCTCGGTGGTGGCGAAGGTGCGGGCGACCCAGTACCCGGCGATGCCCGGGTCGGCCGCGACGATGCCGCCGGCTCCGCACACCTGGCCGTAGTGGCGCGTGACGAGCGACGGGGCGAGCGGGCGGGTGGTGGATGCCCAGCCCTCCTGGGTGACGCGGGCGAGGCCCGCCCGCAGCGGCGGGACGGCGATGTCGCCCCGGGGACGCCACCAGCGCGCGGCCAGCGGATCCAGCGCGCCGGGAGGGACGTCGACCACCGGGGCCGCGCTCCGCCACCTGTGGGCCGGCGACTCGGCCGGATCGAGGCCGGTGGTGACCACGAGGTCGGCCTCGGCGAGGCCGCCGAGCTCGAAGTCGCGGGCCTGCAGCCCGACCGTGGCGAGGTGGTGGCGACTGCGCCAGTCGAACACCCCTTTCGCGCCCCAGGTGTTGAGCACCCCGAGGTTCGCGGCGGTGGCGGCCGCGTGCAGCCCGGGCACGGCGCCCGCCCAGACGAGGCCCGGGCCGGCGAGCATGACGGGACGGCTGGCGGCGGCCAGGGCCGCGACCAGGTCGTCGTCGGGCTCGACCCACCGGTCGATCGGCGTGGGCGAGGGCGGCACCACGTCCGGCGCGGAGGCGTCGAGGTCCAGCGCGAGTTGGACGACCAGCCCCGCTCCCCCGCCCCCAGGCCCGGCCCACGCGGCCGTGTGGACGGCATCCACCAGCCCGAGCAGGTCGTCGGCGGACGAGACGACGATCGGCGATCCGGCCGACGGCGCACCGGTGAATGAGCCGACAGCCGGCGCACCGCCGGACGAACCAGCGGGCGTTCCGTCAGACGAACCCCCAGGCGCCGCGCCGGACGTCTCGCCAGACGAGCTCCCGAACGGCGGGTCGACGGAGCCGGCGGCGTCCGATCCGATGTCGCCGCCGATCACCAGCAGCCCGTCGCCGTGGTGCACCGCGGCGGGACGGAGGTGGACGCGGCGATGGGCGTCCGCCATCAGCGCCGCCACGCGGATCGACGGCACCGGCACGACGTCGACGCCGGCGAGCGGCGCGCCGTAGGTGGCCTCCACCCCGGCGGCCCGCAGCACCCGGCCGAGCAGGCCCCCGTTGGTCATCCCGCCGGACCCGGCGGACGCCGCTGCCGGCGACACCGGCGACGAGGGGCTCACCCCACCGGCTCGGCGTAGAACTGCGAGGCCCAGCGGCGGAACTCGGTGACCGCCCGCTCGCTCGGCGCCAGCGCGGGCGAGGGCTGGTAGCGCTTGTTCTCCCAGATGGGGATGTCCTCGCCGAACTGGCGCGACACCTCGGCGGCGAACCCGGCGCCGATCTTCTCGGCGACCGGATCGCCCGAGTGGTACAGAGTGAACCGCACCTCGATGGTGTCGGGGTCGACCGGGGTGGTGGCCGAGATCATCGTGACCCGGCCCATCAGGTCGAAGTGGATGACGCCCATCCCCGGCCCGTAGCTCGTCGTCTCCAGCGCGCCCTCGAACGTCCCGCGGGCCGAGTTGAACAGCTGGACGCTCTTCACCGTGCGGAGGGGACCGTCGAGCAGGACCTCGCCGATGTCGGCCACACGCTCCAGCCCGTGGACCGACCGGAAGTGCGCCATGTCGACCGAGTTCTCCGCGACCTCCTGCCACACCGACCGCACCGTCCAGGTGTAGCGGCCGACCTCCCCGTGCTCGTCGGTGAGCACCTGCGGGACCTCCCACATCGGGGCGACGTCCGGGTCCGGGTGGAACCAGAACAGCAGCTGCCCGTTGCGCACGGCCGTGGGGTACGACCGGATGCGGGCCTTGCGGTTGGGACGGTCCGCGTAGGGGATGGCGACGTTGGTGCCGTCCGCCGCGAAGGACCACTCGTGGAACGGGCAGACGAGGCAGCCGTCGTCCACCCGGCCGCCGACGCCGAGGTGGGCGCCGAGGTGCGGGCAGTAGGCGTCGAACACCCGGTAGGCGGGCTCGTCGCCGGCGTCGTCGCGCCACACCACGAGGTCGGTGTCCTGGTAGCGGACGGAGGTGACCGCCTCGTCGGGCAGCTCGTCGAGGCGACCGACGGAGAACCAGCCATACGGAAGCGGGAACGGGAACCTGCTCATGTGGGCCTCGGATCTCTGGGCAGGCCGAGGGCCCGCTCGCCGATGAGGTTGCGCTGCATCTGCTCGGTGCCGCCCCCGATGCGCGACGACCACTGGCCGAGCAGCATGTCCTGGAGACGGCCGTAGCTGTCGTGACCGGTGGCGCCGGGGTCGCCGCCCTCGAGCAGCCCGTCGCCGTCGAGCGAGCGCATCGCCACGTCGCCGAGGCGGCCCATGAAGCGCGACAGGCCGAGCTTGATGGCGCTCGCCTCCGGCCCGACCTGGCCACCGGCGCGCATCGTGGCGAGCACCCGGTCGCCCAGGTAGCGCAGCACGGTGCCGTGCACGTGCAGGTCGATCAGGTCCTGGCGCAGGAGGGTGTCGCCGCTGCGGCCGGTCCGCTGGGCGTGGCGGATGACCTCGGCCACGTGATCGCCGACGTCCATCGAGCCGATCATCATCCGCTCGGCGCCGAGCGTGGTGCGGGCGACCGTCCAGCCGTCGTCGACCTCGCCGACCACGCAGTCGGCGGGGATGCGGACCTCGTCGAGGTGCACCTCGTTGAAGTGGGCGGCCCGGTTGCTCTGCACCAGCGGGCGCACTTCGACCCCGGGCGAGCGCATGTCGCACAGGAAGTACGTGATGCCCTGGTGGCGCCGGGAGCCGGGGTCGGTGCGGGCGAGCAGGATGGCCCAGTCGGAGGCGACCGCCCCGCTGGTCCAGACCTTCTGGCCGGTGACGACCCAGTCGTCGCCGTCGCGCTCGGCGCGGGTGCGGAGGCTGGCCAGGTCGGAGCCGGCGTCGGGCTCGGAGAACAGCTGGCACCAGATGTGGTCGCCCCGGCGGATGGCGGGCACGTGCCGCTCCTGCTGGGCGGGCGTGCCGTGCGCCATCAGGGTCGGCCCGACCATGAGGATCGCCACGTGGAACAGGCCGGTCGGGGTGGCGTAGCGCGCCTGCTCCTCGCGGAAGATGCGCGCCTCGTTGGCGGACATGCCGCGGCCGCCCAGCTCGTGCGGCCAGGTGGGGGCGCCCCACCCGCCCTCGTCGAGCTCGCGCTGCCAGGCCCTCGCCGCGGCGGCGGCCTCGACCGTGTCGATCATGCGGATGTGGCGGTCGGAGGGGCCGAACCTCGCGGCGTGGTCGGCCATCCAGCTGCTGACCTCGGCGCGGAGGGCGGCCTCCGCAGGCGTGTCGTCGGTGCTCATCGTGGGCCCTCAGATGACGAACGTGCGCTCGATCAGCGCGTGGAGCTCGGGCAGCGGGAAGCGCTCTCGGCCGCCGGCGGCCTCGCCGACCACCGCAGGGTCGATGGCCTGGTAGGAGGAGATGAGCCCGCTGAACAACCGGGAGAACACCAGGGGATCGCCCCGGTGGAACTCGCCCGCGGCCTGTCCCCGTTCGAACAGGCCGGCCTGCAGCTGCATCGCCTCGTCGTAGTTGATGGTGACTCCGGCATCGATCTCGCGGCCGGTCGACATCGTCGAGGCGGTCGAGTAGCGCAGGTAGAGACGCCCGAAGTGGGGGCGGGCCCGGAAGAACCCGACCTCGAAGTCCACCAGGCCGTGCAGCTGGTCGGTGACGGTGCCGTCGCCGGGCTGTACCGCCTCCCGCAGGCCGGGCATGAACTCCTGGCCGCGCCGCACGAAGATCTGGCGGAACAGGTCGTCCTTGTTGGTGAAGAACGAGTAGACGGACCCGACGGAGAACTCGGCCAGCTCGGCGACCTCCTTCAGCGTCGCCTCGTGGAAGCCCTTGCGCCCGAACACCTCCTCGGCGGCGTCGAGGAGCTGGGCACGGCTCAGATCCTGGTGCTGGAGCCGGCGCTGCTCGCGGCGACTGAGCTCGTCCGGAGGGGCGGTGCGTGCCATCAGCGGCAGCCTACGCCGCGGTGCCGGGCCGTGGTTCATCCTCGCAAACCACGGTTCAAATCGTTGACGCCCGCGGCTCCGGCTGGCGCCCACGGTCTTGAACCACCGTTCAACGTACTCGTAGTGTCCGCCGCACCATCTGGGGGAGGACACCCATGACCGACGCCGTCATCGTCGCCGCTGCCCGCACGCCCATCGGCCGGGCCCACAAGGGATCGCTCGTCGATGTCGACGCCTTCGAGCTCGGCAAGATCGCCGTGCGCGAGGCCATCGACCGCTCGTCGATTCCCACCGAGGACATCGACGACATCGTGCTCGCCGAGTCGCTGCAGGGCGGCGGCGTGATCGCCCGCTACGTGGCCGTCGACCTGGGCCTCCCGTCGATCCCCGGCCTCGCCGACAACCGCCACTGCGCCGCCGGGCTCTCCGCCATCCAGATCGGCGCCGGCTCGATCCGCGCCGGCATGGACCGCGTCGTCGTCGCCGGCGGCACCGAGAGCCTCAGCTCGATGGTGCTCGGGCAGAAGTCGATCCCCGCCTCGGCGCAGGACCCCCAGATGTGGATGTCGCCCGCCAACCCGCCCACGCCGGAGGCCCCGCCCTTCGACATGGCCCTCACGGTCGGCGAGAACACCGCCCGCATCGCCGGGGTCACTCGCGAGGAAGCCGACGAGTGGGCCTATCACTCGCACATCCGCGCCGCCCACGCCCGCGACGAGGGCCTGTTCGACGCCGAGATCGTGCCCGTCGGCGACTTCGCCCGCGACGAGCATCCCCGGGCCAACACGACGCTCGAGAAGCTCGCGTCGCTTCCCGTCATCCATCCCGAGATCGAGAAGGCGGTCGTCACCGCCGGGAACTCGGCTGGCCTGAACGACGCCGCCGCGGCCGTCGTCGTCACCGCCGACGACTACGCGGCCGCCAACGGCCTGGCGCCGCTCGCCCGCATCGTGTCGTGGGCGTCGGTCGGCATAGAGCCCGAGCGCACGGGCCTCGCCCCCACGCTCGCCATCCCCAAGGCGCTCGACCGGGCCGGGATGTCGATCGGCGACATCGAGCTGTTCGAGATCAACGAGGCGTTCTGCACGATGGCCGTCGCCTCGACCCGCGCGCTCGGCATCGACCACGACATCGTCAACGTGAACGGCAGCGGCTGCGGCCTCGGCCACCCGATCGCCGCCACCGGCGCCCGCATGGTGGTGAGCATGATCCACGAGCTGCGCCGCCGCGAGCAGACGATGGGCTGCGTCGCCATGTGCGCCGGCGGCGGCATGGGCTCGGCGATGGTGCTCGAACTGCTCTGAGAATCCCCCATGGGCGGGGCGCTCGCCACCACCCCGTGCGGGTTCGGCCAGGCGGCCGCGGCGACGGCCGCTGCCGGACCCGCCCAGGGGAGCATCTCCAGCGACCGGAATGCCGACTTTCGGGACTCGGCGCTCTCGTACGCTGACGGAGTGGACTGGCCGACCTTGAGGACGAATCGGCTCGTTCTCCGGCCCCTCTAGATGGATGACCTGGACGATCTCGCCGAGCTTCACGCCGAGGTGGGACTCCACGTCATGTCGCTGTCCAAGCGGGCGTGGCAGGCACGATGACGGAGCCTGCCGGTCAGCGTCGCCCCGTGGGCGCGTTCGACATCCGTCGGGCGACCCCCGCGGACGCCGAGGCAGTTGCGAGCTATCACCACCGCTGCTTCACGACGACGTACTCCTCGCAGCTGCGCGCCGGCGAGCTCGACGCCCCCGACCCAGCCGGCACCAGGCAGCAACTCCACGAGTGGTTCTTGCCCGGATCGGGGTTCGATACGCGGGTCGCCGTCGTCGACGGTGTGCCGATCGCCCATGTCACCGTCACCGGCCACCAGCTCGCTCACCTGTTCGTCGAGCCCGACCACCAGGGCATCGGCCTCGGCCGACGCCTGCTCGTGCACGGCGAGGCGATGATCGCTGCGTCCGGCCACACGACCCTCGAGTTGCACGCACGGGTCGACAATCACGCGGCGATCGCCTTCTACGAGAAGGCGGGATGGACCGTGACGGATCGCCTGATCCACACCGTCGAGCACGGCATCAGCTACGACGAGCGGCTCCTCGTCAAACACGTCGCGTAGCTCCCTGCTCCACTGCCGGTCGCCAGACAACCCGGCCGTCCCGGGAACAGATCGCCGGGGCGGCCGGTTCGCATTCGGCATGGAGCTGTCCGACGCCATCGCCTTCGCCCGCACCACCCGCCAGTCGGTGCTGACCACGATCCGCCGCAACGGACGTCCGCAGCTCTCGAACGTGCTGCACACCGTGGGTGACGACGGTCTGATCCGCATCTCTGTCACTGCCGATCGGGCCAAGTACAAGAACCTGGCGCGGGAGCCCTGGGCCGCATTGCACGTCACCCGCGAGGACTTCTTCGCCTACGCCGTCATCGAGGCGGACGTCGAGCTGTCCGACGTGGCCGCCCAGCCGGACGACGCCGCCGTGGACGAGCTGGTCGAGCTGTACCGCTCGCTGATGGGCGAGCACGAGGACTGGGACGCCTACCGCACCGCCATGGTCACCGAGCGCCGCGCCGTCGTGCGCCTGCGGCCCACCCGCGCCTACGGCATGGCCGAGCTCCCACCCCCCAGCGGCACCTGAGCGACCCACGCCCGCCGGATCGGGAAAGATGAACCTCGTGGACGTCGAGCTCAGCCAGGAGGACCAGGCCGCCGTCGGGTGGGCGGTGACGGCGGGATCACCCGCGGGGCAGGCCGTCCTCGACCGGGTGCAGCGGGGCGAGCCGGCGCTCAACCCCGACGAGGTGGCCGCGATCCGGGAGGAGTGGGAGGCGGCCGGACGCCCGGCGCCGCAGCACCACGTCCATCGCAGTGCGGTCGCGCTCGTGGACGGCACGGTGGTGACGGCCGTGTCGTTCGCCGACGACGACCCGTACGGCCGGGACGCCGCCCCGGCGTTCGGCCTGTACCTCGACGCCCGGTGGCGTCCGCCCTGGCCGCACGCGCACGCCGACTGGCCCGACTTCGGGGTGCCGGAGGACGCCGGCGCGTTGCGGTCGTCGCTATCGGCGTTGCTCGACCGGGCCCGCGCCGGCGACCCGGTCGAGATCGGCTGCCTCGGCGGGCACGGCCGGACCGGGACGGCGCTCGCCTGCCTCGCGGTCCTCGCCGGCACGCCCGCCGACCAGGCCGTCGCCTGGGTGCGCGAGCGGTACTGCGACAAGGCGGTCGAGACCGACGCCCAAGCCGCCTTCGTCGAGAGCTTCGGTACCTCGGCTGACGGGCCCGGCGGCGCCGGCTACTCCTCGACCGGCCAGTTCAGCTCGGTGCGGAGGTCGGCCGGGTCCATGTCCGGCGACGGCTCGGTCACGTAGACCTCCCAGAAGTCGCCGCAGGGCGTGAGCCCCTGCTCCGTGATCCACTCCTGCAGCCGCCCCCACGACGAGCCGAGCTGGTCGAAGGCGCCATGGTGCACGAGGCGCGCCACCCGCCCGCCGGGCAACTCGCCGGGCCGGACCTGCATGTCGGGCCGGACCGCCCGGCCCACGGGGAAGCCGACCTCGAGGTCGACCGTCTCCCCCGGGAGGCCGTGGTAGAGGGCGAAGGCCGCGCCGGCAATGCCGATGGCCTGGTCGGCGATCACCGCGGCCACCTGGCCGAACGACCGGTCGAAGTGGTCGACGATCTGATCGGCCGGGATCACGGCGGCGACGACGGCCGTGGGCACTGCCGTCAGATCGACGAGGGCGGGTTCGGGGGGCGTGTCCGGGCTCATGCGGGTCTGACCGTAGACCGGCTCCGAACTCATCGCTCGGCGGCCGATCGCCGGCACGCCTGTCGCCGGGCACCCGTACACTCCGGGGCGTGTCGATCGACGGTGAGTACGAGCCGAGCACGTGGGACTGGGTGGCCAAGCAGGTCGCCACGTACGAGTCGTCGGGCGGCACGAAGGGGTTGACGGCCCAGGGCGTGCCCGTCGTGGTCGTCACCATGCGGGGCAGGCGCACGGGCAAGGTCCGCAAGGCCGCCGTCATGCGGGTCGAGCACGACGGCACCTACGCGGCGGTGGCCTCCAAGGGTGGCGCCGACCATCATCCCGGCTGGTACCTGAACCTGCTGGCCGACCCGGACGTGATCGTGCAGGACGGCCCGGAGGTCCACGAGATGCGCGCCCGCGAGGTCGACGGCGACGAGAAGGCCGCCTGGTGGGAGCGGGCCACGTCGGTGTGGCCGCCCTACGACGACTACCAGCGCAAGACGGACCGCCCGATCCCGGTCGTCCTGCTGGAGCCCCGCAACGCACCCTGAGGTCGTACGACAAAACGCGATACGATGCCGACATGGCGCAAGCGATCTCCGTCCGGCTCGACGAGGATGCCGCACGCGCGCTGCGAGCGTTGGAGGCGACCGGCATGTCGCGGTCGGAGGCGATCCGCAACGCGTTGATCCACTCGGCACGGCACATGCGGCAACGCGCCGAGGTGGCCGCCGAGGCGGCCAAACTCGAAGCCGACGATGCCGACCGTGCCGAGATGGCCACCGTCGCGACGCTGATGGAGTCGCTGCGTGCTCCGGGGTGACATCTACCGCCTGGTGCTCCCGAAGGGCGCCGGCCACGAGCAGCACGGAAACCGCTTCGGTGTCGTGGTCCAAGCCGACGAACTGCTGCCCCGCTCGGTGGTGCTGGTCGCGCCCACGTCTCGCAGTGCCCGCCCCGCGTCGTTCCGTCCCGAGATCGAGGTCGATGGAGACACCACGCGGGTGTTGGTCGAGCAGGTCGGTGCCGTCGACGTCTCCCGACTCGGCGACCTGCACGGTCACCTGAGCCGTGAGGAGCTCTGGGGCGTCGACGACGCGCTGGTGACGGTGCTCGGACTCCGCTGACCCCGGCCGGCCACACCGGCCCGGTACCGGTGAGGAAGCGCTTCGTCCCTGCCTCGACGGAGGCGCGGACCGCGCTGCCGCTGCGGCCATCAGCGCGGTCGTCGCAACCGCGCACCGCGTCCGTCGCGGGCCGCCCCGTCGGCGCCGCCGGCGGTCACCGGGCCGGGTACAGGGCGACCGAGCCGACGGCCAGCAGCAGGAACGCGAGCGGGAACGCCAGGTCGTGGTTGCCCGCCCGCAGGTGCGTGACGACGGCACCGACGAAGAACAGCACCAGGCCGATCCCCGCGGCCACGCCGACCACGGGGACGCCGAGGAGCCCGAGCAAAAGTCCCGTCGCACCCGCCGCCTTGAGCAGGGCGAGCGGGCGGAGCCAGGACTGCGGCACCCCGACCGCGGCCGAGTTGTCGAGGACGAACTGCGCCTGTGCGAGGTCGGCGACGGCGATCGCTCCGTTGGCCGCGACCGCGACCGACGTGACGAGGACGTAGGCGAGGCTCACGACCGCTCCTCCCTGGCACGTCGGAGCGCGGGCACGTGTGCCTCGGTGGTGGTGCGGACGATCGGTAGAGTCACGGACGTCTCCCTTTCCGGCGGTTGCTGCGGGTTGGTTGGTCACCCCCATGACGTCCGCCGCTGACGAAAGGTGACCCATGGCCCCAGACGACGCGTTCACCGCGGCGTTCGACGCGCGCCGCGATCACCTCCGCGCCGTCGCCTACCGGATGCTCGGCTCGTTGCACGACGCCGACGACGCCGTGCAACAGGCCTGGCTACGCGCCGCGCAGGCCGATCGCCGCGACGTTCGGAACGTCGCGGGATGGCTGACCACGATCACCGCCCGCGTGTGCCTCGACATGCTGCGCCGCCGCCAGCGTCGGGGTGAACGGTCGCTCGCGGTGACATCGTCGGCGGTGGACACGTTCGCGGGCGACGGGGTCGCCAGCCGTTCAGGCGACGGCGGTGACGACCGCGGCCACGGTGAGGCAGACCCGGCGGAGGAGGCGGTGCTGGCCGAGTCGGTCGGGCTCGCCCTCCTGGTCGTGCTCGACCGCCTGTCCCCCGCACAGCGGGTCGCGTTCGTGCTCCACGACCTGTTCGCGGTGCCGTTCGAGGACATCGCCGTGGTGACCGACCGTTCGGTCGCGGCGACGAAGACGCTGGCCAGCCGCGCCCGTACCCGGGTGCAGGGTGGGACACCGGCCCCGGCGCCCGACCTCCATCACCACCGGGCGGTCGTCGATGCCTTCCTCGCTGCGAGCCGGGACGGCGACATCGACGCGCTGCTCCGGCTGCTCGCCCCGGACGTCGTGCGGCACGCCGACCGCATCGGGCTTCCGGCCGGCGTGGCGACCGAGGTCCGGGGCGCTCGGGCCGTCGCCGAGGAGACCCGGGTGTTCATGGCGCGCGCCCGCACGGCGGAGGTCGCCCTGGTGGATGGCGCTCCCGGCATCGTCGTCGCCCCGCGCGGGCGACTGTTCGCGGTGCTGCGCGTCACCGTCGAGGACGGGCGCGTCGCGGCGTTCGAGGTGCTCACCGACCCGGCCCGGCTGGCGCGCCTCGAACTCGCCGTGGCGTGATCGGGCGGAGGTCGGGACCGGCGGCTACCTCGCGCGGCCCACGAACCGCTTCGTCCCCGCTGCGACGGAGGCGTGGACCGCGCGGGCGAGGCGGGCGCCCCACATCGAGCGGGGGCCGCCGTAGGGCTCGGACCCGCCCGGCGGGCAGCAGACCACGACCGCGTCCGACGCGGTGCCGGTGCCGGGCACACCCGCGTCGAGGAGGGCCTGCGTCTTCGCCTCGGTGGCGGTCACGACCGCGTTGACCAGCGCAGCGTCGGAGAGCGGGGCGGGCACGGTGATCACCAGGTTGATCGTCCCGGGCAGCCACGGGGTCCAGCTGTCGTCGGGCGCCGCCGCCCACGTGGGACGGGTCACGCCGACCGTCGCCGCGCAGCCCGCACCGCCGTCGTGGGCGACCTCGACGTCGAGCACCGGCGCCGCGGTCATCAGCGCGGTGCCCGCACCGGCCGGCAGGCCGAGGCCCGCGGCGATGTCCGCCAGGTGGGCCTCCGGGTCGGGATGCTCGTAGTCGAGCGTGACCTCGGCGTTGAGCACCCACGAGCGGTCGCCGAGACCGCCGCCCAGCGCGCCCGACGACGCGCAGCGGAACGGTGTAGCCGACCGCCACACGAGCACCGGCCGCGGGCGTCCCGCGCCGTCGTCGGCGTGGGTCGCCCGCTGCGGGTCGAGGTCGTCGAACAGGTCGGGCACGGAGCCGTCGGGGTCGGTCGGATCGAGCACAGGATCGGTCAGATCAGCCATGGAGCGAGGAGTCAGACAGGCCGGGCACGTCCCCGTCAGTAGTCGATGCCCTTCATGGCGTGGACCCCGGTGTCGTAGGCGTGCTTGACCTTGCGCACCTCGCTGACCGTGTCGGCCACCTCGATCAGGGCGGCCGGTGCGTCGCGCCCCGTGCACACGACGTTGACCTGCTCGGGCCGATCGCGCAGCGCCGCCACGACCTCGTCGGTCGAGATCCAGCCCCAGTTCATCGGGTACGTGATCTCGTCGAGCACCACCAACCGGTGCTCCCCTGCGGCGATGAGGGCGGCCGCGTGCCGCCACGCCTCCTGGGCGACGGCCTCGTCCTCGCTCAGGTCCTCCGACAGCCAGGTGAACCCCTCGCCGATGGCGAACCAGTCGACGCCCAGGCGGTCGCGGCACACCTTCTCCTCCCCGACGCGCCACTTGCCGCTCTTCAGGAACTGCACGACGCCCACCCGCCAGTCGCGGGCGACGGCGCGCACCACGACACCGAACGCCGCGCTGGACTTGCCCTTGCCGTCGCCGGTGTTGACCACCACGACGGAGGCGACGCGGCGCCGCTCCGGCTTGGCGTGCTCGGTCGGCACCACCGAAGGATCCGGGGCGACGGGATCGGACCCGGGAACATCCGACACGGCGGGATCGGGGGCGGTGGGGCTCATGTGATGACCTCTCGTCGTTCGCGGAACGGCAGGATGACCGGCTGGTCGCCGTCGTGGATGATGCGCACCCGGGCGCCGTAGTACCGGGCGAGGTTGTCCTCGGTGAGCACGTCGCCCGCCGCGCCCTCGACGACCACACGGCCGCGGTCGAGCAGCACCAGCCGGTCGGCGTACTGGCCGGCCAGGGTCAGGTCGTGCATGGTCGAGACCACCGAGAGGCCGTGGACCTCGCGCAGCTCGTCGACGAGCTCGAGCACCTGCTGCTGGTGGCCGACGTCGAGCGCGGTGGTCGGCTCGTCGAGCAGCACGATCGGCGAGCCCTGGGCCAGCGCCCGGGCGATGAGCACCCGCTGGCGCTCGCCGCCCGACAGCGTGGACACGATGCGCCCCGCCATGTCGACGAGGTCGAGGTGGGCGAGCGCGTCGTGCACCGCGGCCAGGTCGTGGGCGCCCTCGACACCGAGCGGGCTGATGTGCGGGTTACGGCCCAGCAGCACGTAGTCGGCCACCGACATCCCCTCGGGGATGATCGGCGCCTGGGGCACGAGAGCCACCAGTCGCGCCCGATCCCGACGTCGCAGCGAGCCGGCCGGTCGCCCGTCGAGATGCAGGTCGCCGGGGCCGGAGGCGAGGCCGGCCAGCCAACGCAGCAGCGTCGTCTTGCC
>DASUQS010000016.1:0-14508 GCA_036280455.1 Acidimicrobiales bacterium
GCCTCGGCGCCCGCTTCAACGAGCTCGTGCGCACGGGAGCGGTGTCGGCACCGATCGTCATCGGGCGCGACCACCTCGACTCCGGCTCCGTCGCGTCGCCCTACCGGGAGACCGAGGCGATGCGGGACGGCTCCGACGCCATCGCCGACTGGCCGTTGCTCAACGCACTCCTCAGCACCGCCAGCGGCGCGACCTGGGTCAGCATCCACCACGGCGGCGGGGTGGGCATCGGCCGCTCGATCCACGCCGGCATGGTGTGCGTGGCCGACGGCACCGACATGGCGGCCGAGAAGCTGTCGCGCGTGCTGGTCGCCGATCCCGGCACCGGTGTCATCCGCCACGCCGACGCGGGATACGACCGGGCGGTCGAGGTCGCAGACCAGCGCGGCGTCCGCATCCCGATGCGCGAGGAGACGCCGTGACCGTCCGCCCGATCGACCGTGTCGCCGACCCGACGACGTTCACCGCCTGGGAGCACGTCGACCGGTTCCACCGGGACGCGTCCGTCGAGCGCATCCGCACTGTCGTGGGGCGGGGCGGGCGCTGACCGTGGCGGGCGAGCCCGTGCTCCACTGCGAGCTCGCCTGGCTGGGCGGCGAGACGGCCGAGGCCGACGTGCTGCTGGAGCTCGACGGCGACCACATCGCCGCGGTCACGGTGGGCGTGCCTCCGCCCCGCGGCGCCACGCGGTTGCGGGGGCTCGCGCTGCCCGGGATCGCGAACGCTCACAGCCACGTCTTCCACCGGGCCCTGCGCAGCCGGACGCAGCGTGGTGGCGGCTCGTTCTGGACCTGGCGCGACCAGATGTACCGGTTGGCGGGTTCGCTCGATCCCGACGGATACCACCGCCTGGCGCGAGCCGCCTACGGCGAGATGGTGCTGGCGGGCATCACCTGCGTGGGCGAGTTCCACTACCTCCACCACGGCCCGGGCGGCGTGCCGTACGCGGATCCGAACGCCATGGGGGCGGCGCTGGTCGCCGCGGCGGCCGATGCCGGGATCCGCATCACGCTGCTCGACACGTGCTACCTCCACGGCGGCATCGGTGCCGCCCCCGAAGGGGTGCAGCAGCGCTTCAGCGACGGCGATGCCGACGCGTGGGCCGAGCGGGCCGACGCGACCGCCGGGCTCGCGTCCGCGACCGCCCGCGTGGGGGCTGCCGTCCACTCGGTGCGGGCCGTCGACCCCGCCGGCCTCGCGGTCGTGGCCGGGTGGGCGACGGAGCGGCGGGCGCCGGTCCACGCCCACGTGTCCGAGCAACCCGCCGAGAACGACGCGTGCCTCGCCCACCACGGCCGCACCCCGACGTCGCTCCTGGCCGACACGGGCCTCCTGTCGGACCGGTTCACCGCCGTGCACGCCACCCACGTCACTGAAGACGACATCGCCCTGCTCGGTCGGGCCGCAGCGACGGCCTGCCTGTGCCCCACGACCGAGCGCGACCTGGGCGACGGCATCGGCCCGGCGGTCCGGCTCGCCACCGCGGGGACGGCGCTGTCGCTCGGCACCGACTCGCACGCGCTGGTCGACCCGTTCGAGGAGATGCGGGCGGTGGAGATGCACGAGCGGCTGGTGTCGCACCGTCGAGGGAACCTCGGCGCGTCCACGCTGCTGCGAGTCGCCACCGGGGACGGCCACCGCAGCCTGGGGTGGGCCGACGCCGGGGCACTGCGCCCCGGCGCGCTCGCCGACGTGATCACGGTGCGGCTCGACACGGTCCGCACCGCGGGCGTCGACCGCGACCACGCCATCGACGCGGCGGTGTTCGCCGCGTCGACTGGCGACGTCGACGACGTCATCGTCGCCGGCCGCCGCGTCGTGGCCGGAGGCGCGCATCGGGCGCTGGACGTGGCCGGCGAGCTGGCCGCCGCGGTACGAGCGTCGCTGGTGGACGCCACGTGAGCGAGCGCACGATCAGCTCGGTGCGTCACCCGGCCCCCGGGGCGCGCCGATGAGCGCCACGGTCATCGACCGCATCGGGCTGCTGGTCACCAACGACCCCGGCCTCGGTGAGGGGCCTCTCGGCGTCGTGCGTGACGCGGCGGTCGTCGTCGAGTCCGAGCGGGTGGTCGCGGTCACCTCCGCCGGCGCGGCTGGCGACGAGCGGATCGACGCCGCAGGTCGCTGCGTCCTCCCCGGCTTCGTCGACAGCCATACGCACCTCGTGTTCGCCGGCGACCGCGGCGACGAGTTCGCCGCCCGCATGGCCGGTGCCCCCTACGAGGCGGGCGGCATCCGCGTCACCGTCGAGGCCACGCGGGCGGCCGACGATGCCGAACTGACCGCTGCGGTCGCCGCCCGGGCCGACGCGGCGCTCCGTCAGGGCATCACGACCGTCGAGATCAAGTCGGGCTACGGGCTCACCGCAACGGACGAGCGGCGCTGCCTGCAGGTCGCCGAGGCCGTGACACCCCACACCACGTACCTCGGCGCCCACGTGGTCCCGCCCGAGTTCGACGGGCGCCCCGACGACTACGTCGAGCTCGTGTGCGGCGCCATGCTGGCCGCCGCTGCGCCCCACGCCCGGTGGGTCGACGCGTTCTGCGAGCGCGGGGCCTTCGACGCCGACCAGTGCCGAGCCGTCCTCACCGCCGGGCGCGCCGCCGGCCTCGGGATGCGGCTGCACGCCAACCAGCTCGGCCCGGGCCCCGGGGTGCAGCTCGCGGTCGAGCTGGGCTGCGCCTCGGCCGACCACTGCACCCACCTCTCGGACGCCGACGTCGCTGCACTTGCCGGTAGCTCGACCGTGGCGACGTTCCTTCCCGCCACCGACTTCTCGACCCGCCAGCCCTACCCGGACGCACGGCGGGTGCTCGACGCGGGGGCGACCGTCGCCCTGGCCACCAACTGCAACCCGGGCAGCAGCTACACGTCCTCGATGGCGTTCTGCATCGCGCTCGCGGTGCGGGAGATGGGGATGACCGTCGACGAGGCCGTGGCCGCCGCCACGGTCGGGGGCGCAGCCGCGCTGCGACTCGACGACGTCGGGCGTCTGGCGCCCGGATGCCGGGCGGACGCCGTCGTGCTCGACGCACCCTCGCCCGTGCACCTCGTGTACCGACCGGGGATGCCGCTGATCCACGCCACGATCGTGAAGGGCCGCGTCGCACCGACCGGGCCGATGTAGCGCCGAGTCGTCGGGGTCACGGGACCCGTCGGACAGGCCCGCGGCGGCCGGCGAGCTCTGGACCGACGTCCCCAGGTGACCCGGCGGGCCGGTGACCCCCGAATCGTGTCAGTTCGGGCAGTCGGTCTCGCTGACCTCGGTGCCGACGTCGCCGAGGGCGTCGACCACGTTCCCGACGGCGGTGGCAACACCGGACGCCCCGACCTCGTCGACATCGGCGATCGCGGTCTCGAGCTCGGACACCGACGTCCGCAGGGCGTCGACCTCCGGCTGGAGCTCGTCGCCGGCGTCGTCGGACAGGGCCTCGAGGTCGTCCCGGATCGTGTCGAGTGGCTCCTCCAGCGCCGAGGTACCGTTCTCGACCACGTTCACGTCGACGAGCGCCGCCACGTCGTCCTCCAGGGCGTCGAGCTCGTCGCACACCGCCGCGACGCCGTCGCCGGAGTCGGAGCCGGAGCCGGAGCCGGACCCCGAGTCGTCGTTGTCGTCGTCGCCGCAACCCCCGGCGACGAGGACGAACGCCAGGCACGCCAGGAGGGCAGCCGGCGGGCGCACCGCCGATCGGTGGGACCGCGTGCCCATCCCGAGCAGCATCTGGGTGATCCAGCCGACGACGAGGCCGATCACGAGCGATCCGAGCAACAGCACACCCCCATGGTGGTCGCCGGAGGCGGGGAATGACACCACCCGCCGCGGGTGAAGCGGTCTGGCCGCGTGCCTGCCGGCGGTCGGGCCGCCCCGGACGATGGGCGCCCGCCGAGGAGGATGATGTGGTGCTCGGCGCCAAGATGATCGGCAACGTCCTCGGCGGTCCGACCGACTGACGGCCTACTCCGACTGGTCGGGGACGTCCGCCGCCTCGGTGCCCGCATCGTCGGCGGAATCACCGGCGCTGCCGGCGCCGGAGCGGGAGCCGGACTGCCGCTCCCACAGCGTGGCGTTCAGCATGGCGCCGGCCACCATGAGCCGCCCGAACAGGTAGAGCCAGGCGAGCAGGGCAGCGGCCACGCCCAGCGATCCGTACAGGCTCGACGCCTTGTCGACGCGGTGGGCGAGCACGTAGACGCTGAACAGGTGGGCCAGCCACACGCCCGTGCCGACCAGCAAGGCGCCGGGCAGCAGCGCCGTCCACGGTGCCCGTCGGTCGTGGGGCAGCAGCCACGACACACCCAGCCAGAGCGCGGCGAACGGCAGGATGCCCAGGAGCGCGGCGCCGATCCCGAGCCCGGGCGACTCCACCCGCAGCCACTGCGTGAGCCCCACCGCGGTGAGCACGCCGACGGCGACGAGGAACGTGACGCCGGCGGCCGCCGCGCCCCGGCGCATCCGGCCCCGGGGAAGGTCCCAGGCGACGGTGTGCACCGCGTACAGCACCCGGGCGGCCGCCCCGCCCGCGCTGTAGACCGCCCAGAGGGCGAGTGGCACCAGGAACCACAGGTTGCGGTGCGCCTGCCGGGACGCGTCGGCCACCGACTGCACGACGTACCCGCTCATGCCCATGCCGTCGCCGACGCGGGCGGGTGCATCCTCGTCGAGGCCGACCACCAGGCCGACGAGGGTGAGGAGCGCCAGGACCAGCGGCAGGAGATACACGAAGAGCCGGAACGCCACCGCGCCCGCGAGCACGCTCCCGACCGTGGCCCGGTCGCGCTCGCCGGTCGTCCAGGCGATGTCGACGACGCGGGAGCGGCTGCGCGCGGCCTCCGCCGCAGTCACGGCCCGCTCGACGGCCCGCTCGACGGCCCGGTTGAGCCGGGCGACCCGGCCGGGCGCATCGGGCACGTCGCCGGAGCCGGGAGCCTCGGCGGGGCCATCCGGAGGGTCGGAGGGCGGCATCGGGGTCACAGGTGTTGGTTGCGCTGCAGCCAGCGCATGGCGAAGAAGCCCCACACCGGAGGCAGGTAGAACGTGGCCAGGCGGTACAGCACGACGGCGGCGAACGCGGACTCCTCCGGCATCCCCACGCTGATGAGCCCGAAGGTCAGGCCACCCTCCGTCACGCCGATGCCCCCGGGGACGGGCAGGAGCCCGGACAGGAGTCCCACGCCGATGTTGATCAGCAGCGCCTCGCCGAGCCCGATGCGGAACCCGAGGGCGCCGGTGAACACGGCGAGAGTCGAGGCGAACAGCATCTCGCTGCCGAGGTTGCCGCCCAGCAGCATCACGAGCCGGCGGGTGGAGCGCAGGCCGCGCACGGCCGACAGCGCCTCCGAGACGTAGTGGCCCACCCACCCGAGGACCTTGCGCCGCAGCGGGCCGACCGTCAGCACCACGACGATGGCCCCCGCCACGAGCGCGACGACCACGAGCAGCACCTCGACGGCACGGCCGGCGCTCTCCGCGTCGATCTGCAGGTCGAGCGACGCCGGGCTGGCCAGCAGCAACACCGCCAGCAGGACGGCCTGCACCACGAAGCCGCTCACGCCGTCGAGGGCTCCCACCGCGACCGCCTGGCCGGCCCCCACCCCGTGCCGCTGGAAGAAGCGGATGTTGACCGCGATGCGCCCGGCCATCGAGGGGACCGCCAGGTTGACGTAGGACACCGTGAGCTGGAGCGCGTACACCGGGCCGAGGGGGAGCGGCACGGGTGACGCTCCCAAGGTGGACACGGCCTGGGCGAGCCGCGGGGTCTGGCCGAGCAGCAGGCCCGCCGCCACCATCCACCACGACGCGTCCCGGAGCGCCTCGGCGAGCTGCTCCACGTCGATGCCCGCCACGACCGAGACGAGTGCCACGAGCGCGACCGCCGGGAGAGCGATCTTCACGATCGACCCCACGCTCAGGCGGCGCAGCTGCTCCAGTTCGGGCGCCGGAGTGCCCGTCGCCGCGGCGGCGTGCGAGCGGAGCTCGTCGAGGTCCAGATCGCCGGCCTTCACCGCAGCGCGCTGATCCGGGGTGAGAGACGGCCGCTGGACGTAGGGGAGCACGGCGGCCAACCCCTCGGCGCCCAGGGCGTCGGCCGCGGCCGCGAGCGCGGCTGCCTCGCCGGCGCCGAGAACGGTGGCGACCAACGCCTGCGCCTGGTCGGTGCGGCGCAGCGGGCCGGCAGACGCCACCGCTCCCCGGCGGAAGTCGACGAAGCCGACGGACCCGCCGCTCTCCTGGACGAGGCTGCCCGCGTCGACCTGCCCGTGCACGACCCCGGCGTCGTGCAGGCGGGCGAGCGCGACCCACGTGGCTCGGGCGGACGCCTCGCCGCCCCGTGCCCAGTCGAGCCGCTGCCGTCCACCGGGGCGCATCACGAGCAGCGCGTCGCCCGTCTCGGTCTCGCCAGCGGTCACCACCCGGTCGGTGGGCAGGCCGGCCTGGGCGGCGAGGAGCGTCAGCAGCGCCTCGCGCTCGACCTGTTGCAGCCGCCCGAGGGTGATCCGGAAGCCCTGCTCCCGGTACCAGACCGACCGCCACAGGGTCGCGCCGAGGGCGGTGTCGTGGGCGTCACGGCCGTAGACCTTCACCACGAGCGATTCGCCGTCGTCGTCGACCGCGTCGACGACGAACACGCCCGCCTCCTGGCGGGTCGCGACCCCGACGGTGCGCACCCCGACGCCGAGCTCCGCCAAGGACGACTCGACGTCCGCCAGGCTCGGCCGGCCCGCGCTCGACCCGAACACCAGGTGGGCGGCGGCGGACGCGACCGCGGCGACCAGGATTCCCGCGATCGCCCCGAGCGGCGAGGCGAGACCGAGCGCGAGCGCCCCGAGGGCGGCCAGCCCCACGGCCCACCGCCCGAGCCTCCGCATCGGCCGGGTGAGGTGCGGCGAGGCCGTCATCACCACGGCGGCGGGCACGGCGAGCCGCGGCGAGGGGTACCAGGGCGGCGGACCCGCAGAACCCAGGCCGTCCCAGACCGCGGGCCACGAGCCCTCGACGAGGCGGCCGAGGACGAGCCAGACCGCGGCCGCCACCGCCACGGCGACGAGCAGGTCACGCACGAGGGCCAGGCGCCGGCGGACGACGGAGGCCACGGTGACGCCGATGGCCAGCAGGGCGAGGACGTCGACGGCGAGCTGCCAGAGCCCGTCGAGGAAGTCGGGGAGGGCATCCGCGAACGTCGCGAGCGACTGCGCGAACCCGGGTAGCGGTCTGGCGAGCGGGCTGGTCACCGCCAAGCCGATCAGCCCTGCCACCAGAACCAGGATGTCCGGGGCCCGGCGGGCCCGGGGCTCGTCCGCCGACGTCGCGAAGAGGCGGACCCCTCGCCGCCACCTGTCGGTCATGCTCCGCCGCGGTGCCAGGACGGTGCCCATGCCCACGGCATCGTGTGGGCGTCCGCGGCGTTGGTCGTCACCCGGAGCGGGTGAGGGGTGACGCCGGGGTCCGGTCGGGTCTTGGCACCGCCTCGGCCGAGGTCGCCGCAACCTGCGTTGGTAGCTTGCGCCCCGTGACCGACTCCCTGGACGACCGAGCGGGCGGCCTCGACGCGGCGTTCCCCACCGAGATCAGCATCACCGGGCCTTGGCGCGCCCCGGCCCAGATGCTGCAGGACCAGGAGGTCGGTGGGCATGCGAGCGTCCACGACGGGGACACGGCGGCGTCGGTCGGGCTGACCGGCGCACCGATCGAGGCGCCCACCCACTTCAGCCAGATCGACCCCCTGTCCGCCGCGCGGTGGGGTCGGGCGTGGTTCGAGCGGGGCTGCGTGAGCTGCCACTTCCGCACGATGGTCGTCGAGGGTGAGCAGGTGCAGGCCACGCTGACGAGCACCGCGCCGGCCTCAGGAACGGTCGAGGCCCACAAGACCGACGGCACGCCGGTGCTCGTCGGCACGGCCTCGGTCGGCCCCGACCATCCCGAGACGGAGCTGGTTGCGCGGCTGGCCCGGCAGGGCGACCCGGGGGAGCTGTTCATCGTCGACCAGCTCCGGGTGGGCATGCGCGCCGACCGGCCCAGGGAGACGAGGATGACGCACGGCGACCCGAACGGCCCCGCGTATCCGTTCTCGCTGGCCGACAAGCTCGAGCGGATCACCGAGCCGCACCCCTGGTACACGCCCGACGGTGGCGCCCGCTCGCCGTGGGGCCGGGCGATCCTGCCGATGGAGATGATCAGCGTGCTGTCCGCGAAGGCGGGGGCGCCGTGGCCCGTGCGCGGTCCCGCGCTCGGCCTGTTCCTCGACCTGGAGATCCGCCTCATCGACGGGCCGCTGTTCGTCGACCAGACCTACCTGGCGGACCAGGAGGTCGTCGGCCTGAGCCAGAGCCGGCGCACCGAGTCGTACTGGACCCGCACGACCCTCACCGACAAGGACACCGGCCGCGCCGCCGCGGTGGTGCTGTTGCACCAGGGCGTGTTCAAGAAGTCCTACGCCGACTACCCGAAGGACCGGCTGGCCTGATGCCGGGCGCCTACCGCGAGCTGGTCACCGGCCCCGAAGGCCGACCCTACGCCGGCTGATCGTCGCCGACCGGTTCGAGGATCGTCACCGGCGTCTCGGTCGTCCGGTGCTCGGCGTGGGCGTCGATGTTCGGCTCCGCCTCGGCCCAGAGCGCCCACAACCGGTCGCGTTCGGCGCCGGTGACCGTGCGGGCGCGCATGCGGCGCGGTTCCTGGCCGGCCAGCCGGACGGTGGTGTCCGGGTTGGCCTCGAGGTTGAGCCACCAGTCGGGATGCCCCTCGTCCCAGCCGTTCATCGCGAGGAGCACGAGGTTCGGGCCGTCCTCCAGGTAGCCGAGGATGACGCCGCGCTCCTGGCCGGACGTTCGCCCGACCGCGGTGAGGTGCAGCGCGCCCCAGCCGCGCTTGTCGGACGGCGGCCACAGGAAGCGGCGCCCGCTGAGCCTGTGGATCGCCCGGTGGACGCGCCATGCCGTGTGCACGAACCACGGCGGCGGGTTCTTGGGCGGTCGGGCCGTGTCGGCGCTCATCGACGTCTCCTTCGAGGGTGTCCCGCCAGTGTGGACCACGGCAGGTGCGTCAGGACGCCACGATCGTCGCCGCCAGCGCCGTGCGATGGTCCTTCGACCAGGGCGGCCCCAGCGCATCCCGCGGCCCGTGGAGCACCTCGTGCGCATGCTCGCCCAGCATGTGAACAGCCTCGGCCTCCACGGTCTTCGCGTCGTAGCGGTGGACATCCCAGCCACGTTCACCGGCCACCTCGGCCAGCACGCGCAGGTACATCACCGAGTCGGCACGGCTCTCGTACGGCACCCGCCGCTGGAGGGCGATGTCGTCGGGGAAGTCGGCCGGCCAGGCGCGGATCGCGATCGAGGCGATCGGTTCGGGCGCGGCGGCCGCGAGCTCGTCCAACGCCGCCGACGTCGCCCGGACGACCGACGTCCGCACCTGGGCCACCAGCGATGCGAGCGCCGCGTCGTCCAGCGGGTCCGCCCGCTGGTGGAGGACGTGCGGGCCGCCCTCGTGGTGGACCGGCGCAGCGGGCAGGCCGGGCTCGATCAGCTCGATGCGCCGCCGATCCACGACCCGGTGATCCGCCGACGCCGTGACGGCGACGGCCCAGCCGAAGTGATGGGCGATTCCGACGCGCACCGGCAGATCATCCCTCGGCGGCGGGCGGCGCGCTGGCCCGCCGCATCACGCTGTCGGGGTGGCATCCGATCCAAGCTCGGCAGCGTCCGCAGCTGCGTCGGCCGCCGCGGCGAGGCCCTCCCGGGCGTGCTCCGCGGCGCGGGTGATGCTCTCGCCGACGAAGTCGAGGAAGCGGGCGGCGTGCTCGAGGCGAGTGGCCGCCGGGGTGCCGGGGCCGAGGACGCGGACACCCTGGCGCGCCGTCTCGACGACCTGGTCGTTGGCCCGGGCGCTGGCGATCATCGACTGGTACCAGATGTCGTCGTCGACGACGTAGCGCTCGCGGCGGCCGTCGCCGCGTTCCCGGCGGACGAGATCCTGGCCCTCGAGGAACGCGATCGCCTTGGAGATCGACGCCGGGCTCACCCGGAGGCGCTGGACGAGCTCGGACGCCGTGAGGCTGCCCGCGTCGGTGATGTAGAGGCAGGCCAGCACCCGGGCCATCATCTTCGGCAGGCCCGACCGCATGAGGACGGTGGTGAACGTCTCCTCGAACTCCCGGACGGCCTCGGGGTGGCGTCCGTCGTCCGCAGGCGACGGCTGGTGGCCACGGGGCGCAGTCGGCCGCCGTCGGCGGGAGCGGCGTTCGGTCGCTCGTTGCGCCAGGTCGGCGCGGTAGGCCGCGGGGCCGCCGTTGCGGGTCACCTCCCGCGTGATCGTCGAGGTCGGACGGTCGAGGCGTCGGGCGATCGCCGCATAGGCGAGGCCGTCGGCCAGCGCCGCGGCGATGAGCTGACGTTCCTGCTGGGTGAGTCTGCCTCCCGGCATCGCGGGCTCGCTCCGTCTGGTCGTGGGTCTCCTCACCGTAGCGTTCATTAACAGTCCATTGCAATGGTATGCAGCCAACCATTGCATTGATCCGCAGGACCATTGCAACGATGTATGACGCTCTACCTGGATGTACGTCCATTAGCCACGGTGCCAGTGTTGCTGGTTCTCTGAACGCAACGTAGCGTTTTCCGTATCGGAAACAACCTGCATACGGAGTGTCCAACCATGAGCGACCTGGCGATCGCGGCGACCGGGCTGCGCAAGTCCTACGGCGACAAGGTCGTGCTCGACGGCGTCGACCTGGCGGTGCCGGAGGGGACCGTCTTCTCGCTGCTCGGCCCGAACGGCGCCGGCAAGACCACGGTCGTGAAGATCCTGTCCACCCTCATCGCCGCCGATCCCGGCAGCGGTGCCATCCGCATCGGCGGCCAGGACCTGTCCACCGACCCGCAGGCGGTGCGAGCTGCGATCGGCGTGACCGGCCAGTTCTCCGCCGTCGACGGCCTGATCACCGGCGAGGAGAACATGCTCCTCATGGCGGACCTGCACCACCTCCCCCGCGACGAGGGGCGGCGCACCGTCGCCGAGCTGCTGGCGCGCGTCGATCTGACCGAGGCCGCTCGCCAGGCCGCCTCCACCTACTCCGGCGGCATGAGGCGACGTCTCGACATCGCCATGACGCTCGTCGGCAACCCGCGGATCATCTTCCTCGACGAGCCGACCACCGGGCTCGACCCGCGCTCGCGGAACGACATGTGGCACCTCGTGCGCGAGCTGGTCTCCCGCGGCGTCACCGTCTTCCTCACGACCCAGTACCTCGACGAGGCGGACGAGCTCGCCGACCGCATCGCCGTGCTCGACCGCGGCAGGATCGTCGCCCAGGGCACGGCGGCGGAGCTGAAGCGGCTGGTCCCCGGGGGCCACGTGCGGCTGCGCTTCACCGACCCGGGGGCGTACCAGAGCGCCGCCCTCGCCCTGCCCGAGGTCACCGGGGACGACGACGCGCTGACCCTGCAGATCCCGAGCGACGGCAGCCAGGGCGCGCTGCGCGGCATCCTCGACCGGCTCGACTCAGCCGGCGTCGAGGCGGACGAGCTGACCGTGCACACTCCCGACCTGGACGACGTGTTCTTCGCCCTGACGGGCAGCGACCGGCGAGCCGACCCGCCCAGCGAACCCGGCCAACCCAACCAGCCCAACCAGCCCGGCCAGCCCATCCAGCCCCAGGAGGCCGTCCGATGAGCACCCTCTCCCTCGCCGCACGCGACTCGTCGACGATGCTGCGGCGCAACCTCCTGCACGCGCGGCGCTATCCGTCGCTCACGCTGAACCTGCTGCTCACCCCGATCATGCTGCTGTTGCTCTTCGTCTACATCTTCGGCGACGCACTGAGCTCGGGCATCGGCGGGAGTCCGGACCGCTCCGCCTACCTCGCGTACCTCGTCCCCGGCCTGCTGCTGATGACCATCGGTAGCACGGTGGTGGGCACCGCGGTGTCGGTCGCCAACGACATGACCGAGGGCATCATCGCCCGGTTCCGCACGATGGCGATCCACCGCCCGTCGATACTCGTCGGGCACGTCGTCGGCAGCGTGGTGCAGGCGATGATCAGCGTCGTGGTCGTGGGTGCGGTCGCCGTCGCCATCGGCTTCCGCTCGACCGGGGCGACCGCCGTCGAGTGGCTGGCGGCGTTCGGGCTGCTCGTGCTGTTCGCCATGGCGCTCACCTGGATCGGGGTCGGCATGGGCCTGGTCAGCCCGAACGCCGAGGCGGCCAGCAACAACGCGATGCCGCTGATCCTGCTGCCGCTCATCTCCAGCGCCTTCACGCCGGTCGACTCGATGCCCGGCTGGTTCCAGCCGATCGCCGAGTACCAGCCCTTCACGCCCGCCATCGAAACCTTGCGGGGTCTGCTGCTCGGCAGCGGGATCGGCAACGACGGCTGGCTCGCCGTCGCCTGGTGCCTGGGCCTCGGTGCGCTCGGCTACATCTGGTCGACGGCGACGTTCGACCGCGACCCGGAGTGACCTCGTCCCGCAGGTCCTCGGGGACGACGACCTGCCACCCTCGGCCCGACGCGTCGAGTCGTGTCGTCGGGCACCGCCCCCGGGACCTGTCGAGCCCGGTCAGTCGGCGGCCGCGGCCCGTGCCCGTTGGAGCAGCCCGATGACGGCGGGGCGGGCGTCGTCGGGGTGGGTGAGCGGCTCCGGGAAGGCGAGTCGCGCCTGGCGCGGTCCGGAGGGGGTGGCGGCCTGCAGCGTGACGCCGTGACGGTCGATGCCCACCATCGAGGCCTCGGTGGCATCGGTCATCCCGGCCAGGTGTCGCACGTACATCAGGTTGGCCTCGGCGTGGTCGTCGTTCATGTGGGCGACGACCCCGGCCGCGACGGTCGCGATCGGGTCGGGCTCGGCGGCTGCGTAGCGCTCTGCTGTCACCCAGCTCATGTGGCCGAAGCCGCCGACGAACCGCAGCTCCTCGACGCCGAGTCGCCAGAAGCCGAAGTCGGTGAAGTCGGCGTAGTAGGCGGCGTGGGGGTGGGCCTCGAGGTAGCCGTCGCGCAGCGCGCCGGGCTCGTCGAGGTGCTCGAGCGTGCCCACCAGGGTGAGGCGGGCGGTGCTCAGCGGGTCCTGGCCCTCGGGCGTCTCGGCCGCCACCAGCAGGCTGGCGCGCGGGTCGTGGCGGGCGTTGACGGTGTGCTCGGCCATCTCGGACACGAGGAGCACCGGGTTGCCCTCGCTGTCCACCGAGAACGAGACGGCGCTGCCGTACGGGTAGTTCTTCGGCGTCAGCGTGCTCAGGGTCGCTCGCCCGCCGCCGTGCACGAGCGTGCGTGCCAGCTCGGCGTCGTCGGGGAACGAGGCCTGGTCGCCGGCGATGGGGGCGGAGGCCTCGCCACCGCCGTGTTCTCTCGGTCGGTCCACGCCCGCAGTCTGCACGGTCGCCCGTGACGGGACCACCGCCGCAGCGCCGCCCGGTGCCGGGTCGGCCGATCGGGCAAGGGCGACCCGATGTCGGCGGGCCGTCCGCGTCCGACGCGCGCCACGTCGCCGCCATGTGGAGCTGATCGCGGCACCGCCCGGTCCGGCCTCGGAGGCCCCGGCGGCGGCCGCGTGTATCGGGGGCGTATCGGGAATCACGTACGCCCCCGCAACGGGCCTCCGTCTCCAGTGGCGGCATGGACCACAGCGCCTCCCTCCCTGAGCCGGCTCGTCGCACGCGCCGGACCGTGCTCTTCGGGCTGACGATCCTCGTCGTCGCGATCGCCGCGTTCGCCCTAGGGGTGGTCGTGGCGACGCCGTCGTCGACGTCCTCGGCCGAGGATCGCCAGCCGACCGCTCCGCCGGCCGCGCCCGACGAGTTCAGCGCGGCCGCTCCCGACAGGCCTCGCGACCAGGCCGACCGTGCCGCCTCCGAGGGTGCCGTGTCGGACGGGGTGGTGGACGCGGCCGACGGGTTCATCCCCGACGGGATGGCGGTGTCGGCGTTCGACGAGATGGTCCCGGCGGTGGGCGAGCTCGATCCCGACCTCCTCGCCGCCCTGCGCCGGGCGGCGACCGATGCAGAAGCCGACGGTGTCGGGCTCCGGGTCAACAGCGGCTGGCGGTCGCCCGAGTACCAGCAGCAGCTGCTGCTGGAGGCCGTCGTCGACTACGGCTCGCTCGACGAGGCCACCCGGTGGGTCGCCACGGCGGAGACGTCGGCCCACGTGTCGGGCGACGCGGTCGACATCGGCCCGCCCGATGCCGCGGACTGGGTGTCCGAGCACGGCGCTGCGCACGGCCTGTGCCCGATCTACCGCAACGAGCCGTGGCACTTCGAGCTGCGTCCCGATGCCGCCGACGAGGGTTGCCCGCAGATGTACGAGGATCCGACCGACGACCCGAGGATGCAGCCGTGACCCCCGTCGCGGTCGTCCCTCGGCGTCGAGCGGGCGCTCTTCCACCGCCGACCCTGCAGACCTTGCCCGCGGCGGTGTCGGCCAACGTGGTCGACATCCGGGCTCGGACCCGGAGCACGATCATGGCCGTGGTCAAGGCCGACGGCTACGGCCACGGCGCCGTGACGGTCGCCCGGGCGGCGGT
>DASUQS010000017.1:0-29538 GCA_036280455.1 Acidimicrobiales bacterium
CAGCGGCTCGGCCACCTCGACGCGGAACGGGCCGACACCGGGGGAGAGGCGGTCGTCGCCGAGGGCGTCGGAGCACCGCACGGTCCACTGCCGGTCGCCGCGGCGGACGGTGGCGTAGGCGTCGGTGACCCCGAGGTTGGGATAGACGCCGAGGCCGGCCACGAAGAACACGTCGCCGGTGCGGTCGTGGGCGTTGAAGTAGGCACGGTCGTAGAAGTTGCGGTCGGTCGAGCCGACATGGCGGAGCGACAGCGGCGTCTGGTGGATCGGGAACTCGTCGAGGGGGACGGGCAGCACGGCTCAGCTCCAGTAGGTGCCGGCGAGCATGCGCTCGAGCGGCTCGCGGTTCATCACGAGGTCGTCGACCTCGTCGGGCATGGCGGTCTCGCCGAAGTGCACGGCGCGGGCGCCGGTGCGGAGGAAGACGATGGCGTACTGCAGCGCGGCGTACGTGCCGAACCAGGCGAGATCGCGCGGTGCGTGGCCCGTCAGCGACTCGTAGGTGGCGGCGACGTCGTCGGCCCGCAGGAAGGTGGGCATCCCCGGAAGGTCGAACGTGGCGGCGATGTCCTCGAACATGCGGTGCCCGTAGATGAGCCACGCGACGTCCAGCTCGCGGGGCCCGAGAGTCGCCATCTCCCAGTCGAGCACCGCCACCGGGTCGAATCCGTCGTACATGACGTTGCCGATGCGGGAGTCGCCCCAGCACAGCACCGGGGCGCCTTCCCGACGTGGCCAGTGGGCATCGAGCCAGGCGAAGGTGCGCTCGACCAGGGGGGAGTGGAACCCGTCGGCCGCCGCGAACTCGTACCACGAGCGGGTGGCGGCCACGCACCCCCGCAGCGTCGACGCCCCCGCTTCGGCGACCTCCTGCCCGCCGGCAGGGGCGAGGAACGCGAACCGCTCGGGCGCGGCGTCGATGGCGTGCAAGCGTGCCAGGACGTCCACCGTGGCGTCCTGCAGGTGCCGCTGCTCGGCCGGAGTGGCATCGTGCAGCCAGCTGTCACCGAAGTTGTAGGGCATCACGTCGGGCGGCACCCGTCCGTCGACCCGGCCCATCACGAAGAACGGGCTGCCGATGACCGCGGGGTCGGGCTCCGACCACAGCGTGGACGGGACGGGCACGTCGGTGAGCTCGGCCACGAGGCGGATCGTCTCGAACTGCCGGCCGAGGTCGTACCGCTCGAACACCGGGATGTCGGCGGAGTCGGGGGCCAACCGCCAGACCAGCCGGTGGACGTCGCGGTGCCCGTCGGTGGACCAGGCGGCGTCGACCAGGAGCGTCTCGCTCGACATGCCGTTGGCCGACGTGGCCTCGAGGGCGAGGATCTCCGGCGCGGCGCCGTCGGGCAGGCGTCCGGCCAGCCAGGCGGCGAGGCCCGTCCGCACGGCGGTGTGGTCGCGGCTCGATCGCCGTAGCTCGGTCGCCTCGGGGGCCGTGCCCCGGGCCTCGTCGGTCATCCGCTTCCCCCTGATGCCGCCCGACGACCTCTGCCGGGCCGCCGGGCCAGCAACCGTGCTCGTCACCGCGAGATCTGTCAAGCGGACGGGCGCGAGGGGAACGCGTCGGAGTACCGTGACACACGACACACGGTGACATTCTCGTCAGCGCACGGGGGCAGGAGGGGAACCATGGACCGAGACGACGGCACGGTCGACTGGGACGCCGCCTTCGAGGCGATCGTGGCCACGCTCCGGCCGGCGCGGCACGTGCAGGTCGCCGGCATGGCGTGGCGCCTGCTGGTGGCGCTGGTGTTCCTGGGTGTCGCCTGCTGGATGTTCATCCACACCGTGGTCGAGCCGCTGAACGACATGGGTCGCCCCTGGCGCTGAGCGCCCCGGCACGGCCCGGCGTGGCGAACGCGAGGTGTGAGAGCACCGCTGGGCGGGCATGTACGCAGGGGCGAAGCGCGGACTATAGGGTGCCCACGCGCCAGGTGCTCTCTTGGGAGGAAGTCGTCCATGTCCATGCCCACGCGGCCACCATCGCCCACCGCGGCGTCCGCCGCACCGGAGAGCAACGAGGCGCTCCTGCCCGAGCTGGTGGCCCACCTCCGGCAGCACCGCGCGCAGCTGCGCGAGGAGTGGGCGAAGCGCATCACCGAGGCCGGCCTGCTGACGGCGATGACCGCCGACGAGGTCTTCAGCGAGGCGACGAGCGTCTACGACAACTACGTCGAGGTGCTCGAGACCGGCGAGGTCGAGGCGTTGGAGGACTACGCACGCAGCCTCTCCGAGCGGATCATCCCGCGGGGGGTCGAGACCGACGAGGTGCTCGGCATCGTGCTGCTGCTGCGCGACGTGCTCGCCCGCTCGCTGTTCGAGAAGTACCAGTCCGACTTCGACCTGCTCAACCGGGTGCTCGACGCCTACGAGCCCGCGGCCAACCGCATCGCCAACACGGTCGGGGTCAGCTTCGTGCAGGAGCGCGAGCGCATCATCCGCCAGCAGCAGGAGGCGATCCGCGAGCTGTCGACGCCGGTGCTGCAGGTGCGCGAGCGGCTCGTGATCCTGCCCATCATCGGCGCCCTGGACAGCCAGCGGGCCCGGCAGCTCACCGAGCAGCTCCTGCGGGCCATCCGCACCAACCGGGCGCAGGTCGTCGTGATCGACATCACCGGCGTGCCCGAGATCGACTCCACGGTGGCCAACCACCTCGTGCAGACGGTCGACGCGTCACGCCTCATGGGTGCGAGCGTGATCATCACGGGCCTGTCGGCCGAGATCGCGCTCACGCTCGTGACCATCGGGGTCGATCTGTCGAAGATGAACGCGGTCGGCGACCTCCAGGGGGGCATCGAGGTGGCGGAGCGCATGCTCGGCTACGAGGTGACGAGGACCCAGCCGCTCTCGCCATCGGTGGAGCTGCGCTGACGTTCCCATGGCCGTTCCCATACTCAAGCAGGGCGACTACCTGATCGCCACGATCCAGTCGGCCATGACCGACAGCGAGGCGATCCGCCTGCGCGACGACCTGATGCGCCAGATCGGCGTCTACCGGTCCCGGGGCATCATCGTCGACATCACGTCACTCGACGTCATGGACTCCTTCGCCGCGCGGTCGCTGCGAACGATCGCGCACATGACCCTGCTGCGCGGCGCGAACACCGTCGTCGTCGGCATGCAGCCCGAGGTCGCCTTCTCGATGGTGCAGCTCGGGCTGGGATTCGAGGACGTGCACACCGCCCTGGACCTCGAGGAGGGCCTCGCCTTCCTCGACGTCCGCCTGGGCAGGTGACCGATGCCGCTCGGCCGCATCAGGATCGTCATCTCGACGGACGGCGACATCGTCGTCGCACGCCAGTCCGGACGTGAGCTCGCCGCCCAGATCGGGTGCTCGTCCACCGACGCAACGCTCATCGCCACCGCCATCTCCGAGGTTGCCAGGAACATCCTCACCCACGCCGGCCACGGCGAGGTCGAGATGCAGGCGATCGGGCCCGAGACGAACCGGCGCCGCGAGCCGGCGGTGGAGGTCATCGCCCGCGACGACGGCCCCGGCATCGCGGATGTCGACCGCGCGATGCAGGACGGCTTCACGACCGGCCGCGGTCTCGGGCTCGGCCTGCCCGGCGCGCGGCGACTGATGGACGAGTTCGACATCACCTCCGAGGTGGGCACGGGCACGACGATCGTGATGCGCAAGTGGAGGTCCGCATGACCAGTCCCAACTCGCCCGCATCCGGTCGCTGCATCGCCTGGGGTGTGGCCGGTCGGGCGATGCCGGGCGAGACCGAGAACGGCGACCAGGCGGTCCGCGTCGATCTCGACGGCGGCGCGCTCGTGGCCACGGTCGACGGCTTGGGGCACGGCCCCGAGGCGGCGGACGCCGCCGCGCGTGCCCTGGCGGTGGTCGAGGGCCACACGGGCGCCCAGGTCGACGCCGTCGACGTCGACGCCGTCGTGTCGAGCGCCCACGCAGAGCTGGCGCGCACCCGCGGCGTGGCGATGACGCTCGCCGCCATCGGCTGCGCCGGTGACATGCGCTGGTTGGGCGTCGGCAACGTCGAGGCGCACGTGCTGCGCGCCGACGGATCGCGGGTGCACCGCGTCGCCAGCGCCACGCTCTACGGCGGCGTCGTCGGCTACCGATTGCCGCGCCTGCGGGTGTCGACCGTGCAGCTCGACCCTGGCGACGCCGTCGTCATGGCCACCGACGGCATCGATGTCGACTTCGCCGACCAGGTGGTGCTCGCAGACCCGCCGCAGCGCCTGGCCGAGCGGCTCCTCGAACGTTGCGCCCGTCCCAACGACGATGCGCTCGTGGCCGCCGTGCGCTACCTCGGACGGACGGCGTGAACGCGCCCGACGACCTGGCGGGGGAGTACCGCGACGCCCTCGTGGCGTACGTGAAGTCCCCCGACGAGACCGGCCGCGCCCACGCGTACGAGCTCGGCAACCGGGCGGTGCGCGAGGGCGTCGGCCTGCTCGACCTCGTCGCCGCCCACCAGGCCGGGATCGCCGGCTTCCCCGGCGATCCCGACATGCGGGCGCTCGTCCTCGCGGCGGGCGACTTCCTGACCGAGAGCCTGTCCACCTACGAGATGACGCAGAGCGGCTACCACGAGGCCCAGGAGCGCGCCGCGATCGCCCACGAGATGGCGCTGACCCTGCAGCACAGCCTGTTGCCTCGGGACCTGCCCACGCCGCCGGGCCTCGACCTCGCCGTGCGCTACCTGCCGGCGGGGCCGGATGTCGAGGTCGGGGGCGACTGGTACGACCTGGTCGAGCTGGACGCCGGTCGCGTCGGGCTCGTGGTCGGCGACGTGATGGGCCATGGCATCCATCAGGCCGCGACGATGGGCCAGCTGCGACTCGGCCTGCGTGCCTACATGCTGGACCGGCACCCGATCGACCAGGTCGTGCAGCGCACGGACGCGCTCCTGCAGAGCCTCGGCGAGATGCAGACGGCGACGCTGGTCCTGGCGGTCGTCGACGTGGCCGAGTCGACGTTGTCGCTCGTCAACGCCGGCCACCCGGCGCCGCTGCTGATCGACCCCGCGGGCACCGCCAGCTTCGTGACGGGGGGCCACGGGCGGTTGCTGGGCCTGACCAGCAGCGAGCCGCGGCCCGTCCTCGATCCCGAGGCGCTGGCCCCGGGATCGTGCCTGTTGCTTTACACCGACGGCCTGATCGACCGGCACGAGCGTGCCGGTGGGGACGGACTCGACCACCTGCAGCAGGCCGTCATGGGCTTCTCCGGATCGCCCGACGAGCTGTGCGACCGCGTGACCGAGGCGATGGTCGACGACGAGCCGACCGACGACGTGTGCCTCCTGGCCGTGAGGTTGACCGGGCCTCCCGTCGGGGGCTGACGAGCTGGGGGCCGGGCGTCAGGCGTCGAGCATCCGCCGGCGCAGCTGGTGCACGGCCCGGCGCAGCAGGCGCGACACCTGCATCTGGCTGCACCCCCGGGTCTGCGCGATCTCCGCCTGCGTGCGCTCCTCGAAGAAGTACTGCTGCAGCAGGTCGCGGTCGTCGTCGGACAGCGCCTCGAGGCTGTGGAGCAGTGCCGCACGGTTCTCGATGCCGACGAAGCCCCGGTCGACGTGCCCGAGGGTCTGCTCGCCGAGCGGTCGTCCGGTCGTGTCCGGTGCGTCGAGCGACGACGTGGCACGCGCCTCCTCGGCCGTCATGGCGTCGAGCACCTCGCGGGTGGTGACGCCGACGAAGTCGGCGATCTCACTGGGCGTCGGCGCCCGGCCGAGGTCGTGGGTGAGGAGCTCGACGGCGTCGCGGGTGGGGCCGGCCAGGTCGTGCACGCGACGGGGGACGCGGATGGCCCAGCCCACGTCGCGGAAGTGCCGGCGCAGCGTCCCCACGATGGTCGGCTTGGCGAAGGCGAGGAAGGGCTTGCCGAGGTCGGGATCGAACCTCTGCACCGCCCGGACGAGCGCCTCGTACGCGACCTGGGTCAGGTCGTCGATCGGGATGCCGTGGCGGTAGTGGTGGCGGGCCTGGGACTCGGCGTGGGCCCGGTAGTGCTCGACGAGCTCGGTCAGCGTCGTGTCGTCCGGCCGGCGGGCGTGGCGGACGTGGAGCAGCCAGACGTCGACGTCGACGACGGGACGGCGGGCGGTGCCGTCCCAGCAGCTCCGCTCGACCCGGTCCGCCGGGGCGGTCGTGAGGGCCCGAGCACGGTCGGTCGCCTCCCCGAGACGGTCGAGGGCGCGCCGACAGCGACGCATCTCGGTGCTGAGCGACGGCGTGGACATTCCGCCCTACTGTTCCCGCCGTGGATCCGCGTCATACCTGCGTCGCGGGGCGAATCGACTGCCGACCGGTCGGGTAGGCCTGGCCACGTCCCACCACTTACGATGCGAGCGACACCCGATGACGAGCCCCCCCGACGACCGTGCCGAGGCCGCAGCACTCCTCGCGGAGATGCGCGCGGGTGTTGACGCCGCCACCGATCGGCTCGACCGGATGACGGACGAGCTCTCGACCGCGCGTGCCCGGCTCGACCTGCTGGAGACCATGGTCGACGTCCTCCTCGGCAGGCTCGACGCGGTGGTCTTCGTGGTCGACGCCGACCGGCACATCCTCGGGATGAGCCGAGCCGCGATCGAACGCTTCGACGGCCCGGCGATCGGCAAGCCGCTCACGTCGGTGCTCTCCGAGCCGCTGGGTGACGACGTCGAGATCCAGGACCTGCCCGGCGATGCAGCGGTGCTCACGGTGTCGACAGATGACTGATTCCGACGATGTCGTACGGGTGTACGGCCCGGCCGCGGGGGGTAGCAACCTTCCGACTCCCGAAAGAAGGATCATGCCCGCCTCCGCCGGCAGCATCGAGCTCTCCCTCCCCGCCGACAGCCGTTACATGCGGCTGGCCCGGCTCATGGCGAGCGGTGTGGCAACCACCGCGGGATTGCCGCTCGAGGAGGTCGAGGACTTCCGCATCGCCGTCGACGAGCTGTGCGCCACGCTCATCGAGATGGGCGACGGCGAGCCGCTGCGGCTGGTGTTCGACGTGGCCGACGACGCGGTGATCGTCCGGGCGACGGCCCGGATGGGCGTCGACGCGGTGATCGACGACGAGCGGCTGATGCTCAGCCGTCAGATCCTCGATGTCGTCACCGATGGGCACGAGCTCGCACAGGACGACGACAGGTTGGCGCGGTTCACCGCCCGCAAGCTCGTCCGCGGGGGTGGCGTGGGCTGATCGCCCCGTCACCGGCACCGCGCCCCGACCCTCAGGTGACCGGGACGCCGAGGACCTCGCGCAGCCCCGTGATCTCGAGAAGGCGGTCGAGGTGCTCGGACACGTGCGTGAGCCGGAGAAGCACCCCCGCCTCGTCTGCCGCGTCGCGTGCGACGAGCAGCGACCGCAGGCCGGCCGAGTCGGTGAACGTCAGCCCCCGGGCGTCGATGCCGATCTCGTCGGGGCCTCCGCCGAGGACGGTCTCCAACGCCGTGGACAGCAGCTCGGACGAGTGCATGTCGAGCTCTCCGGAGAGGATGACCACCGTCGTCGCGGCGTCGCGGCGAGTCGTGATCGTCAAGGTCTCGTCCGGATCGGTCATCGATGGTGCTCCCAGGGTTTGCGGACGGCCCCCTCCGTGGGGAGGTGTCCGTGGACGACGCCATGGTGCCACGCGGGAGGGGTCGACGGTCGTTTCGACGTCAAGCGACTCAGGTCTCGTCGATCCTCTCGACGCCGTCCAGCGCCGTCATCTCTGCGATCCAGCGGTGGACGAGCCCCGGCCGACCCGACGCATCCGTGGCCAGGACGACCTGGCCGTCCCGCTTGTGCACGGCGAACCGGCTCGTCTCCACGTCGCCGGCATCGAGGGCGTCGATGACCGCGGACGGGTCCGCGTGCGGGTGCAGCACCACCTCCACGGTCACGGAACGGGTACCCCAGCGACGGTGCATGTAGGTGCGCACCGGGCGGAGCAGCACGAGGCTGCCGAGCAGCACCACGGCGGCCGCAGCCGCGGTGGCGATGTCGCCCACGCCGCAGGCGAGGCCGATGGCGGCGACCGCCCAGAGGCTCGCCGCGGTGGTGAGGTTCCGGATCGTGTTGCCCTGGCGGAAGATGACGCCGGCGCCCAGGAAGCCGATGCCGACGACGACGTTGGACGCGACGCGGCTGACGTCGGCCTGGATGGTCGAGTCCGCGCGCGTCTGGTCGAACTCGAGGAAACCCAGCGTCGAGATGATGCCGAACAGCGAGGCGCCGAGCGCCACCGCGATGTGGGTGCGGAGGCCGGCGGCCTGATCGCTGACCTCTCGTTCGATGCCGACCAGACCGCCCAGCAGCGCGGCCGCCAGGAGGCGGACGGCCGCGTCGCTGTCGAGCGTGAAGGTGTTCATGTCCGACGCCAGCGCCACGCCGGCCAGTGTGTCCACGGAGGTGAAGCTAGTGCCGGGCCGAGCGGGGGTGCGGCGCTAGACCGCGCAGGAGGCGTCGAGATCGTCGAGCGCCTCACGCAGCCGGAGCATGCTGGCACGGAGCAGGCGTGACACCTGCACCTGGCTCACCCCGACCAGTTCGGCGATGCGTGACTGGGTGAGCCCCTGCAGGTAGCGGAGCTCGACGATGCGGCGCTCGCGGGGTGCGAGCACGGCCAGCACCCGCTGGACGGTCTCCGCCGCCTCGACCGCACCGAGGCCACGGTCCTCCATGCCGAACACGGACAGATCGGCGGAGTCGTCACCACCGTCGTCTCCGACGGCCAACGGCGTCTTCCGATAGCAGCGGGCGGCCTCGAGCGCTTCGAGCACGGTCTCGACGGGCGCCCCGGCCTGCGATGCGATCTCCTCCACGGTCGGGGAGCGACCGAGGATCTGGGTCAGGTCGGCCACGGCCACCTTGACGGTGTGCTGCATGTCCTTGGCCCGGCGGGGCACGTGCACGGCCCAGGTCGTGTCGCGGAAGTGGCGGCGCAGCTCACCGGTCACGGTGGGCACGGCGAACGTCGCGAACGTCGCCCCGTAGTCCGGGTCGTAGCGCTCGACGGCCTTCAGCACGCCGAGCATGGCGACCTGGACGAGATCGTCGAACGGCTCACCCTTGTCGGCGAAGCGCTTCGCGCAGTGGACCGCGAGCCAGCGATGCTCTGCGATCAGCTCGTTGCGCAGGGAGCGGTCACCGCTGGCTCGGTAGGCGCGGAAGCGTTCGGCGGCCTCGACGCGAGCATCGATGACTGTGGTGGTCGGAGCGGTTGTCATGGACGTGACGTGCCTCGAGGTGGTGGGACTGGAGCAGTGGCCCCGAGCTACCCACGTCGAGCCGGCGTACACGACCTTTCCCGAAAAAGCTTCCGGGGGAGCCGTGGCTCCCCCGGATCGCTCCTGCTCAGTCGATGCGGAGCTGGCTCGTCAGCTCCTCGCGGCGGGCTTCGAAGTCGTCGAAGCCGATCTTGCCGTCGTCGAAGGCGGCGTGGAGGTCTGCGAGCTGGGCGAGGACCTTGGACTGGTCGACCTCGGGGGCCTCCACGGTCTCTTCCGGCTCGTCGGGCTGTTCAGCCCGCTCAGCTCGTCGCTCCTGCTTGGCCTTCTGCTTGGCCTGCTTGTCGCGATCGCGCTGCAGCTTCCCGAAGGTGGTGCGCCGGCGTGACACGCCTGCTCAGACCACCCTGACGTTCTGCGCTTCGTCGCCCTTGCGACCCGAGCCGACCTCGAACTCGACCGTCTGGCCCGCCTCGAGCGAGCGGTAGCCGCCGCCCTCGATGTTCGAGTAGTGGACGAACACGTCGTCCGCGCCGTCGCGAGAGATGAAGCCGTAGCCCTTCTCCGCGTTGAAGAACTTGACCGTGCCGACTGCCATGTGTTCTGCCTATCTGTTCTGATCGAGACGATCGAGCGAACTTCGAGCATCGACCGTGCACGTCGAGGCTACGCCCTCCCGCACGGAAGCGCGCGGTTTGCCTGCGAGGCGGCCCTGCTGGCGCGATGAGTTCGGCGCCGGCGTCGGGTCGTAGGGGCGAAACCTCGAGGAGGTCGTCCGTGGATGAATGCGATCGGGTGCCCGTGCGCACCCCCGGCGGCACCGACGCAGCACGCTCGGTCGAGCTCGTCGTGTACGGCCCGATCGTGCAGGGCGACATCCCCGGGCTGTGCACGCGTGTCCGCAGCCTCTTCCGCAACGGGACCGAGCAGGTCGTGTGCGACGTCGGCGACATCACCGAGCCCGACATCGTGACCCTGGACGCGCTGGCCCGCCTCCAGCTCGCCGCCCGGCGCCGCGGCTGCCGGGTCGTCCTGCGTCACGCAGGCGTCGACCTGCTCGAGCTTCTCGACGCCGCGGGGTTGGGCGAGATCGTGCCTCTCGCCGAGTGAGCGCTGGTCAACCGGCCTCGACCTCGTCGCCCGTCTCCGCGTCGATCGCGAGCTCGACGAGCGGCAGGACCCGGTGGTGCAGCTGCTCGGTGAGCGCGATCTGCGTGGCCGTGCGGCTGATCCCGGCCACCTCGAGCACCCGTCCGATGACGTGCTGCAGGTGCTCGTTCGTGTGGGCCACCACCCGGCAGTGCAGGTCGCCGGGCCCGGTGACCGAGTGGATCTCGAGCACCTCGGGGATCTCGCGCAGGTGCGAGCAGACGTCTTCGAGGTGCCCCTGGGCGATCTCGAGGCTGACGAACGCCAGCACCTCGTAGCCCATCGCCCGCAGATCGAGATCCGGGTCGAAACCGCTGATGATGCCCCGCTGTTGGAGCTTGTCGAGGCGGGCTTGTACCGTCCCTCGGGCGACACCGAGCTGGCGGGCAAGCTCCATCACCCCGGCGCGGGGCGTGTCGCACATCGCCCGGATCAGCCGGGCGTCGAGCGCGTCGATTCCGGTGGGCAACATGGACAATGTGTCTACCACAACGCGCCTGACGCTGGCCAAAATGACCAGTGGCGTGTCGGGGTGTTGACGGCCTTCTGCCCACGTGGCTGTGCTGGACCGTGGGCGGGCCGACCGCCCCTCGCCGACACCAGGGGGATCTGATGGGCGACACGTTGACCGCCGGGTCAGCAGCCGGACACGAGGACGAGGGGCCGCCGTCGCTCGGCGGCATCGATCACGTCGAATGGTGGGTGGGCAACGCCCGGGCCTTCAGCGGGTTCCTGTGCTCGGCGTTCGGCTTCGAGGCCGTGGCCTACGCCGGCCCCGAGACCGGCCGGCGGGATCGCGTGTCCCACGTGCTGCAGCAGGGTCGCATCCGCTTCATGGTCACCGGGGCGTTGACGCCCGACTCGCCGATCGCCGACCACGTGAAGGTCCACGGCGACGGGGTCCGCGACATCTGCTTCCTCGTCGACGATGCCGAGGTCGCCTACGACGCCGCTCTGGCCCGCGGCGCCCTGCCGGAGCGGCCCCCGGGCATCGACAGCGACGAGCACGGCGTGGTGCACCACTCGGCGATCCGCACCTACGGCGAGACCGTCCACACGTTCCTCGACCGCTCGGCCTACGCCGGCGAGTTCGCCCCGGGCTTCGGGCCGCCTGTGCTGCCCGCGACGCACGGCCCGGACGTGGGGCTCGACCGCTTCGACCACGTGGTCGGCAACGTGGAGAAGGGCCACCTCGACACGTGGGTCGACTACTACCAACACGTGCTGGGCTTCGATCCGCTCGTCCACTTCGGCGACGACCAGATCTCGACCGAGTACTCGGCGCTCATGTCGACGGTCGTGTGGAACCACGACAAGGTCGTGCTGCCGATCAACGAGCCCGCCGACGGGCGGCGGAAGAGCCAGATCGAGGAGTACCTCGACTACTACCACTCCCCAGGTGTGCAGCACATGGCGCTGCACACGCGCGACATCGTCGGCGCGGTGCGGGCGCTGCGGGCACGGGGGGTGCGCTTCCTGGCGGTGCCGCCCGAGTACTACGACGACGCCCGCGCGCGGATGGCCGGGATCGACCTGCCGTGGGAGGCCCTGGCCGAGCTGGGGATCATGGTCGACCGCGACCAGGACGGCCACCTGCTGCAGATCTTCACCGAGATGCTGTGCGACAGGCCGACCGTCTTCTTCGAGATCATCGAACGCGCGGGCGCCACCGGCTTCGGCGCCGGCAACTTCAAGGCGCTGTTCGAGGCGATCGAGCGCGCGCAGGACGCCCGGGGGAACCTCTAGACCCCTGTCCAGGAACGTTCGCCGTGGCGGGGCGCAAACGTTCGTGGACGCGCATTAGTCGACGATGCGCTGCACCAGCACGACCGACCCGTCGCCGAGAGCGAGCGCGTCGGCAGGCGCTTCAGCGACCGGGAAGCTGAAGCCCAGGCGCGACGCCTGGACGGCCGCCTGGGCCACTGCCGCCTCGAGGTGCTCGACGGCGGCGTCGTGGTCGAGCCCGTCGATCGCCTGGGTGACCCGCGCCTGGGCGAGCGCCACGAACGGGGCGAGCTCGGGCGTGAGCGGATCGGGCGTGGTCTCGGGAAGGGGACCGCCGTCGGGTGCCATCGCGACAGGGTACCGGTGCACCGTGACACGTCCGCCCACCACCGCGATGATGTCGGGGATCGGTCCGGCGGTGTGCTACCTTGCACCCTCCACGGGCCGTTAGCTCAGTTGGCTAGAGCACCTGCATGACGCGCAGGGGGTCAGGGGTTCGAGTCCCTTACGGCCCACTCCAAACTCCCAGGTCACCGGCCTGGGAGTTTGTCGCGTCCGGGCGCCACAACCACGCGTCGCCCAGCAGCTCACCGTCAGGCGAGCTCCAGCGCTCGCCGCCGAAGCTGAACAGATCTCGGCCCACGGCAGTCACAGCCGAGTGGGGGAAGACGCTCCGGTCGTCGATCGGCTCGATCTCGATCCAGTCGAAACGATCCACGTCGAAGACCCGGCCCGACGCGTCGACGTACACGGCACCGTTCCGGCCGACGGCGCCCGCCACGTGGGTCGAGTCGAACGATCCCCCAGATGCGGCTGCCAGAGCCGACCACGTGCCCGAGGCAGGATCGAAGAGCCCACCGCTCCCACCGAAGTGCGGCTCGAGGACCACCACATCGTCGACTCCCCATGCCCGGTAGCCCCGGCTCGGCGACGAGGGGAGCTCCGCCCAGCTCATCGTCTCGAGGTCGAGTCGCGCCGCCAGGTTGGCCTCGTGGGCCGGCTCCGACGTCGGCTCGGACCCGGCGTCAGCCCCGAACAGGAGCGCCGACCCGCCGCCATCCGCCGCCACGATCGAGCGGTCGTACATCAGCGGCAGAGGCTCGTCGGGGATCTCCGTCCAGACGGCGGACTCGGGGTCGAAGTGCCATTCGCGCTCCTCACCGCGTTCCTCCGTGCTGGCGAAGGCGATGATCGAGTCGCCGACGGCCTCGATGTCGTACCTCTGGTCTCCGGGCGGCACGGGGAGCGAGGCCCACGTGTCCGACTCCGGGGCGTAGCGAAGGAGCACGGTGGGCTCCTCGGTGCTCGGGCAACGTTTGTCGGCCGGGGCTTCCTCCGTGCCCAGGAACGAGAGGTCGCAGTCGACGAGGAGGAAGACGGAGCCGCCTGCGACGGCCGGGTGTTCGCCTTCGAAGGCTGCCGGGGCATCCGCGATCGGCCGCCAGGTCTGCGTCGACGGATCGAACGCCGCTCCGTCGGTGAACGGCGCCTCGGTGGGGCCGACGCAGTCCGCCCCCGGTGGGCAGAGGAACTCCCAGCCGCCGACCACGATGACCTCCTCGCCGGTCCACGCTGCCGAGGCACCGACGCGTGGGCTCAGCGGTGGATCCGGGAGGCGAGTCCACCCGCTGGCCGAGCTCTCCGCATCGTCGCCATCGCCGACGACGCCGGCATCCACGGTCGACCGCTCGTCATCTCCAGTCGTCAGCCGGGCAGCGACGACACCGACGAGCAGGCAGACCGCCGCGGCCCCGACCAAGATCCGGCGGCGCCGTACGCGAGCGCTGGTGCCGGCTGCGAGCACGTCGGTGTCCATGAGTGGTGAGACGCTCTCGCCGGTGGCGCTGGTTCCGGGCACGCAACTCGGCGTCGGGCCGAGCAGGTGTGTCAGGCCGCACGGAAGTCGGTGACCGTCAGCTCGGGTGCCGACTTGCGGGCCTCCTCCGGGGGCTTGCCGCAGTCGGGGACCGGCATCACGCGTGCGACCTCGACCGTGGCCACGAAGGCCGTCCGCGCCCCGTCGGCTGCGGTGGCCTCCAGGCACACCCGGGTGCGCCCGCCGTCGCGCTCGAGCACGTGGCCCTCCCGCCGCTGGTCGAGCCACGACCAGCCGAGGGTGCGCAACGCCGCGCACTCGGCGGCCTGCACCTCGGCGCCGTCCAGGCCGGTGCAGCCCCGGTAGAGGCCCGCCGCCTCCTCCACGTCCAGCGTGCGGTCGGCGATGCCGACCAGCCGGTCGAGGTCGAGGTACGCCCAGGCCGTGCCCTCCGGGAGGAACAGCGCCGTGGGGGCGAACCGGTGTCCACCGGTGTGGCTGGTGCGCCAGACGTTCACGCCGGCGCCGAGACCGGGCAGCACGGTCGCGAGCCGGGTGCCGAGCGAGCCGCAGCAGGCGTCCCGCTTGCCGTGGGTGCACACCAGGACGTAGCGGCCGGCGTCGTCCCCCGCCGCGAGCCGCGCCGCGATACCCGCGTGCACGTCGCCGCCCCCGGAGGCCTCGGCGGACGCCGCGACCGAGAGGAGCGCCTCGGTCACGTCACCGGCGGGCACCGTCCAGCGGACGGTCCGGTAGCGGTCGAACGGCCCGCCGGGACGCAGGAACGTCACCATGCGGCGCGCCGCCGGTCCCTGGCCCGGGTCCGGCACGATGCCCTGGAAGCGCACGCCCGCGGCGGACAGCGCCGCAGCCGCCGGCGCGATCTCGGGATGGGCGGTGATCTCGGAGGGCCAGGGCAGCGGGACGTCGAGGGCCACGTAGCCCCGGTAGCTGCCGGCCGTGCCCGCAGGTCCGAGCTCCTCGGCGCGAGCGAACCCCGAGCACCGCTGGATGAGCGGATCGTTCACCGCCCCAGGATGCCGTCCGCCCGGGCCAGGTGCGATTCGTACGCTCCGCGGCCGCTGAGAGCGTCCGACCGTGCTGCCCTCCACCCGCAGCGTGAACGCCGACGCGGCCGACGCGGTAACCTCCCGCACAGCGCGTGGGCGCGCGCACTGCCAAGTGACGCTGGGGCGACGGTCCCACCGGTCGGTGGAGGGCGACGAGGGCGATGCATCCGGACCTGCCGCAGGAGCAGGCCTACTTCGACCGGGCCCTGGCGCTGCGCGACCGCCAGCAGGCCGACCTCGCCCGCGCTCCCGGCATGGCCGCCAACCCCCGAGCCGCCGTCGAGCTTCGCAAGCGGGTCAGCCGCCTTGGTCTGGCCGACCCGGACGAGGCGATCGCCTTCGGCCGCATCGACGCCGCCGACGACCGCTGGTACATCGGCAAGGGCGCCATCTGGGGCGACGACAACGACCTCGTCGTCGTCAACTGGCAGGCGCCCATCGCCGCGCCCTTCTACACGGCGACGCCCGACGAGCCCGAGGGCCTCGATTCCCGGCGGCTCTACCGCTGCTCCGGCAACCAGATCCGCGAGATCGAGGACCTCATGTTCCGCGAGGTCGCCCGGGCGATCGCGGAGGGCGAGGCACCCGAGCCCGTCCTCTCCGACGCCCTCCTCGACTCGCTCGGCAGCAGCCGTTCGGGCGAGCTCGGCGACATCGTCGCCACCATCCAAGCTTCGCAGTACGAGGTCATCAGCCGCCCGCTCGATCAGCTGCTGGTCGTCCAGGGCGGTCCGGGCACCGGCAAGACGGTCGTGGGCCTGCACCGCGTGTCGTGGCTGTTGTTCAACCGGCGCGACCGGCTGGAGGCGCGCGACGTCCTCATCGTCGGCCCCAATCCGGCCTTCGTGCACTACATCTCGTCGGTGCTGCCGTCGCTCGGCGACGAGGCGGTGGTGCAGCTCCCTCTGCGGGCGCTCGGCCCCAGCGTGCGCATCGGACGCGTCGATCCGCCCGCGCTGCGTCGGCTGAAGGGCGACCGCCGGCTGCTGCGGCTCGTCCTGCGGGGCCTGCGCAACCGCCAGCGGGTCGAGGCCTCGGCCGTCGAGATCGTCGTCGACGGCCGCCGGCTCGAGCTCGACGGCCGCCGCATCGCCACGCGGGCCCGCCAGCTCGCCGGCCGCCCCCACAACGAGGCGTACCGCATGTTGCGGGCGTTCCTCGTCGCCGAGGCGACCGCCGCGCTCGGGCGCACCGGGGTCACCGACGTCTCGGTGCAGGGCCCCGCAGCACGCGACATCGACAACTACCTCGACCGCGTGTGGCCCAACCTCACACCGCAGGCCTTCCTCGTCGAGCTCCTGTCGTCCCGGCGCCAGCTGCTGGCCGCAGGTGCGGGCACGCTGTCGGAGGCCGAGCTCGATCTGCTGGCGCTGCCCACCGACGCCCGGGTCTCCACATGGCAGTGGTCGGCCGACGACGTGCCGCTGCTCGACGCCGCCGACGCCCTCCTCAACGGTGTGCGCGCCACGTACGAGCACATCGTGGTCGACGAGGCCCAGGACCTGTCGCCCCTGCAGCTCGAGTCGATCCGGCGCCGGTCGCGCGCCGGCTCGATGACCGTTCTCGGCGATCTCGCCCAGGGCACCAGCCCCTGGGCGCACCACTCGTGGGATGCGATCGTGCAGGTGCTCCGCCACGAGCGGGTGGCGGCCGAGGCCGTCGAGCTGACCTACGGCTACCGGCTGCCCGCCGAGGTGCACGAGGTCGCCATGCGCCTGTTGCCGGAGGCGGCGCCGGGCCTGTCGCATCCGCGGGCGCTGCGCAGCTCCGGCCACGAGGTGGTCGTGACGGCCGCCGCCGGCGACGGGCACGACGACGACGTGGTGGCCCGGACGGTGGAGGCGATCGTCGACGCGGCCGGCGAGGGCATCGTCGGGGTCATCACCGCGCCGCCGCTCCGCTCCCGCCTGGTGAGCGGCCTCGACGCCGCCGGTGTGGCCTGGGCGTCCGAGCTCCGCCCGGCCGCCGCTCCCGTGGTCGTGCTGACCCCGGACGAGGCGAAGGGGCTCGAGTTCGACGTCGTGATCGTGGTCGAGCCGGCGGCCGTCGTCGAGGGCACGGAGCACGGGCTCCGGTCCCTGTTCGTGGCGCTCACCCGGTGCACGACCCGCCTCGTGATCGTCCACGCCCGACCGTTGCCGCCGGTGCTCGACCTCGGCTCCGGCGACGTTCAGGACGTCGAGGCCGCCCTGGCCGACGCCCCTGGCGGCACCGACCGACCCGAGCAACCCGTCCTCGACCCGACGGAGGAGATCGAGGCGGTGGATGCCCCTGCCGCCGACGATCCGCTGGACGGCCGAGTCGCGCCGTTCGCCGCCGCGGTCACCCCGCCGGACGTCGATGTGGACGAGTCCGGTGTGCTGCTCTATCCGGCTGACGAAGACGACATCGGCAGTTCGGCCGCGCGCGCAGATCGGGACGACCACGGCGACCTCGAGGCGCGCCCACGACCAACCCCGGCGGTGGTCGAGCCCGCCGCCCTGGCACAGGGCGAGCCGGTGGATGCGCCCCCGTCATCCCCGGCACCCCCGGCCGATCCGGCGGATGCCACCGCGACGCCCCCGGCACCCCCGGCCGATCCGGTCGATGGCACCGCGACGCCCCCGGCACGTCCGGCCGATCCGGCGGATGCGATCGCCACATCCCCGGCCGCGGCCGTCACGCCCCCGGACGACCCGGCCGATCGGGTGGCCGCGACGGTCGCGCTGCTCGGCGACCTCGATCACGACGTCGCCCGTGCCGTCGCCCATGCGGTGGCCGACAAGCTGGCGCTGCTCGTGGCGCCCGCCCTGCTGCCGCTGGTGACCGAGGAACTGGTGCGCACCCTCGACGAGCGCACCGCGGGCGTCATCCCGGTGGGCGAGGCCGCCACGGACAGCGGTGCGGCCGCGGGTGGCGAGGCCGCCGCCGCCGAGCATCCGCCGAGCGGGGTGCCCACCTCCTGACGGCCGGCCCATCCGGCCCGCAGGGCGGGAGGGCCGGTAAAGTCCTGGTCGTGCGCCTCTCCGACAGTCGGGCCGAGGCCCGTTTCCGTGCCGATCTCGCGGCCTGGCTCGACGACAACCAGCCGGCGGCCGATCGTGCGTCCGAGCCCCCGCGGTCACCCGGCCACATCCCCGGCTGGGCACGCGACTGGCAGGCGACGCTGTTCGACGCCGGTTGGCTCGTTCCCCGCTGGCCGCCCGAGCTCGGCGGCCGGGACGCCTCGGCCGTCGAGCAGATGATCTACCTGGAGGAGCTCGCCCGGCGCCGCATCCCCCGCACGACCAACCTGCAGGGCCTCGACGTGTGCGCTCCGACCCTGGCCGACCACGGCGTCGGCGCCCAGCAGGACGACTGGCTGCCGTCCACGCTGCGGGGGGACATCAGCTGGTGCGTCGCCGTCGACGAGGTCGAGGTGGTCGAGCCGGGCGACGGGTCGTCGACGCCCACATCGGGGCGCCAGCCGGCGATCGTCGAGGGCGAGGGCGGCGGGCTCGCGCTGCACGGGTCGATCGCCGCACCGCCCGGGGCGGCCGATGCCGACCGGTGCCTGTGCGGTGTCACGGCCGAGGTGGGCGGGCGTCGGATCGACGGGGTGGCCGTCGTCGCCGTCGACCTCGGGGCCGAGGGGGTGACGCGTCCATCCGACACCGCCGACCGCCTCGTGTTCGACGGGGTGGGCATCGAACCGGAGCAGCTGATCGGGGAGCGCGACCAGGGTTGGCCGGTGCTCCACTCCGTCCGGGCCCGCCTGCGGTCGGTGCGGTGGATCACGAGCCTGCTGGCCATCGAGCGGGCGCTGGGTTCGCTCGCGGAGACGGGTCGCGCGCGGGGTCTGGCGGACGACGGGGTGTTCCGCGACACGCTCGCCGGGCTCCGGGTCGACGCCGACGCCGTCCGAGCGCTCGCCTATCGGGCGCTGGCCAAGCAGTCGACGGGCCGCCCCAATCCCGAGCTGGGCATGCTGCCTCTCGTGACCGCCCAGACCGAGGAGCGCGTCTACCTCACGGGTCTCGAGGTCCTCGGCGCCGACGGGCTCGACATGGGCCTCGACGGCCCGCAGGGCTGGCCGAGCGGTTCGTGGGCGAGCGAGTGGGCCGATGCCACGGCCGAGGTGGCAGGGGCGGGTGGTCTCGGCGCCGAGCGCGACCGCGTCGCGGGGCGGGTGCTCGGTCTGCCCCTGCGGTGAGCGTCGGCGGCGCCCGGGTGCCGCCGGCTGATCGCGTGGGGAACCGGGGAGTCAGCCGAACAGCGCGCCCGCGAGCTGCGAGGTGCGTGCCCGCCGCGAGTTGAGCACGTGGTCGGCCACGATGCGCCGGTGGTCGACCGCGGAGCCGCACAACAGGTCGTCGGCCTGCGCACGGCGCACCCACAGGCGGAGGTCGCGGGGATCGCCGACATCGGCGTCGGCGGGCTCGCCCGCGGCGGCGGCTCGGGCCATCGCCGGACCGCAGATCTCGAGGCTGTGGCGGACGACGAGCCGCTGGCACCCGCCGATCGCGGCCTTGGCCACCGACGCCGCGTGGGCCGCCGAGGGATCTGCCTCCGCCACGGCACAGGCGGCCTGGTAGGTCGCGGCGCGCGCGGTCTCGATGGCGACCAGCATGTCGGCGAGGTCGTGCTCGGTGGCCTGCCGGGCGCCGTGGGTGCGGGCGACGTCGAGCGACAGGTCGAACATGGCGTCGCACGCACCCAGGGCGTCGAGCGCCAGGCCGACGGTCGCCTCGCTCAGGGCGCGGGACAGCGCCTTGCCCGCATCGGCGTCGGGCTCGCCGAGGACGCGCGCCTCGGGCACCCAGATCCCGTTGAGCTCGACGTTGGCGAGCTTGCGGGTGACGTCGAGGCTGGTGGTGCGCTTGAAGGTGAGCTCCGCCGATCGCACGACGAACAGCCCCAGCGAGCCGGAGTCGCGCCGGGCGGCCACCACGACCTCGTCGACGTCGGGCGCGCCGAGCACGTGCTGCTTGTGCCCGCGCAGCAGCCATCCGTCGCCGTCGCGCTCGGCGGTGGCCATCACCGCGTCGGGGTCCCACCGGCCGCCCTCGTGGAGGGCCAGCGTGCCGGTGACGTCGCCGGAGGCCACGCCCGCCAGGAAGCGGTGCGACTGGGCCTCCGTCCCGACCTCCCGCACCACGGGGACGAACTGGGTCAGCGTCGGCAGGAACGCACCCGGCGCCGCCGCCCGGCCCAGCTCCTCCAGGACGATGGCCAGCTCGACGTAGCTCCGTCCCAGCCCGCCAAGATCGACGTCGATGGTGAGGGCGGGCCAGCCGAGCCAGTTCAGCGCGGTGCCCAATCCCTCTTCCCCGAGGCCGCCGGCGGCCACGGTGCGCACCAACTGGGGTGGGCACTCGCGGGCGAGCGCGGCGCGGGCGCTGTCGCGCAGCTCGAGCTGATCATCGGTGAACTCGAGATACATGCTGTGCCTCTTTCGCACAGGACGCCCGGTCTGGGCGTCGGCGCCGACGGAGGGGAGGTGGCAGCCGCAACATTACGCTTTCGACGCGGTTGACGCCGGGATGTCATCGACGCATCACGTTTCGTGCTTGAATGGCGCCGGGTAGTCGCCCCCGGTGGGGCGGTGGCTGGTGGGAAGCGCCGGGTTGACAGGTTTCCTACACCACTGTACTTATTTAGGCACGGCGCTCGTCGTCGAGGCACCTCGGTTCGGGTGCCGAGGATGGGGGATACGCATGCTCATGCCTACGGTCGCGGCCCAGCGGCCTCCCGACTGGCTCATCCGCCTGCTCTCGCAGCCAGCGGTCGACCCGAGGACGAGCTCGCATCCCGTGTTCTGCACGCAGCTGCGGCGCGTGTCGGCGGCATGGGTCTGCCTCACCCTTCCCCTCGTCGTGTTCGTGGGGTCGTTCGCGACGGAGACCTCCAGCTACCTGCTGGTCTTCGCCCTGCTGGCCAGCGGGCTGTACACGTCGCCCGCGCTGCTGCACACGTTGCTGGCCGCTCGCCGGGCCGCCCGCCCCGACGACCGGTGCTGGTGGCTGTGGCTCTCCGGGCTCGGGCTGATGTACGGCATCGGTGTCGCGATGCTGCTCGGCGCGGTCCTACCGATCCGCACCTCGACGGTGGTCAACACGATCGTCGTCGCGGTGACCTCGCTTCTGCTCATGACCGCGATCGTCCTCGTCGTGCGCTCGCGCTCGGGACGGCGGGCGATGTCGGTCGACCTGACCGAGAGCCTCATGTCGGCGATCGTCGTCGTGGCCCCCGCGGTGCTGGTGTGGGGCGACGACGTCCTCGGCGCCGAGGACGCCTGGTACGCGGTGCCGGCGGCGGTGGCCTCCGTCGCGATGGTGTTCGGGACGTACTGGGCGGTGCTCCTGCACATGCGTGTGCGGGGCGACGGCTCGGGCAGCCGCACGATCGGCCGGGTCGGCATCGCACTCGGCCTCGTCGGGCTGCTCAACGGCATCGCCCAGACGATGCAGGGCATCTCGGGCTTCGACCTGCCGAGCGGCCCGCTGCTGGGCCTGCACGCGCTGTGCATGAGCCTGCTCCTGCTGATGCCGCTGTTCGTCCCGGCCCGGGTGTCGCCGGGGCTCGACAGCCTGCCCCCGCAGGACCAGGTGCGCGGGGCATGGCTCCCGGCGCTGCTGATGCTCGTGGGGCTCCCGGCGCTGGTGGCCACCACGCTGTTGCGGCGTGAGGAGCACGAGTGGGCGCCCCTGTACTCGCTCGGGGTCATGGGGGTGCTGCTGGTGCTGGCTGCTCTGCGCCAGCTCGTCGCGGTCCGCGAGACCCGGCGTCTCTACCACCAGGTCGAGCAGGCCGCCGCCGCCCGGCGCGAGCTGCTGGTGCAGGTGATGCAACGGGCCGACGACGACCGTCACCGGGTTGCCGCCCAGCTGCACGAACAGGCCGTGTCGGCCTACGCGTCGTTCGTCTCGTACATCCAGATGAGCTCGCTGACGTCCGCTGGGGCCGCCGGCGCGGCCGGTGGTGTGTCGACCCTGGTGCGCGACGAGCTCCGGGATCAGGCCGAGTCGCTGCGCCGGCTCATGCTGGCAGTGCAGCCGCTCGAGGTCGACCGTCCCCGCTGCCACAGCCTGAGCGCCCCGATCCACGCGTACGTCGACGGCCTCTACGACGACCGCCGCACCCCGCAGCAGAGGGTCGTGGTGGACGACGACGTGGTCCTCGACTGGACGACGGAGACCGTGGTGCTGCGCATCGTGCAGGAGGCGGTCCGCAACGTCTGGCGCCACAGCGAGGCGACGCACCTCGAGATCGCGATCAAGGTCGACGACGGGGTGATCGTGGTCGAGGTCGTCGACGACGGCGTCGGCTTCGAGCCCGCGGCGGTGATGTTCGAGTCGGGCATCGAGGCCATGCGCTCGTTCGCCCTGCTCGGGCAAGGGACCCTCGAGATCGACAGCGCGCCGGGACAGGGCACGCGGGTCACGGCTCGCCTCGGCGGCACGCCTGCCGACGCATCGGCGGACAACCCGACGGCGGGGGACGAGCCACTGCGGCCGCGGCTGCGGTTGCTCGTGGCGGACCCGCTAGTCGATGAAGCGTGACGTGGCGTACTCGCAGGTGACGCGCCACGCGGTCTCGGCGTCGACCTGGCCGGCGATGCACAGCTCGACGTTGGCGAGGGCGAAGCCCAACATGCCCGTGCTCGCCGACACGAGGTCGTCGGCGGGGAGGGCCGAGCTGGCCATGAGGCTCGCGAGCTCGGACGCGATCTGGATGCGCGTGGCGATGGCCGAGGCCTCGACCGTTTCGTCGTGGGTCACCCACGGGTCGCGGAACAGCAGTCGATAGGCGGACGGGTTCTCGTCGAAGAAACCGAACAAGGCGGCGAGCAGGTGCTCCATGCGGGTGCGGGGGGAGAAGGGCATCTTCGAGGCCTGGCGGAGCCGCTGCTGGAACTCGCCCAGCAGCCCCTGCATGACGCTGACGAAGAGCTGGGGCCGTCCCTCGGGGAAGTAGTGGTACAGCAACCCCTTGGACACACTCGCGGCGCTCGCGATCTCGGCCAGCCCGGACTCTGCGTAGCCGGTCGCGGCGAAGACCTGGCGGGCCGTCGCGACGATCTCGGCACGGCGGGTGTCGGGATTCTTGCGCACCCGCTTGGGAGTGGGCCGCTCGGCATCGGTGGAGTGTGCTGGTGCTGCCGTCACGATGACAGACTATTCCTGCACTGGTGGTGTAAACAACTTACTTGACGGTAACCGGCTCATTTACCGACGGGTCTGTCAATAAAGGCGTTGACTGCCGACCCCTCACCGCCGTACGGTGAACCGCGACGATCACTGGAGAACCCGGCGCGGTCCCATGACCGCGACGGGTCCCGACATCCTCGTGAGCGGGGGCGGGAACAGCGCACCCGTCCCCGGTCACGACCTCAGGCCTCTTTGCTGTCCGGTCGCCACCACGCAGCCGGTCGGTGGGACCGCATCGCCCGGTGCCCGGCGATCGGGCAGCCGGGGTGGTCTGCTGGGGAACGGCGTCGGGCGACCGGTCGGGCACGGGGGAGCGTGCCTCGGCCGGCGCCGCGCCGGCCGTCGGGGTCGGGCGTGTCACGCTGTCGGCGCCCGGCCCGGACAGGCCGGACGCCCTGCCCGACCGCGGCCGGCAGCACGGGCGTCGCCGGAGGCTCTCCGCCGGTGCGGCGATCGCCCTCCCTCACCTGGTCGGATGGCAGGTCAGCGGCGACGCCGGCGGGCGTCTCAGACGTCCGCGATGCTGAGCCAGGCGACGGGTTGGTGTTCCCGGATCCGCTCGCCCGGCATCGCCAACATCCCCATGAGCTGACCGGTGAACGGGCTGACGACCGGGTACTTGTCACCGGCCTGCACCAGCACGCCGATCTCGTCGCCCACCGCCACGACACCCGGGTGCTCGGCGGACACCTCGGTGAAGGCCGGGAAGAACGTCCCGGTGACGGGCGCGATGACCAGCCGATCGGCGAGATCGACGTCCTCGGCGACGACGGCGGCGGGCGCCTCACCCGGGTGCTCGCCCTCGACCGTGGTCGGGGCTGGGGTCGCGGGCGTTCGGTGGGCACGCTCCGGTGGGCGGAGAGCGCGCGGAGATCGGTCGTGTGCGGCGCGCATGACGTCAGCAACTAGCGCAGATTCCGACGCGGAAGTCAACAATCCTGGCGAGAGACGCCGCGATGGTCCACAATGCGTATGACGTCCATGGGGCGTCGATCGAACGATCGATGTGGGAACTGGGGGATTCATGGTGTCCGACGCTTCTTCGCGCACCCCTGATCGCGACCTGATCTGGGTCGAGACGCCGTTCGACGAGCCTGCGCCCAAGCTGGTCGTCGCTGCGGCCCGGGCGGGTGCGCTCGGGGTGCTCGATCTCGGTGCCGACGCGTCCCGAGCCCGGGAGGCGCTGGCCGTCGTGACCCGGCGCACCGATTCCGGCTTCGGGGTGCGGGCCTCGCTGCGCTGCCCCCTCACGCCGGCGGACCTGCCCGACGCGGTCGACACCGTCGTGGTGGCAGAGCCCGGCATGATCGCCCTCTGGCGGTCCGGGAGCCGCCGTGTCGTGGCCGAGGTGCGCTCGGCCGACGAGGCGCGCGAGGCCCTGTCCGCCGGTGCCGACGGCCTTGTCGCCCGCGGTGCCGAGAGCGGCGGCCGGGTGGGGACCACCGGGGCGTTCGTGCTCCTCCAGCAGATCCGAGCGCTGACCGACGCTCCCGTCTGGGTGCAAGGTGGGATCGGTCGGCACACTGCGGCGGCCGCTGTCGTCGGTGGCGCCACCGGGGTCGTGGTCGACGCGCAGACGGCGCTCCTGCGGGAGGCGACGCTGCCGCGCCAGGTGCGTGCCGCCGTCGCCGCCATGGACGGAAGCGAGGCCCGGGTCGTCGGCGGTCACCGCATCTTCAGCCGCCCCGACCTCTGGGTCGCGGCGCTGGACGACACCACCACTGCGGACGAGCTGTCCGGCCGGCTCGGTGCCAGGTCACTGACGGATCAGGCACTGCCTGCCGGGCAGGACGCTGCCTTCGCGGCGCGCTTCGCGTCCCGCTACGGCACCGTGGGCGCCATGGTCGCCGGCCTGCGGCGCGAGATCGCGCTGCACGTGGACGCCGCCCAGCGGGTCGAACCGCTGGCCCCCGGCCACGGCGTCGCCGCATCCGTGGGCACCACGTACCCGGTCGTGCAGGGCCCGATGACCCGAGTGTCCGACCGCGCCGCGTTCGCCGACGCGGTCGCCGGTGGCGGCGGCCTGCCCTTCCTCGCCCTCGCACTGCTCCGTGGCGAGACCGAGGTGCGTCCGCTGCTGGAGGAGACGGCCGGTCTGCTGGGCGACCGCCCCTGGGGGGTCGGCGTGTTGGGCTTCGTCCCGAAGGAGCTGCGCGACGAGCAGCTCGCCGTCATCCGGGACGTCCGCCCGCCGGTGGCGCTGATCGCGGGGGGACGGCCGTCACAGGCCACCGCCCTGGAGGAGGTCGGCATCCGCACGTTCCTGCACGTCCCCGCGCCGGGGTTGCTCGAACGGTTCCTGAAGGACGGCGCCCGCCGGTTCGTGTTCGAGGGCTTCGAGTGCGGTGGTCACGTCGGCCCGCGATCGAGCTTCGCCCTGTGGGAGGCCCAGGTCGAGGTCCTGTCCGACTGGGCGGACGCCGGCGGCGACCTCACGTCGCTCGACCTCCTGTTCGCCGGCGGCATCCACGACGAACGGTCGGCCGCCATGGTGGCGGCAATGGCCGGCCGGTTGGCCGATGGCGGCGCCCGGGTGGGCGTGCTCATGGGCACCGCCTACCTCCTCACGGACGAGGCGGTGGCCGCCGCGGCCATCGGCGACGAGTTCCAGGCGCAGGCCCTGGCGTGCGAGCGCACCGCACTCCTCGAGTCCGGTCCGGGGCACGTCACGCGCTGCGCCGAGACGCCGTTCGTCGACCTCTTCGAGGAGACCCGGCAGCGCCTGGCCTCCGACGGCGTCGACGCCCAGGCCCGCTGGGCGGAGCTCGAAGGGCTGAACCTCGGCCGGCTGCGGGTGGCGTCCAAGGGCCTTCGCCGAGAGGGCGACGAGCTGGTGACCGTCGACCGCGACGAGCAGCGCACCGAGGGCATGTTCATGATCGGCGACGTCGCCACCCTGCGCCACGAGCGCACGACCGTGGCGGCGCTGCACGAATCGGTCACCATCGGGGCGGTCGACCACCTGGCCGCCGTCGCCACCGGCCTCAGCACGGAGATCGCCGAGCTGGCGGCTCCCCGGGCTGCGGCAGAGCCCCCGCCGGTCGACGTCGCCATCGTCGGCATGGCCTGCGTGATGCCGGGCGCGGCCGACCTCGAGGAGTTCTGGCGCAACATCGTGGAGGGCGTCAACTCCATCACCGAGGTGCCGGCCGACCGGTGGGACGTCGACACCTACTTCGATCCGGAGTGGGAGCACAGCACCGCGCACAAGCGCACGGGCAGCGCCTCCAAGTGGGGCGGGTTCCTGCCGGACATCCCGTTCGACGCACTGGCCTACGGCATCCCGCCCGCCTCGCTGGCGGCCATCGAGCCGACGCAGCTCCTCAGCCTCAAGGTCGCGGCGGACGCGCTGGCCGACGCCGGCTACGAGGACCGCCCCTTCGACCGCGAGCGCACGTCCGTGATATTCGGCGCCGAGGGGGGCACCGACCAGTCGGGGGCGCACGGGTTCCGCGCGCTGTTCCCGTCGTTCCTCGGCGAGATGCCGGCGGACCTGGCCGACTGGCTGCCCCGCATCTCGGAGGACTCGTTCCCGGGCCTGCTCACCAACGTCATCGCCGGGCGGATCGCCAATCGACTCGACCTCGGTGGCAAGAACCTCACGGTCGACGCCGCCTGCGCCTCGTCCCTCGCGGCCCTCGACGCCGCCTGCGCCGAGCTGGCCGCGGGTGGGAGCGACACGGTGCTGTGCGGCGGCGCCGACCTGCACAACGGCATCCAGGACTTCCTGCTGTTCACGAGCGTGCACGCCCTGTCCACGACCGGGCAGTGCCGCACCTTCGACGCCGAGGCCGACGGCATCGCCCTCGGCGAGGGCGTGGCGTGCGTGGTGCTCAAGCGGCTCGCCGACGCCGAGCGCGACGGCGACCGCATCTACGCGGTGGTCCGCTCGGTGGGCGCGTCCTCCGACGGCCGCAGCCTCGGCCTCACGGCTCCCCGGCAGGAAGGCCAGGAGCGGGCCGTGCGACGCGCGTACGCCCAGGCCCGGGTCCAGCCCGACGCCGTCGAGCTCCTCGAGGCACACGGCACGGGCACGGTGGTCGGCGACCGCACGGAGCTGTCGACCCTCACCGAGGTGTTCACGCAGGCGGGCATGGGCCCGGCGTCGTGCACGGTCGGTTCGGTGAAGTCGAACATCGGCCACACCAAGTGCGCCGCCGGGCTGGCCGGGCTCATCAAGGCCGCCAAGGCCGTCCACCACGGCGTCCGCCCACCGACGTTGCACGTCGACCGCCCGAACCAGGCGTGGGACCGTGACGCCAGCCCGTTCGTGTTCCTCGACGAGGCCCGGCCCTGGCCGAGCGAGCGGCGCGTGGCGGGCGTCAGCGCCTTCGGCTTCGGGGGCACCAACTTCCACGCCGTGATCGAGTCGCACGCCGACGACGACGTGCCCGAGCGCGCGGTCGACGCCTGGCCGGCGGAGCTGTTCGTGTTCCGAGGGGCGGACGACGATGCGGTCGACCGCGCCCTCGACGACCTCGCGGCCCGTCTGGGCGAGCCCACCCCGCCGGGGCACCGCTGGCGGCTGCGCGACATCGCCGCCGCCGTGTCCGCCGGGCGCGGGCCCGTGCGCGCCGCCATCGTCGCCAACGACCTCGACGACCTGCGGGGCAAGGTCGCCCGGGCCCGCCAGCGCCAGGCCGCACCGGGTGTGTTCCTGGCCGACGACCCGGTCGCGGTCGACGGCGAGGCGCCCACCGTGGCGTTCCTCTTCCCCGGGCAGGGCAGCCAGCGACCGGGCATGGCGGCCGACCTGTTCGTCGGCTTCGCCGAGACCCGGCCACTGCTCCGCATGGGCGAGCGCTGGGTCGACACGATGCTGCCGCCGGCCGCCTTCGACGATGCCACCCGAGACGCCCAGCGGCAGGCCATCACCGACACGCGGGTCGCGCAGCCCGCGCTCGGCCTCGCCGACCTGGCTGCGGCGACCGTCCTCGACCGGTTCGGCGTCGCCCCGGACATGGTCGCGGGTCACAGCTATGGCGAGCTGGTGGCGCTGTGCGCCGCCGGGGCGCTCGACACGCCAGCGCTGCTCGCCCTGAGCGAGGCGCGTGGCGAGGCGATGGTCGACGCGGTGCCCGACGGCGACGCGGGCGGCATGGTCGCCGTCTCCGCCACCCGGGAGCAGCTCGACCAGGTGCTCGCGGACGTCGATGTGGTCGTCGCCAACGACAACCATCCCAAGCAGCTCGTCGTGGCCGGCTCGACCCCCGCCATCGAGGAGGCCCAGGGGCGCCTGAAGGACGCCGGCATCACCGCCAAGCGCCTGCCGGTGGCGTGCGCCTTCCACAGCCCCGTGGTGGCGTCCGCCGCCGATGCACTGGCGCGGCGGCTCGACGACACCGAGGTGACCGAGCCCACCATCCCGGTGTTCAGCAACCTCACGGCGGACGCCTATCCGGCGGACGCCCGCAAGATCCGCGACCTCCTCGCCGCCCAGGTCGCCAACGGGGTGCGCTTCACCGAGCAGGTGCGAGCGATGCACGACGCCGGCGCCCGGGTGTTCGTCGAGGTCGGCCCCGGTCGCACGCTGACCGGCTGCGTCGAGCGCATCCTCGAGGGCCGACCGCACGTGGCGGTCGCCACCGACCGCCCTGGCCATCACGGGGTCCGTTCGATGCTGCTGGCGCTGGCCGAGCTCGCCGTCGCCGGCGTGGCGGTCGACATCGCCGAGCTGTTCGAGGGCCGTGCCGTCGACCCGCGCCGCTGGACCACACCGGCGCACGCAGCCCGCTGGACCGTCAACGGGCATCTCGTGCGCACCGACAGCGGCGAGGTCGTGCCGGGCGGCCTGCGGCCCGCCGACACCGTCCCCGCGACCGGCGGGGGCTGGTCGCCCCGCACCGGCGAGGGCGCTCGCCCGACGCCCGCCGCGGCCTTCGGGGGAGCCGGCTTCGCGCCCACGTCGGGCAGCGGCACGGCGGGTGCCGGCGCCGGGCTCGGCGCCCTCGCCGCCGGTGCCGGAGCAGACCAGGTGCTGGTCGAGTACTTCCGCACCGCCCACGAGATCATCGGCGCCGGCCACGAGCTCGTCCTGAACTACCTGGGCTACGCGCCCACCCGCGCAGGCGGCGCCCTGACGCCCGTCGACCTCTCGGGTGCGGTGCCGGCTCTGGCACCCGGGTCCACCGGTGCGGCCGGGGCCGGGCTCCCCGGGGGCAACGGCAACGGGCACGGCGGCGCGCACGGGAACGGTACCGCTGGCGCGTCGGGCAACGGCGCGGGGGCGACCGTCGCCGAGGCGCCCGCCGGACGGGCCCTGCCGGACGCATCCACGCTGCTGGCCCAGCTGACCGCGATCGTGTCGGCGCGGACGGGTTACCCGGAGGACATGCTGGGGCCGGACCTCGACGTCGAGGCCGATCTGTCGATCGACTCGATCAAGCGCCTGGAGATCCTGGGCGAGCTGGCCGACGCCATCGGGCTCACCGAC
>DASUQS010000018.1:0-5698 GCA_036280455.1 Acidimicrobiales bacterium
ACCATCACCGCGGACGGTTTCGACCGGCTCGACGACGACGAGATCGCCGAGCGGTTCCGGGCGCTGGTCGATCGTCTCTCGCCTCCGGGCAGCACCACGACCACGGGCATCAGCCCGACCACGCGCAGGGGTTCGATCCGATGAGCATGCCCTTCTACGTCGCCCCCGAGCAGTGGATGAAGGACAAGGCCGACTTCGCCCGCAAGGGCATCGCCCGGGGCCGCGCCCTCGCCGCGCTCACCTACGAGGACGGCATCCTCATCTGTGCGGAGAACTCGTCCGCGACGCTGCGCAAGGTCAGCGAGATCTACGACCGCATCGCGTTCGCCGGTGCCGGCAAGTACAACGAGTACGACCGCCTGCGCATCGCGGGCGTGCGCCACGCCGACCTGAAGGGCTACTCCTTCAGCCGCGAGGACGTCGACGCGCAGAGCCTGGCCAACGCCTACGCGCAGATGCTCGGCGACGTGTTCACCCATGAGGCCAAGCCGATGGAGGTCGAGATCCTTGTCGCCGAGGTCGGCGTCGACTCGAGCGACGACCGCCTGTTCCACATCCTCTACGACGGCACGGTCGTCGACGAGCACGGGTTCACCGTCCTCGGCGGCGAGGCCGAGGCCATCGGCGCCCGGCTCAAGGAGACCTACACCGCCGGCCAGCCTCTCGACGCGGCGCTGCAGGCGGCGGTGAAAGCGCTGGCCGGGTCCGAGCGCACGCTCACCGCGGACGGGCTGGAGGTGGCGGTGCTCAGTCGCGGCAACGGGCGCCGTGCCTTCCGTCGCCTGACCGACGACGAGGTGACGGGCGCTCTCGGCGGGGCCGGCGTGGCGCCGGAGCCGCAAGACGACGTGCCCGTGGCGACCACCACCACGCAGGAGCTGGCGGAGGAAGGCGACGGCGGGATCGACCAGCCCACGTCGGCCGGCGAGCCGACGCCGGAGGGCAACGGCGCCGGCGACGAGGATTCCGCCGGCGACGACTCGGGCGACTCGGGCGACGGCTGACCCGTCGCGGCGCGCCGTCGGGACGAGACGCTGTCGGGGCGAGGCGCCGTCAGACCTTGGTGATGGTCATGACCAGCAGCGTCGCCGCCGCCATCAGCACCATCGCCAGCAGCCACCAGAGCTCGCGTGGCGTCCGCTCGTCGGCCGCCCGGACCGGGGCGGCGTCGAGGTCGGTGACCAGGTGCTCACGCTGCTCGGTGACGACCTCGCGGGCCACCGCGAGGTCGTCCACCGCCACCAGGACCTCGACCGGCCCGACCGGGTAGGGGCCGTCGACGTTGCCGCGCAGCTCCCACACGATGCCCTCGGCGCCCAGGTGGGCGGCGAGGATGCGGGCTGCGAAGGGGTTCGCAGCGGTCGTCAACGGCACCATCGGCCCGATCGCCACGCCGTGACCGTACCCGGGGTCGTCGATCGCAGCGACGGATGGCCTCCGGACATCGTTCTCCGGCGCCCTGTCACCACCCGGAGATCCGACGGATGCGCAGGTCACGGGACCGACCGCAGTCCGTCGTCCCCGCGACACACGCGCGGCGGTAGCGTGCGGTCGTGGAGCGACGCATCTTCGGTCTCGAGAACGAGTACGGCGTCACCTGCACGCTGCGTGGCCAGCGGCGGCTCAGCCCTGACGAGGTGGCCCGCTACCTGTTCCGCCGCGTCGTGTCGTGGGGCCGGTCCAGCAACGTGTTCCTGGCCAACGGGGCCCGCCTGTACCTCGACGTCGGCAGCCATCCCGAGTACGCGACGCCCGAGTGCGACTCGATCCTCGACCTGGTGACCCACGACAAGGCCGGCGAGCGCATCCTCGAGCAGCTGCTGGTCTCGGCGGAGGCCCGGCTGCGGGAGGAGGGCATCCGGGGCGTCATCTACCTGTTCAAGAACAACACCGACTCGGCGGGCAACAGCTACGGCTGCCACGAGAACTACCTGACCTCCCGGCGGGACGACTTCGCGCACTACGCCGAGGTGCTCATCCCGTTCTTCGTGTCGCGGCAGATCTACGCCGGGGCGGGCAAGGTCCTGCAGACGGCCCGGGGCGCGATGTACTGCATCGCCCAGCGGGCCGAGCACATCTGGGAGGGCGTGTCGTCGGCCACCACCCGTAGCCGGCCCATCATCAACACCCGCGACGAGCCCCACGCCGACGCCGAGCGCTACCGCCGCCTGCACGTGATCGTCGGCGACTCCAACATGAGCGAGTACACGACGCTCCTCAAGGTGGGCGCCACGTCGATCCTGCTGCGCATGCTGGAGGACCCGTCGTTCGTGCTGCGGGACATGACGCTCGAGAACCCGATCCGGGCGATCCGCGAGATCAGCCACGACCTGACCTGCAAGCGCACGGTGCGGCTGGCCAACGGCCGGGAGGCCTCGGCGCTCGACATCCAGCACGAGTACCTCAGCCGCGCCAAGCGCTACGCCGAGACGCGGGGCCTCTCGCCGCTCGAGGAGAAGGCGCTCGGCATGTGGGAGTACTGCCTCACCGGCCTCGAATCCGATCCCATGAAGCTCGACCGCGAGGTCGACTGGGTCATCAAGCACAAGCTCATCGAGGCCTACGCGGCCAAGCACGACCTGCCGCTGAGCCACCCCAAGGTGGCGCTGATCGACCTGCAGTACCACGACGTCAACCGCGACCGCGGGCTGTTCTACCGGCTGCAGAACCGCGACATGGTCGAACGCGTGACCACCGACGAGGCCATCGACGAGGCGGTCGAGACCCCGCCGCAGACCACCCGGGCCCGCCTGCGCGGCGAGTTCATCCGCCGGGCCAAGGAGCGCAAGCGCGACTACACGGTCGACTGGGTGCACCTGAAGCTCAACGACCAGGCCCAGCGCACCGTCCTGTGCAAGGACCCGTTCAAGGCCCGCGACGAGCGGGTCGAGCGCCTGATCGCCAGCCTCTGACGCCGCGCGCCTGCGGGGCCCGTGCCCGAGCGGCCCGACGCCGAGGCTGCCACGAGCGGGAGGTGCCTCGACGGGTGCGAACAGGTGACGGCACCGCGACCGCGCGGTGTCGTGACATCGGGCGCACGCCGTCCTCCGCCGCGGTACGTTCCGCCGGATGCCGAGCTTCGTCACCGCCACCGTCACGGAGGTGCTCGCCGAGCGCGCGGGCCTCCAACGACTCGCCACGGATGCCGGTCGCGCCTACGCGCTGACAGACCTGATCGGCACGGCCGCCCCCGGCGACCGCGTCGTGCTGAACACGACCGCGGTGGAGCTGGGCCTCGGCACCGGGGGATGGCACGTCGTCCACTGGAACCTGGCCCGCGAGTCGTGGTCGCAACCGGGTCCCGGCCACATCATGAAGGTGCGCTACACCAGCCTGCAGCACGACGCCGGTGCCGCCGAGGAGCAGCACCCCGACCTGCCCGGCACCGTGGCCGGGCTCCCCGTCGTGGCCTGCTCGCTGCACAGCCAGGTGGCGGTGGTCGCGGCCGTGGCGCGCCACCTGGCGCCGACCGCCCGCATCGCGTATGTGATGACCGACGGCGCCGGCCTGCCGATCGTCCTGTCCGACCTCGTCCACGAGCTGCGCGGCGCCGGCGTCCTCGACGTGACGGTGACGGCGGGGCATGCGTTCGGCGGCGACCTCGAAGCGGTGGCGGTGCCCTCCGCGCTCGCTCTCGCTCGCCACGTGGCCGACGCCGACCTCGTGGTCGTCGGCATGGGCCCGGGCGTCGTGGGCACGGGGTCCGTGCTCGGCACGACCGCGGTCGAGGTGGCGGGGATCATCGACGCGGCCGACCAGATGGGGGCCCGGGTCGCGCTCTGCAGCCGGGCGTCGACGGCCGATCCCCGCGACCGGCACCAGGGGATCAGCCACCACGTGCGCACCATCCTCGGGCTCGCCGCGGCGCGGCCGGCGCTACCGGTGCCCGCGGACCTGGCCGGCGAGCTCGTCGGATCGACGGTGGTCGATCCACCCGATGCGGCTGCCGTGCTGACCGAGCTGGGCATCACGGTGACGACGATGGGCCGGGGGCCCGAGGAGGACCCGGTCTTCTTCGCCGCGGCCGCGTCGGCGGGCGCCTGGGCGGCGGGGGCATTGAGCCGGGTCACCGCGGCCGCAAAGTAGCCTCGGCCGCGATGTCCGCGGCGAAGCTGGAACGCCTCCTCAACCTCACCGCGCTGCTGCTGGAGACCCCACGGCCACTCTCGGCCCAGGAGATCCGTACCCGGCTCGGCGCGTACCCGTCCGAGACCGACGCGTTCCGGCGGGCGTTCGAGCGCGACAAGGACGACCTGCGCGCCATGGGCGTGCCCCTCGACATCGCGGACGTCCCGGGGGCGGTGCCGGCGGTCGAGGGCTACCGAATCCCCAAGGACCGCTACTACCTGCGCGACCCGGGGCTGACGCCGGACGAGCTGGCGGCGCTGCGGCTGGCGGCGTCGGTCGTCCAGCTCGACGGCCTCTCGGCGAGCGAGGGGCTGCTCAAGCTGGGCGGGCTGGTGGGGGAGTCCGACGGCATGGGCCTCGCGGTCGGCAGCCTGCCGGGGAGCGGCGTCGGCCCGCTGTTCGGTGCGATCGCCGCCCAGCACCCGGTGCGGTTCGGCTACAAGGGCGAGCAGCGCACGGTCGACCCCTACCGCCTCGACTTCCAGCGGGGGCGTTGGTACCTGAGCGGCTACGACCACGCCCGCGACGGCGAGCGCCGGTTCCGGCTCGACCGCTTCGAGGGGCCGGCCCAGGTGCTGGACGATCAGCGCTTCGAGCGGCCCGCGGTCGCGGTGCCGGGCGTGCAGCTCGAACCGTGGCAGCTCGGCGGGGGAGAACCGACCCAGGCGCACGTGCTGGTCGACGCCGCGCAGGCGCCGTGGATCGTGCAGCACCTCGGTCCTGGCGCGGTGGCCGAGGAGCGCCCGGACGGCTCGGTGGTGGTCACGATGACGGTGACCAACCGCGACAACTTCCGCTCGTTCGTGCTCACGTTCCTCGACCACGCCGAGGTGCTGGCGCCCGAGGACCTGCGGGCCGACATCGTGAGCTGGCTCGAGCAGCAGGTCGCGGCGTGAGCGAGCGAGGCGAGCGTCCGGCGCGCACCTCGGCGTCCGATCGCGTCGCCCGGCTGCTGGCGATCATCCCGTGGATCGCCGCCCACGACGGGCCGACGCTCGAAGAGATCTGCACCCGGTTCAACATCACCCGTCGCAAGCTGCTCGACGACCTCGAGGTGCTGATGATGGTGGGGGTGCCGCCGTACACGCCGGACACGCTCATCGACGTGACCATCGAGGGCGACCGGGTGTGGCTGCGCTTCGCGGACGTCTTCGCCCGCCCGCTCCACCTGACGCCCGAGCAGGGCCTGGCGCTGGTTGCTGCCGGTTCGGCGTCGCAGAACCTGTCGGGCGACGACGACGGCGGGCCGCTGGCGTCGGCCCTCGCCAAGCTGGCGCAGGTGCTGGGCGTGGAGCCGGGCGAGGCCGTGTCGGTGACGCTCGGCGAGACCCGCCCCGCGGTGCTGGACGCGCTGCGCACGGCCTCGGCGGAGGGGCGAGCGGCCCGCATCGACTACTACGCCTACGGACGCGACGAGCGCACGACCCGCAAGGTCGACCCCCACGCCGTCTTCGCCCACCGGGGTGCCTGGTACCTCGGCGCCTACTGCCACATGGCCGAGGCCGAGCGGCTGTTCCGCGTCGACCGGGTGGTCGACGTGGTCGTGCTCGACGAGACGTTCGAGCCGCCC
>DASUQS010000019.1:0-29459 GCA_036280455.1 Acidimicrobiales bacterium
AGCCGGTCGTCGAAGAACATCATGTCGAAGCAGCCCTCTTCGAGGGTGCGTCCGAGCTTCTGGTAGTAGCCGGCGTCGAGGAAGCCGTGCTCGGTGGCCGGGTGCCGCCACGAACCGGAGTACACGGTGACGTTGCCGGCCTGCATGAACCCGACCAGCGACATCTGCCGCTTGCCGGTGTCCTGGGATCCTGCGGACATGAGCACCCCTCGTGGGCGAGAACGGGATTCACACTTAGCGAGAGGCACCCTAGCACCACGGGGCGCGCGGGTTCACGTGTCGATATCGGTCGAGCCGATATCGTTTCGGTATGGCGTTCGTCCTGAAGCTGACCGAGGAAGAGACAGAGCTCCTGCGTGCGCAGGCCGAGCGCGAGCACCGCTCGATGCACGAGGTGGCGCGGCTCGCCGTCCTCGACCGTGTCGCTGACGCCGAGCGTGTCGACGCGCGGGACGAATTCATCCGTGACGAGCTGCCGAACTGGGAGCCCGTCATGCAGCGCCTCGCCGACGCATGACCCGCTTCCTCCAGGTCGACGACGTCCTGGCGCTGGCGGAGGCCGTGACCGGCGGCTCTCCCGGCGTGCGCGACCTCGGTCTGATCGCCTCGGCGGGTGCCCGGCCGCAGGCCTCGTTCGGCGGCGTGGATGCCTACCCGTCGCTGCATCTCAAGGCGGCAGCGCTTCTCGAATCGCTGGCCGGCAACCGCGCCCTGGTCGACGGCAACAAGCGGACCGCACTGGCGTCCGTGCTGTTCTTCTACGACCTCAACGGCCTGCGGGTCACCCTCACCCACGACGAGGCCGTCGATCTCGTGATCGGCATCGTCGTCCACCGCATCGACATCGAGAAGGCGGCCGACATCCTCCGATCGCGCACCGCACCCCGCTGAGTCGCCTCCGGGCGTCAGCCGGAGGACCGAGCGGAGACCTCCAGGACGACCTTGCCGACCGCTCGGCCGTCAGCCACGTACCGGAGGGCGCCGGCGGCCTCGTCGAGCGGGAACGTCGCGCCGATGTGGGGCAGCGCCCTGCCCTCGGCCAGGAGAGCGACGAGCGCCTCCTCGTTGCGGCGCACGGCGTCCGGCTCGCGGGCGAGGAAGCTGCGGAACTCGAAGCCGAGGATGCGGCTGCCCTTCAGCAGCACCAGGTTGAGCGGGATGCGGGGGATCGTGCCGGAGGCGTAGCCCACCGTCACGAACCGCCCGCCCCAGCGCAGCGCCCGCAGCGCGGGCTCGGCGAGGTCGCCGCCCACGGGGTCGACGACCACGTCGGCTCCGCCGGGCAGCAGCTCGCGCAGCGCCGGCCGCAGTTCGGTCGTGCGGTGGTCGATCAGGTGGGTGGCGCCGTGGTCGCGGGCGGCGGCGAGCTTCTCCGCCGACGACGCCACGGCGGTCACCGTCGCGCCCAGCAGCACGCCGAGCTGCACCGCAGCCAGGCCGACGCCACCGCCGGCGCCGAGCACGATCAGCTCCTCGCCCGGCTGCACCTCGGCCACCGAGCGCAGCACGTGCCAGGCCGTGCGGTGGGCGACGCCGAAGGCCGCGGCGTGGCGCAGGCCCACGCCGTCCGGCACGCGCCAGACCGCGCCGGCCGCGACCGTGACCTCCTCGGCGAACGCGCCCACCATCGTCGTCCCGGCCACCCGGTCGCCGACCGCCACCGCCTCCGGACCGGCGACGTCGTCCGCCACCTCGACAACCGTGCCCGCGAACTCGCTGCCGGGGACGAACGGGGGCGGCACGCTGATCTGGTACTCGTTCGCGACGATCAGCACGTCGGGGAAGTTGACCGCAGCGGCGTCGATGCGCACCCGCACCTGGCCGGCGCCGAGGTTCGGCGTCGGTACGTCCTCGACCACGACCCGATCGGGCTGCCCGTAGACCCTGCACATGGCCGCGCGCACGTCAGCGGCCCGTCCAGACGGGCGGCCGCTTCTCGACGAAGGCGCGGGCGCCTTCCTGCGCGTCCTCGCTGGCGAAGACGAGCGGCTGCCAGTGCGCCATCCGCTCCGCGGCCCGGGCGGGGTCGGTGGCGGCGAGCCGCACCAGCTCCTTCGTCGCCGCCACCCCCAGCGGGCCGTTGGCGGCGATGCGCTCCGCCAGGGCGAGCGCGACCGGCAACACGTCGTCGGCCGGCACCACACGATTGACCAGGCCCAGCTCGTAGGCGCGGCCGGCCTCGAACGTGTCGCCCGTGAGCGCGATCTCCAGCGCGACGGCGAGCGGGATGCGCTGGCCGATGGCGGTGCCGCCACCGGCGGCGAACAGGCCGCGCTGCACCTCCGGCAGGCCGAACTTCGCCGCCGACGAGGCCACCACGAGATCGCAGCCCATCAGCAGCTCGAAGCCGCCCGCCACGGCGGTGGCGTTGGCCGCCCCGACGATCGGCGTGGCGATGCCGCCCTGGACGAAGCGCACGAACCCCGCGATGCCGGGGTCGGCCGCGCTGTCGATCTTCTCGCCGCCGGAGAAGGCGCGCAGGTCCATGCCGGCGCAGAAGGCGCGGTCGCCCGTGCCTGTGAGCACCACCGCGCGGGTGTCCGGGTCGTCGTCGGCCGCCAGGAGGGCGGCGCCCAGCGCCGCGGTGAGGGCGGGGGTCAGCGCGTTGCGGGCCTCGGGCCGGTTCAGGCGCAGGACGGTCACGGCGCCCTGCCGCTCGGTGACCAGGCCGACCTCGTCGGGCGTCGGTGTGGTCGGCGGCTCGGCGGTGGTCATGTGCGGTACCCCGTGGTCGCGGCCACCTCGGCGGCCTCCTCCATGAGCTGCAGGACGATCGGGCCGAACGCCTGCAGCTTCTCGTCGTCGCCGGCCCGCTGGAAGCCCTGCTCCAACACGACGGCGAGCTTCCACTTGGCGAGGACGATGTAGTAGTCGATGTCGTCGACCTGGCGGCCGGACACCTCGGCGTAGCGGGCCAGGATCTCGTCGCGCGACGGCATGCCGGTCATGTCGACGTAGTTCGAGAAGGCCAGGCCGGGGTCGCTCGTGTCCTCCGGCCAGCCGTGGACGACCCAGCCCAGGTCGAGCTTGGGATCGCCGACCGTGCCCATCTCCCAGTCGACGATCGCCGCCAGGCGGGCGGGTGCGCCCTCGTGGTACATCACGTTGGCGAACTGGTAGTCGCCGTGCATGATCCCCGGCAGGTAGTCGAGCGGTTGGTGGGCCCGCAGCCAAGCGGCCGCCTCGTCGAAGCCGGGCAGGTCGCGGCCCTTGATGCGCTGAAGGAAGGCCGTCCAGCGGTCGACCTGGCGCTCGTGGAACCCGTCGGGCCGCCCGAGGTCGGTGAGACCGCGGGCCCGCCAGTCGACCGTGGACAGCAGGGCGATGCCGTCGACCAGCGCGAACGCGAGCCCCCGCCGGGCGTCGAGGTCGGCGTCGAACGGCGCCGGCCAGCCCTGGCCGGCGAGAGCCATCGGCGACCAGCCCTCGACGAAGCCCATCAGGTAGAAGGTGCGCCCCAGCACGGCAGGATCGGTGCACACGGCGATCGCCGGGGTGCAGGGCACGTCGGTGCCGGTCAGCGCCTCGATGATGCGCCACTCGCGCACGATGCCGTCGTCGCGGGGGGCCGGCGCGGCGGCGGGCGGGATGCGCAGGGCGGCGTGGATGTCGCCGCGGCGGATCTCGTAGATCTCGTTCTGGGTGCCGCCCGAGATGAACGCGGCCTCGATCGGCTCGCCTGTGGCGAGGTCGAGGCCGTCCATCCACATGGCCAGCCGGGCGGTGTCGATCACAGGTTCCCCACCTCGTGCTCCAGGATCTCCGCGTACTTGGCCTCGGCCGCGGCCCGCAGCTTGGGGATGTGCCGGGTGGGCCACAGGTCGTCGCTGGCGGCGTGGTCGCGCAGCACCTGCCGGGCGACCGTGACCTTGTGCACCTCCGTGGGGCCGTCGGCCAGGCCGAGCACGCTGGCGCCGAGCATCATCCGGTGGAACGGCATCTCGTTGCTGACGCCCAGGGCGCCGTGCACCTGCATTGCCCGCCAGGCGATGTCGTGCAGCACGCCGGGCATGAGCACCTTGACCGCGGCGATGTCCTTGCGGACCTTGCGGTAGTCGTCGTGCTTGTCGATCGACCAGGCCACGTACAGCACGAACAGGCGGAACTGGCTGAGCTGCGCGTACGAGTCGGCGATGTAGCCCTGCACGAACTGCTTGTCGGCCAGCAGGCTGCCCTGCGTCTCGCGGCTGAGAGCCCGCTCGCACATCATGTCGAGCGCGCTCTGCGCCAGGCCGATCGTGCGCATGGCGTGGTGGATGCGCCCGCCGCCGAGCCGGGTCTGGGCGATGGCGAACGCCTGGCCCTCGCCGCCGAGCAGCGCGTCGGCCGGCACGCGCACGCCGTCGTAGTGGATGAGGGCGTGCGAGCCCTCCTCGACCGGCTCGCCGGCGAGCCCGATGTTGCGCTCGATGACGACGCCCGGGGTGTCGGCGGGGACCAGGAACATCGACATGCCCGTGTACGGGCTCACGTCGGGGTTGGTGACCGCCATGACGATCAGGAACGTCGACGTGCGGGCGTTGGACGAGAAGAACTTCCACCCCTCGATCACCCACTCGTCGCCGTCCCTCGTCGCCCGGGTCGTGAACATCGTCGGATCGGATCCGGCGTGGGGTTCGGTCATCGAGTAGCACGAGAAGATCTCGCCTGCGAGCAGCGGGCGCAGGTAGCGCTCCTTCTGCTCGGGGGTGCCGTAGTGGGCGATGATCTCGGCGTTGCCGGTGTCCGGCGCCTGGCAGCCGAACACGATCGGCGCCCACGACGAGCGGCCGAGGATCTCGTTGAGCAGCGACAGCTTGAGCTGGCCGTAGCCCTCACCCCCGAGGTCGGGGCCGAGGTGCGTCGCCCACAGCTTCTGCCGGCGCACCTCCTGCTTGAGCGGCTCGACGACCGTGCGGCGCGTCTCGTCGAGCGGCGTGAACTCCAGCCCCGGCCACAGCAGGTCGAGCGGCTCGACCTCGGTGCGGACGAACTCGTCGGCCCAGTCCAGCTTCGCCTGGAACTCGGGTTCGGTCTCGAAATCCCACATGGCGCTCCCCTCCGTGCGAAGAATATGATTCTTCGCAATGCGGAATGCAATTCCTGATTCGCCGAACCCGCCCTCGGATGCCGGGACGAACGCCGTGACGGCGCGCATCGCCCGGCAGTGGGTCGAGCGACGCGGCGTCGACCACGAGGGTGAGGTGCGGCGGTTGCTCGACGCCGCTCTCGAGGTGGTGCGGCGGTGCGGCACGACGTCCCGGCCCCGCGTGGCCGACATCGTGGCCGCCGCCGGGGTGTCGAACGACGCCTTCTACCGCTACTTCCCCTCGAAGGACGCACTGTTCGCGGCCATCCTCGAGGACGGCACCGAGCGCCTGCAGAGCTATCTGGCCCACCAGATGGCCAAGGAGCCGACCGCCGAGGGGCGGGTCGGTCGCTGGGTCGCCGGCGTGCTGGCCCAGGCGGCGGACGAGGACAGCGCCTCGACCACGCTCGCCGTGTTGTGGAACGGCGGCAGCGTGGGGGAGGGGTTGCCGAGCGGCCGGCCCTCGGCCAGCGGGCCGCTGGCGACGTTGCTGCACGAGCCGTTCGCGGCGCTGGGCAGCACCGAGCCGGACACCGACGCGGTGCTCGCCGCCCACGCGGTGGTGGGGGTGCTGTCCGACCACCTGTGGTCGCGCACGGCCCCCTCCGCGGCGACGATCGCGCACGTCGCCGACGTCTGCCTCGCCATCGCCACGGCCACGTCCGCCTCTGCGGCATCGGCCAGGATGCACCGATGACCTTCCACTTGTTCCTGCCCCAGATGCGCATGTCGCCCGACGCCCTCGTCGAGCGCGCGCGGGCGGCCGAGGCCGCGGGGTTCGAGGGCATCGCGCTGATGGACCACCTCGCCCCGCCGCTCGCCACGCAGCACGACATGTGGGAGGCGATGACGGCGGCCACCTGGCTGCTCGCCCGCACCGACTCCCTCGTCGTCGGCCATCTGGTGCTGTGCGACGCCCTGCGCCACCCGGCGGTCCTCGCCCGGCAGGCGGCGACGCTCGACCACGCCTCGGGAGGCCGGTTCGAGCTGGGCATCGGTTGGGGGTCGGTTCCCGACGAGCTCGACACGTTCGGGGTGGGCATGGCGCCGCCGCGCGAGCGCGTCGCCCGCCTCGGCGAGACGCTCGAGGTGGTCCGGGCGCTGTGGACCGGCGAGCCGGTGACCTACGACGGCACGTTCTTCCAGCTGCGAGACGCCCAGCAGCGGCCCACGCCGACGGGCCGCATCCCGATCGTGGTGGGCGGGGTCGGCAAGCGGACGCTCGAGCTCGTCCGCACGCACGCCGACTGGTGGAACGTGCCCATGCACGAGATCGACAAGCTCGACGACCGCCAGCAGCTCGCCGGCGACGCCCGGGTGTCGGTGCAGACGATGGTGGCGCTCGTCCCGTCCGACGACGAACGGGAGGCCGTCACCGACACCGTCGCCCGCCGGTTCGGCACGGCGGGCATGGGCCGGTCGGTCGTCGTGGGCACGGCCGCCGAGCTGGCAGACCACTTCGCCGCGCTCGGTGCCCGGGGCGTCGAGCGGCACTACGTCTGGTTCGCCGACTTCGCGCCGCCCGAGACGCTCCGTGGCTTCGCCGAGGTCATCGCCACCGCCTGACCGGGGTGCCGCCCCCGGGGACGGCGAGGCAATGACTCGCGCCCCGAGACTTTCGAGGCAATCGCGTGCGGGGGCCGCAAGCGATTGCCTCGAGATCGTCCGAGCGCGAGTCATTGCCTCACGGGGCCACGCCGTGGGTGGGATGCCGATCCCGGTGAGCGAGGCAATGACGTGCGCCGCGGCAAAGTGGTCGCCCGCAGGCGCCGGATCTGCGACCCTGCGCCGATGGACGAGGCCGAGCTGACGACACGACTGGCGACACCGGACGACGCGGACCTGATCGCCCAGATGTTGCACGACTTCAACACCGAGTTCGACGTCGCCTCGCCCGGCGTCGACGTGCTGGCTCCGCGCCTGCGCGACCTGCTGGCGGCCGAGGACACCTTCGCCATCCTGGCCGGCGACCCGCCCGCCGGCCTGGCGCTCGTTACCGTGCGCCCCAACGTCTGGTACGCCGGCCCCGTCGCCCTCCTCGACGAGATGTACGTGGTGCCCGACCGGCGTGACCAGGGCATCGGCTCCGCGGTCATCGAGCATCTGCTGGCGCTCGCCCGGGAGCGGGGCTACGGCATGGTCGAGATCAACGTCGACGAGGGCGACGTCGACGCCCAGCGGTTCTACCGGCACCACGGGTTCGCGAACACCGAGGACGGCTCGACGGAGCGCGCGTTCTACTTCTTCCAGGAGCTCGCGGAAGGCGCCCTCCCGACTGCGCGATAACGAGGTTCGCGCAAACCGGGAACGTCATAGGCCGGACGGGTAGCCTCGCGCCATGGCTCGCCCCCGCACCCCTCAGCCGCCCGTGCACCTGCGCAGCGCCCGCATGCTCGACGTCGAGGCGGGCGAGATCCGCACGCCCGGCGACCTGCTCGTCGAGGACGGCCGGATCACCGCGGTCGGCCCCACGACGGTGCCAGACGGCACGGTCGAGATCGACCTCGGCGACATGACGCTGCTCCCCGGCCTCATGGACATGGAGGTCAACCTGCTCATGGGCGGGCCCGACCACGGCATGCTCGCCGCGGTGCAGGACGACCCGGCGGTCAAGACGCTGCGGGCGGTCACGAACGCCCGGCGGACCCTGCGGGCCGGGTTCACGACCGTGCGCAACCTCGGCCTGTTCGTGCAGACCGGCGGGATCCTGCTCGACGTCGCCCTCCAGAAGGCGGTCGACCTCGGCTGGATCCCCGGCCCGCGGATCGTCCCGGCCGGCCACGCCATCTCGCCCACCGGTGGGCACCTCGACCCGACGATGTTCCAGAAGCTCGCCCCCCACGTCCTGCCCGTGACGCTCGAGGAGGGCATCGCCGACGGCGTCGACGAGGTGCGCAAGGCCGTGCGCTACCAGATCAAGCACGGGGCGCAGGTCATCAAGATGGTCGGCTCGGGCGGCGTCATGTCGCACACCGGTCCGGCCGGCGCCCAGCAGTACTCGACCGACGAGATGGCGGCCATCGCCGACGAGGCGCATCGGGCCGGCCTCAAGGTCGCGACGCACGCGCACGGCGACGCCGCCATCCGCTCCGCGATCGAGGTGGGCATCGACTGCATCGAGCACGGCTCGCTGATGTCCGACGAGACCCTCGATCTGATGGTCGACCGAGGCACCTTCCTCGTGCCGACGACCTACCTGGCCGACGGCATGGACGTCTCGCACGCCCCGCCGGAGCTGCAGGCCAAGGCCGCCGAGGTGTTCCCCCGCGCCAAGGCCACCATCAGCCGGGCGATCGAGCGAGGTGCCCGCATCGCCACCGGGTCCGACGCCCCCGCCATCCCGCACGGGCGCAACGCCAAGGAGCTGATCGCCCTCGTCGACCGGGGCATGACGCCCGTGCAGGCGATCCGGGCGGCCACGGTCGTGGCGGCCGAGCTGATCGACGCGGACGACCGAGGTCGCCTCGCACCGGGCCTGCTGGCCGACGTGATCGCCGTGCCGGGTGACCCGACCGCCGACATCACCGCGACCGAGCGGGTGGCGTTCGTGATGAAGGGCGGCGACGTGTTCCGCCACGACGCCGCCGGCATCACCGGCCGGTAGGCGTGCTGTCGGCCTCTACGCGCCGATGCCGTGGACGATGAAGTCCCACATCTGCTCGGCGTCGGCGTTGCCGTCCGGGCCGAGCGGCGTGCGGCTGATGGTGGCCGCGAAGGCGTTGAACATGATGGCCTGGAGCGCCACGCCGGCGATCGTGCGGTGGTCGAGCCCGGGGCGCAGCTGCCCGGCCTCGGCCGCCTCGTCGAACAGCTTCTCGAACAGCGTGATCACCGGGATGAAGGCCCGCGAGGCCTCCTTCGGGTGCTCGGTCAGCAGCTTCTGGCCGAACTCGGCCATGGCCGCGGGCGTGGGGCCGCCGCTCTTGCGCTGCGTCTTCGACGGGGCGGGGCGGCACACCAGGAAGTGCTCGACCGCGACCCGGTGCAGCCGTTCGAGGGGTTCGTCCTCCTCGGCGGCGACCTTCTCGAGGTACTCCGCGGTGGAGCGCACCGACTCCTCGAACAGCGCCAGCAGCAGCTCGTGCTTGCCGGCGAAGTACTGGTAGAAGCTGCGCAGCGACTGGCCGGACCGCTCGACGACGTCCTGGACCGTGAAGTCCTTGCCCGAATCGGTCTGCATGAGCTCGATCGCGGCGTCGAGGAAGCGCTGGACGCGCTCCTCGGCCCGGGCGCGGGCCGGGTCGAGCGACCGAGCGACAGCCAGCTCACGCCACGTGCCGGGACGGTCGGTCGCAGCGGCGTCGGCCGCCGATCGGTTCTTGGCCATGGGCGCAGGTTACCCCTGCAAGAACGCCAGTCCAAGGATGGGGAGAGCAACGGTTTCCCGGGTCACCCGTCTACCCATAGGTAACTAGAGAACGACGCTCTTGAACGAGCGCTCAGGTGTTCCGGCCGCCGTTGACGCCGATGACCTGGCCCGTGACGTAGTCGGCCTCGTCGCGCACGAGGAACGAGCAGGCCGCGGCGATGTCCTCGGGGCGGCCGACCCGGCGCACGGGGGTGAGCGACGCGTGGTGCTCGACACCGTCGCCGAGCAGGCCGCGGCTCTCGGACTTGCGCAGCATCGGCGTGTCGATGAACCCCGGCGGGATCGTGTTGACGGTGATGCCCTTCGGCCCCAGCTCGAGCGCCAGCGCCTTGGTGAAGCCGATCACGCCGGCCTTCGACGCCACGTAGTGCGTCATCAGCGGCTGGCCGCCCTGGGCGCTCGACGACGAGATGTTCACGATGCGTCCCCAGCCGGCGGCGATCATGTCGGGCACCACGAGCTGGCAGCAGTTGAACGTGCCGGTGAGGTTGACCTCGAGCAGGCGCGCCCACTTCTCGGGGGTGATCTTCAGGAACGGGTCGAACCCGTCGAGGCCCGCGTTGTTGACGAGCACCGTCGGGGCGCCCAGCCGCTCGCGCACGTCGGTGAGCGCGGCCTCGATCGCCTCGCGGTCGGTGACGTCGGCGGCGACCCCGATGGCGGTGCCGCCGGCGGCGGAGATCTTGGCTGCGGCGGCGTCCGCGGCGTCGCCGTCGAGGTCGAGGACCGCGACCGCCAGGCCGTCGTCGGCGAGCCGCTCGGCGATGGCGAGGCCGATGCCCGAGCCGCCGCCGGTGACGACGGCGACCCGATCGGTGGTCACGTCGGCAGGGCCGGTCACTGGATCGGCTCGTCGCCGGCGAAGGTCGTGCGGTGCATGTCGCGCGGCGACGAGGCGTCGTACGGGCACGCCCGGTGGAGCACCCCGCGGTTGTCCCAGATGACGACGTCGCCCACGCTCCACTCGTGCCGGTAGACCCGGTCGGGCGTGGTCGAGCGGGCGAGCAGCTCGTCGAGGAGGGCGCGGCCCTCGTCGCGGTCCATGCCGACGATGCCGTCGGTGGTCGCGCCGAGCACGAGCGACTTGCGCCCGGACCGGTGCGTCCACACGAGGGGATGCTCCTTGGCGGGGCGCGAGCGCCAGATCTTCACCTCTTCGGGCGTCGGATCCGGGTTGTGCAGCCGCTGCGACGCCTCGATCGTGTGGATGACCCGTACCGACTCGACCCGCTCCTTCTCCTCGTCGGTGAGGGCGTCATAGGCCGTGTAGGTGCTGGCGAACTCGGTCTCGCCGCCGGATGCGGCCACGGCGTGCGCGCTGAGCATGGTCGCCATGATCGGGATGTCGTCGGTGCAGCCGTCGATGTGCCAGTCGAACGTGCCCCGGAGGTAGACGGCCGACGGGTTCTTCTTCGGGTCGAGGGTGACGCGGAAGATCTCGGGGTGCTCGCCCTTGCCGAAGATCTCGACCTCGCCGAGCTTCTTGCTGAACGCCACCTGGGTGGCGTCGTCGAGGTGGAGCCCCCGGAACACGAGCGCGCCGTTCTCCTCGAGCGCCTCCAGGCACGCGGCGGGAAGGTCGTCGTCGTGGAGCAGGCGTTCCTTGTCGACGTCGGTGACCTCGGCCCCCACCGTGGCGCCGAGCTTCTCCGTGGTGATCACAGCCATGGGCTCCTCCGCGTGTGCGCCCGGGGTTCCCCCGCCGTGCGCGGCCCGGATCAGAGCCGCACTCTAGCGATTGGAGAACGTGATTTCCAGATGGTCGACGCGCCCTGTGGTCAGGCCCCGAGGCCGCCCTCCTGCAGCTGCTGGCGCAGCCGGAACTTCTGGACCTTGCCCGACGGCGTGCGTGGCAGGTCCTCGACCACGTGCAGCGACTCCGGCCACTTCTGGCGGGCGAGGCCCGCCGTCGCCAAGTGGGTGCGCACGTCCTCGAGTGAGGGCGCGCCCGCTCCTGGCCGCAGGTGCAGCACTGCCGCGGCCCGCTCGCCGAGCCGGGCGTCCGGCACCCCGACGACGCTGACCTCGGCGACGCCGTCGACGCCGAGCACGAGCTCCTCGACCTCCTGGGCGCTGATGTTCTCGCCACCGCGGATGATGATGTCCGAGACCCGGTCGGTGATGGTCAGGTAGCCCTCGTCGTCGAGCACCCCGACGTCGCCCGTGCGGTACCAGCCGTCCGCGTCGAACACGGACGCGGTCAGCTCCGGGTCGGTGTAGCCGAGGCAGCAGTCCGGGCCCCGGCTCACGATCTCGCCGGTGTCCGGGTCGAGCCGCAGCTCCACGCCGGGCAGGGCACGGCCGTCGGTGGTCAGGCGCTTGACCTCCGGATCGTCGAGCAGGCAGGCGGTGATCGACGGGTGCTCGGTGCTGCCGTAGGAGCGGAACACCTTGATGCCCAGCTTCGTCGCCCGCTCGGTCACGGCCACCGGCACGGTCGACCCGCCGAGGCCGGCGAAGGGCATCAGCTCCAGGTGCTCGGGGGTGAAGTCCGGGTGGTCGAGCAGGCTGGTCAGGAAGTAGGTGGCGCCGCCGCCCATGCCGAGACGCTCCTCGCGCATCAGGCGCAGCACCTCGCCCGGGTCCCACACGTCGACGAGGTTGACCGGGCGCAGGCGCAGCATGGGGACGAGGAAGGCGTTGAGCATGCCGATGAAGTGGCCCACGGGCGCGCCGGTGATCTGCGGCGGACCGCCGGACGGGAAGAAGTGGTCGAGCTGGCGGGCCTCGCAGCCGATCGTGCGGTGCGAGTGCACGACGCCCTTCGGGTCGCGCGTCGTGCCGGACGTGAACCCGATGACGGCGGGCGCATCCGGGTCGACGGCGGCCGGCGCGGTGATCGGATCGCCGTCGAGCAGGTCGGCGAACGGGGTCGCCGCGGCCGGCAGGTCGGCGCGGGGCGTGTCGCCGACGACCAGCCACTGCGGGACCGGGTGGGCGGCGAGCACCTCGCCCCACACCGCCAGGTGGTCGCTGTGGCCGAAACGGTCGGCGGTGACCACGACGTCGGGCTCGGTGGCCCGCACGATGTAGCCGACCTCCTTGGCCCCGTAGAAGTGCACGATCGGCACCACGACCGCGCCGAGGTAGGCGGCGGCCCAGAACGCGATGCCGGCCTCGACCCAGTTGGGGAGCTGGAGGACGACGACGCTGCCCGGGCCCACCCCGCGGGCGCGCAGCCGGGCGGCGAGCGTGCGGGCCGCCTGGTCGACCTCGGCGAAGGTGCCCTCGAACGGGCGCACGGCGGAGCGCACCCGGAACCCGGCGCCACCCATGGCCCCGAGCCCGTCGGCCACCACCTGGCCGAGGGTGGCGTCGGTCCACCAGCCCTCGCTCCGGTACCGCGCCGCCAGGTCGGCCGGCACGGTGCGCAGGCGCCAGGTGTCCCGGCCGATGGTCGGTTGCGTCATGTCCCCTCCACGTTTGCCGTCTGGCGGCGCGCCCGTTTCCCCTGGGCAGCTATGCACATTGTCGATCTATGAGAACTCTATTACCGTACGCCGCCATGGCCACGCCGGCGGCACGCACCACCCAGAGGGGTGCCCGGGACCACGGGTTCCATCCCGTGCCGATCCGCCGCGTCGTGCCGGAGACCGCCGAGTCCGCGTCGTTCGTCCTCGACGTGCCGCCCGACCTGCGGGATGCGTTCGCCTACGAGGCCGGCCAGTTCCTGACGTTCCGGGTGGAGGTCGCAGGCGAGGCCCACCTGCGGTGCTACTCGATGTCGTCGTCGCCGGCCGTCGACGACGACCTGGCGGTGACCGTGAAGCGCGTGCCCGGCGGCGCCGTGTCCAACCGGATGATCGACGAGCTGGGGCCGGGCTCGGTCGTCGAGGTCACCCGGCCGGCCGGGGTTTTCTGCCTCGGCCCCGGCGACGGCGACATCGTCGCCTTCGGCGCCGGCAGCGGCATCACCCCGATCTTCTCCCTGCTCAAGACCGCCCTCGCCACGACCGAGCGGCGGGTCCGCCTCCTCTACGCCAACCGCGACCGCGACGCCGTCATCTTCGGCTCGGCCCTCGACGCGCTGGTCGAGCGGCATCCCGGCCGACTCGAGGTCGCCCACCACCTCGATGTCGAGCACGGCTACGTCGACGCCGAGGCGCTGCGTCCCTTCGCCGCCGCGCCGGCGGACGCCGAGTTCTTCGTGTGCGGGCCCGGCCCGTTCATGGACATCGTCGAGACGACGCTGCTGGACGGCGGCGTCGACGCCGACCGCATCCACATCGAGCGGTTCAGCCCCGCCACCGAGGTCCCGCCGGCCCCGGCGAGCCCGCCCGGGTCCGCCGAGCCGAACGGCGACGACGCGGGTGCCACCGAGACGGTCGTGACCATCGAGCTCGACGGCACCGTCGACTCGGTCGCGTACCACCCGGGCACCACGATCCTGCAGACCGCCCGGCAGATGGGCATGGCGCCGCCCTACTCGTGCGAGTCGGGAAGCTGCGCCACCTGCATGGCCCGCCTGGTCGAGGGAACCGCGACGATGTACGTCAACAACGCTCTGGACGACGACGAGGTCGAGGAGGGCTGGGTGTTGACCTGCCAGGCCGTGCCGACCTCGAGCGTCCGCGTCGTCTACGGAGACGAGGAGTGACCATGGACCCCGCCCACATCGCCGACATCGCCGAGATCGAACAGGTGCTCGCCCGGTACGCCGTCGGGATGACCAAGGACGACATCGAGGCCGTCATCGACGTGTTCACCCCGGACGGCACCTACAGCGCCTTCGGGTCGACCTACACGCTCGCCGACTTCCCGACGCTGGTGGCGGCAGCGCCGAAGGGCCTGTTCCTCACAGGCGCCCCGGCCATCGAGCTCGACGGCGACGCCGGCACCGGCGAGCAGCCGCTGTGCTTCGTCGACCAGACCGACCACGCCATGCGGATCGGCTGGTACACCGACACCTACCGCCGCACCGAGCGGGGCTGGAAGCTGGAGACCCGGTCGATGACGTTCCTGCGGCGCAGCGGCGTGCGCGACTCCGGCAAGCCGCACGACCCCACCCGCCCCGAACCGACCGCGGCGTCGGCCGGCTAGCGCGGTGGAGCTGTCCGAGTTCCGGGCCGCGCTCGACCGCTGGCTCGACGACAACGCCGCCGATCTCGCGCCGGGCGACGACGACCGCGCGACGCTCGACGCGCAGATGGCGCACCTGTCCGAGGTCAAGCGGCGCGCCTACGACGCCGGCTGGATGCGCTGGGGCTGGCCCGAGCGGGTCGGCGGGCTCGGCGGGTCCAACCTGCTGCGCGCCTACCTGGGCGAGGCCCTGACCGCCCGCAACCTGGTCGAGCCCGGCATCTACTCGATGACCGAGGTGCTGGCGCCGACGATGATCGACTACGCCCGCCCCGAGCTGGCGGCGGAAATGGTGCCCCGCCTGCTGCGCGGGGACGAGACGTGGTGCCAGGGGTTCTCCGAGCCGGGCACCGGCAGCAACCTCGGCTCGCTCGCCTGCCGGGCGACCCGCACCGACGACGGGTGGCTGGTCAACGGCCAGAAGGTCTGGACGAGCCTCGCCCAGTACGCCGAGCGCTGCGTACTCCTCACCCGCACCGGCACCCCCGAGTCCGCGCACCGGGGCATCACCGCCCTGTTCGTCGACATGGACACGCCCGGCATCACCGTGCGGCCGATCGAGACGATGCACGGCCTCGCCGAGTTCTCCGAGGTGTTCTTCGACGACGTGGTGGTGCCGTTCGACCGCACCCTCGGCGAGGAGGGCCAGGGCTGGGCCGTGGCGATGGACCTCCTCCCGTACGAGCGCAGCACCGCGCTGTGGCATCGGGGCGCCTACCTGTACCGGCACCTCGAGCAGTTCCTTGCCGACGCGCCGCCCGGGGCGGTGACACCCGCGGCGGTGGGGGAGGTGTTCCAGCAGCTCTACGCCTTCCGGGCCCGGTCGCGGGCGACGCAGCGCCGCCTGGCCGCCGGCGAGAAGCTCGGCGCCGAGACGTCGATCGACAAGATCCTGCTGGCCACGGCCGAGCAGGCGGTGTTCGACCTCATCACCGACGGCCTCGCCACCGACGTGCTGCTCGGCGACGACGCCCGCAGCGTGCGCCTGCGGTCCGAGGCCCTGTACTCGCGGGCGGCGACGATCTACGGGGGCAGCTCGGAGATCCAGCGCAACATCGTCGCCCGCCGCCTGCTCGACCTGGGGGCCGACCGCTGATGGACGCCGAAGAGCGCGGGCTGTTCGCCAAGAGCCTCGAGCACGCCACCGCCCGGCACACCGGCGCCGAGCTCGACGCCGCCCTCGCCGAGCTGGGCTGGCGCGACGCGTTCGCCGCCGACCCGCGGGCCGCGGTGGCGACGCTGTTCGAGCTGCAGGGCGCCACGGCCACGACGTCGGGCGCGCTCGACGTCGTGCTCGCTGATGCCCTCGGGCCGGGCCCGGCATCGGCGCCGGGGCCAGATGGCGGTGTCGGTGTCGTCCTGCCCGCCCTCGGTGCGTCCGACCCGCCGGGACGGGTGGAGGGTGACCGCCTCGTCGTCCGCGGCCTCGGCACGGCGGACCTGGCGCGCCGGTCCGGTGTCCTCGTCGTCGCACCTTCGGCCGACGGCGCCATCGGCGAGCCCGGCGGCCTCGTCGCTCTCGTGCTCGATCCGGCCGACCTCGACCTGCGGACCGTCGACGGCATCGACCCGCGCCTCGGCCTCGTCACCGTCGCCGCCGATGTCGCCCGGTCGTCGGGCACGCGGCTCGACGGCGTCGCGGGTGGCGCCCCCGACTGGGCGGCCGCGGTCGACGCCGGCCGGCGCGCCCTCGCCCACGAGCTGGTCGGCGCCTCGCGGGCGATGCTGGAGCTGGCCCGCCAGCACGCGCTCGAGCGCGTCCAGTTCGGGCGCCCGATCGCCCAGTTCCAGGCGATCCGCCACAAGCTCGCCGAGAGCCTCGTCGCGATCGAGGCCGCCGACGGCGCGCTCGCCGCGGCGTGGGACGACCCGTCCCCGACCGCCTCCGCCATCGCCAAGGCGATCGCCGGGCGCAGCGCCCGCACCGTCGCCCGCCACGCCCAGCAGGTGCTCGCCGGCATCGGCTTCACGACCGAGCACTCGCTCCACCTGTACGTGCGGCGGGTCCTCGTCCTCGACCGCCTGCTCGGCGGGGCTGGGGCGCTCACCCTCGAGCTGGGCGACGACCTGCTCGCCGCCCGGTCCCTGCCCGCGATGCTGCCGCTGTGACCGTGTCGACGCTGTGCTTCACCAGGAGATGAACCCGTGACCCAAGTCGCCTTCGCCCCGGACGTGTTCACGTGGCCGTCCGACGAGCCCCAGCTGATCGGCGGCCGGTGCCCCAGCTGCGCGGCGGTGGCCTTCCCGCTGCCGACGGCGTGCCCCCGGTGCGGCTCCACCGAGATCGAGCGGCACCTGCTGCCCCGGCGGGGCACGCTCTACACCTGGACCACGCAGGACTTCCTGCCCAAGGAGCCCTACGCCAGCGGCGAGACGCCCGAGACGTTCCGTCCCTACGGGGTCGGGCTCGTGCAGCTCGGCGACGAGGTGCGGGTCGAGGCCCGGCTGACCGAGAGCGACCCGCAGGCCCTCGACTTCGGCATGGAGGTCGAGCTGGCGATCGTGCCGTTCCGCACCGACGACGACGGCACCGAGGTCATGACGTACGCCTTCGCGCCCGTCCAGCAGGGGCGGTGAGCGGAATGGACGTAGCACCGCGATCACATCGTCCGAGATTCGCAGCTCGCCCCCGGCTCACCAGCGAGCCGCCCAGGCAACACGAGGGAGTCTGATGGAAGACGTCGCGATCATCGGGGTGGGCCTCCACCCGTTCGGGCGCTTCGGCGCCAAGTCCGCCATCGAGATGGCCGCGGACGCCACCCGCGCCGCGTGCACGGATGCCGGCGTGCAGTGGACCGACGTGCAGGTCGCGTTCGGTGGCAGCTACACGGTCGACAACCCCGACGCGGTGATCGGGCAGCTCGGGCTCACCGGCATCCCGTTCATGGACGTCTACAACGGTTGCGCCACCGCCGCCACGGCGCTGCAGCTCACGGCCGACAGCATCCGCTCGGGCAAGTACGACATCGGCGTGGCGGTCGGCATGGACAAGCACGACGCCGGGGCCTTCACCGCCGATCCCGTCGCGTACAGCGCGCCAGCCTGGTACGGCGAGATGGGCTACTTCCTCACCACGAAGTTCTTCGGCATGAAGATCAACCGCTACATGCACGACCACGGGATCAGCCACGAGACGCTGGGTCGGGTGGCCGCCAAGGCGTTCCGCAACGGGGCGCTCAACCCGAACGCGTTCCGTCGCAAGCCGGTGCCGGTCGACGACATCGTCGGCTCGCGGATGCTCAACTACCCGCTGACCCAGTACATGTTCTGCGCGCCGGACGAGGGGGCGGCCGCGACGGTGCTGTGCCGGGCCGACATCGCGCACCGCTACACCTCGCACCCGATCTACCTGCGGGCCACGCAGCTGCGCACCCGCACCTACGGGGCGCACGAGGTGCACTCGACGTGGGCAGCTCCCACCCAGGTGGAGGCGCCGACCGTCGTCGCCTCGCGCGCCGCGTACGAGGAGGCGGGCATCGGCCCGTCCGACGTCGACGTGGTGCAGCTGCAGGACACCGACGCCGGTGCCGAGATCATCCACATGGCCGAGAACGGCTTCTGCGCGGACGGCGAGCAGGAGAAGCTGCTGGCCGAGGGCGCCACCGAGATCGGCGGGTCGCTGCCCGTCAACACCGACGGCGGGCTGATCGCCAACGGCGAGCCGGTCGGCGCCTCGGGGCTGCGGCAGATCCACGAGCTGGTGCTCCAGCTCCGCGGCCAGGCAGGCGAGCGCCAGGTGCCGGGCACCCCGCGGGTCGGGTACTCCCAGCTCTACGGCGCGCCCGGCACGGCCGGGGTGTCGATCCTGTCGGTGTGACCGTCGTCGTCGGCGTCCCAGGGTGGCAGAGACCGTCAACGGGTTGTCCTTGCTGCCAACGGCACCTCCCCGCACGATGACCGCCGAGGGCGCCGAGGTGCGGCGCCCGCGGGAGGAGACTCGGATGAGCGGTGCGACGCGGCGGCTCGGCCGTCACTACCTCGAGATGGTGGCGGCGATGATCGTCGGCATGGTCGTCCTCGGCGGCGCGTCGGCCTGGTTGCTCGACCTGCCGGACCGCACGTCGGTGGAGCTGATCGAGATGGCCGTGTGGATGACGCTGCCGATGGTGGCGTGGATGCGGTTCCGCGGGCACCGCTGGCGTGCCTGCAACGAGATGGCCGCCGCGATGCTCGTCCCGGCCGGTGCGGCGCTGGCCCTCCTCTGGACCGGCGTCGTGACCGATGGTGATGCCCTCGTCATGCTCGAGCACACCGCCATGTTCCCGGCGATGCTCGTCGTGATGCTGCTGCGCCGCGACGAGTACGCCGGGCACGACCACGACGACGCACCCGCTCCATCGACGGCGTGACCGTGGCGTCTCGCTCTCGCCCTCGCTCGGCTGTGCCGGCGGACCGGTCCGGCCCGCCGTAGCGTGGGGGCGTGGCCGCCTTCCCGCCGCCCGCGTACGACGTCATCGGCACCGGGTACGCCCGGACCCGCCGCGCGGACGCTCGCATCGCCGCCCGGATCCAGCACCACCTCGGGGCCGCCGCGACCGTCGTGAACGTCGGGGCCGGGGCCGGGTCGTACGAACCGACCGACCGGCCCGTCGTCGCGGTCGAGCCGTCGGGCGCGATGATCCGCCAGCGGCCGGCGACCGCGGCACCGGTGCTGCAGGCGACGGGGGAGGCGCTGCCGTTCCCCGCGGCGACCTTCGCGGCGGGCATGGCGTTGCTCACCGTCCACCACTGGCCCGATCCGCTCGCCGGCCTGGTGGAGCTGCGCCGGGTCACGAGCGGCCCGATCGTGGTGTTCACCTTCGACCACGAGGTGCACGCCACCCAGTGGCTCGTGACGGACTACCTGCCGTCCATGATCGAGCTCGACACGACCCTGCCGTCGCCCGCCGAGATCGCCGAGGCCCTCGGCGGCGGGGTCGTCGAGGTGCTGCCGGTCCCGCACGACTGCACCGACGGCTTCTGCCATGCCTGGTGGCGGCGGCCCGACGCCTACCTCGACCCGGCGGTGCGGGCCGGCATCTCGGGCATCGCCCGGTTGCCGACCCCGGTGGTCGACCGGGCCATGGACCAACTCGCCGACGACCTGGCCAGCGGCCGGTGGCACGCGGCGCACGCGGACCTGCTCGGGCTGGACGAGATCGACGCGGGCTACCGGCTGGTGGTCGCGGGTCCCTCCGCTGCCGGCGACTGATCGGGTCGGGCACGATGGGGGCCGTGGACGGTTGGACGTGCCCGACCTGCGGCCGGCTGTTCGCCCGCGCGGGGCAGTCGCACGAATGTGCGCCGGGCATGAGCATCGACGAGTACTTCTCGACCGGGCCGCCGCACGAACGCCCGGTGTACGACGCGGTCATGAGCCACCTCGCCGGCGTCGGCCCGGTGCACGCGGACATCGTGTCCGTCGGCATCTTCCTCAAGAACCCGACGAAGTTCGCCGAGCTGCGCCCCATGCAGCGGTGGGTCGCGGTGTGGTTCTGGCTGCCGCGACCCGCCCGCCACCGGACGATCACGCGGAAGGTGGTGGCGTACGGCGACCGCCATTGGCACATCGCCAACGTCGCCGGCCCGGAGGACCTCGACGACGACCTCCGCGACCTGCTGACCGAGGCCTACCACGCCGCCGCGTCGGTGGGCCCGAGGCAGTGAACCCCGGTCACCGGCTGCTTCGTTGTGCTCAGGCCGACTTCGAGTAGTCGACGGACCACCAGCGGGTCGGGCGCATCGAGTACTTGAGGTTGGCTTCGCCGCCGCTGTCGGCCACGTAGCGGTCGCCCAGCTCCGGGCCGAAGTAGCGGCGCGCCAGCGGGCGCCGGTCGGCTTCGAGGTCGGCCGGTGCCATGTCGACGATCGGTCCCTCGACGCTGACGTACTTGTAGAAGGGCGGCTCCTCCGACTGCGCGCAGAGGCTGAAGCGCCGGGCGGCGTTCAACAGCCTTCCCTTCACGGATTCGGGGCTGGTGATGACCCACACGAGGCCACCGGGCTCGTAGCCGTACCAGATCGGGACGGTGAGCGGCGGGCCGTCGGCCCGCTCGATCGAGATGACGCCGACGTGGAGAGCGGCGAGGAACTCCTGCCGCTCGTGCTCGCTCATGGTCACGGTCATGGGCGAATGGTGCCACGCTGTCGTTCGAGGAACGCTCGCTCGACCGGGTTGGCGGTGAGGTCGATCGCCCGGTCGTAGGCGGCGATGGCCGCATCCGCCTGTCCCGTCCGGGCGAGGAGATCGGCGCGGGTGGCGTGGTACGGCTGGTAGCCCTCGAGCTCGCGCATGTCGTGCGAGTCGATGGTGTCGAGGCCCGCAGCGGCGCCGTGCAGCTCGGCGATGGCGACGGCGCGGTTGAGTGCGACGACGGCGTCGGGGCGAATGGTGTGGAGCTGGTCGTAGAGGGCCACGACCTGGGACCAGTCGGTCTCCGCCGCGGTGGCGGCGTCGGCGTGGACGGCGGCGACGGCCGCCTGGATCTGGAACGGTCCGGGCTGGTTGCGTCGCAGGCACGCGCGCACGAGGGTGTGCCCTTCGGTGATGAGCATGCGATCCCACTGCGAACGGTCCTGGTCGGCCAGGCGGACCATCGATCTGTCCGGTGCGGTGCGTGCCGGCCGCCGGGCCTCGCTGAGCACCATCAGCGCGAGGAGGCCGACGGCCTCGGGCTCGTCGGGCATGAGCTCGGTGAGCACCCGCCCGAGCCGGATCGCCTCACGCGAGAGGTCCACGCGGGTGAGGCCGTCGCCGTTCGTCGCCGTGTGACCCTCGGTGTAGACGAGGTAGATCGCGGTCAGGACGGCGCCCAGCCGGTTCGGCAACTCGGCGGGCCCCGGGATGCGGTACGAGGCGTGGTTGTCCCGCAGCTTCCGCTTGGCGCGGACGATGCGCTGGGCGAGGGTGCGCTCGGGGACCAGGAAGGCGCGGGCGATCTCGGGGGTGTCGAGCCCGCCGAGGAGGCGAAGGGTGAGTGCGACCTGTGCGTCGGGGGCGAGCGCGGGGTGGCAGCACAGGAACATCAGGCGTAGCTGGTCGTCGCTGACGACGTCGACGAAGTCGTCGAGGTCGTGCAGCTCGGGATCGATGTGAGCGGGCATGTCGTCGGCCTCCAGTCGGAGGGCCGCCACGTGGCGGTCGGTGCGTGTGGATTCGCGCCGCAGCCGGTCGATGGCCCGGTTGCGGGCGGTGGTGGTGATCCAGCCGCCGGGGTTCGGCGGCACACCCTGTTGCGGCCACTGCTCCGCGGCGATGGCGAACGCCTCCGCCACCGCGTCCTCGGCCAGGTCGATGTCGCCGAGGACGCGGATCAACGTGGCGGTGCAGCGACCGGCCTCCCGCCGAAAGATCTCGGCCAGGTCAGGCATGGGTGGGTCGGACCTCGATGGGTCGCCCGCAGGCGGCCGAGGCCTTCGCCGCCCACTCGAGAGCGGCATCGAGGTCGGGGGCCTCGATGACCCAGAGGCCGGCCATCTGCTCCTTCGTCTCGGCGTAGGGGCCGTCGGTCATCGAGAGGTCGCCGTCCGTGGCTCGCACCACGGTCGCCGACGAGGCCGGCGTCAGGCCTGCGACGAAGACCCAGGCGCCGGCCCGTTCCATCTCGGCCGTGAGCTCGGCCGTCCGAGCCATCTGATCCTCGTTCTCGGGGGTGGAGAGGTCGATGTCGTCGTCATAGGGCTCGTCGAACCAGACGGACAGCATGTACTGGGGCATGGTCGGAGTCTCCTTCGGATGTGCGTCCGGTGCGCCGCTCACCACCTCCACGAACGCGACCGCCGGAATCGACGAGATCCGGCAGAGGACACGTCAGACCTTGCCGATCAGCTCGTGCCCGGCGCGGTCGATGAGCTCGTCGATGGCCGAGCCGTCGGAGGTCGGCGGCTCGAGCACGAGGCGGTGCACGCCGGCCTCGGCGTACCGGCGAGCCATGTCGACATCGCACGATGTCGGTGGGGTGACGGTGATCTCGAGCTCGCCCAGGTCGGCACGGCGCGCATGTCGGGCGCCGGCGTCACGAAGCCCCGCCAGGGCGTCGGCGATCTGCTCGGGCTCCAGTCCCCACCCGTACCAACCCGCCGCCGACTCCACGGTTCGCCGGTACGCCGCTGGGCCGTGGCCTCCGCACACGATCGCCGGATGCGGCCGCTGGACGGGCAGCGGGCGCTCCATCACACCGTCGAACGACACGAACCGCCCCTCGAACGCCGGCGCCGCCTCGTCCCACAGAGCCCGCATCGCGGCGAGGTGCTCGTCGGTGCGCGCGCCGCGATCGGCGATCGACGCACCCAGCGCCTCGAGCTCGCGCTGGACGTACCCGACACCGATGCCGACGATGAGTCGCCCCCTCGATAACACGTCGATCGACGTGAGCTGCTTCGCCAGCAGGACCGGATGACGCATCGGCAGGATGGCGACGCCCGTGCCCAGCTTCACTCGGCGGGTCACGGCGGCCAGGTAGGTCAGAGTCGTCACGAGCTCGAGCCGGGGCTCGTCGGGCGGATCAGGGGCGTCCGTGGGAAGGGCGATGTGGTCACCGACCCACAGGGATTCGAAGCCCACTGCTTCGGCGCGTCGCGCGCGATCTCTGAGGCGGTCGGGGTCGGCGCTGCTGCCCTTGTGCAATCCGTACAGGCCGAACTTCATGGTGCTTCTCCGTCTCGTCGAGGGCGCGCTGCCGGCGGCGCACGCGATGTTCCGAGATTCTTCTGTCGAAACCGGTGGACCCGTTCGTAGTTGGTGCAGGAGTCCGGCGCCCGCCGGGACGATCACCCATCGATGGAGCACACCATGACTGCGACCTACACCTTCGACGTCTTCGCCACCCTGGACGGCTACGGCTCGTACGACGAGAACGGCGACTGGGGCGGGTACTGGGGCAAGCAGGGTCCCGAGTTCCTCGATCGCCGCCTCGCCGCGTACGACGTCGACCAGCGGATGGTCCTCGGGGCCAACACGTTCCGGCAGTTCGTGGAGATGCTCGGTTCGATCACCGTCGGGTCCGAGCTCGACGCCGTCAACACCCGGATGCGGAACATGCCGACGACCGTGGTGTCCACGACGTTGGAGGGGCCCCTCGACTGGCCGGACGCCACCATCCTGCGGGGCGACGCGGTCGATGTGGTCGCCGGGCTCAAGAAGGAGTCCGACGTGCCGCTGCGGTCGCACGGCAGCCTCTCGATGAACCGGGCGCTGATGGCCGCCGGCCTGGTCGACCGCGTCCAGCTGACGATCTTCCCCGTGATCTCCGGAAAGACCGGCGCGGACCCGATCTTTCGCGGTGCGGCCGACTTCGATCTCGAGCTGATCGAGCACCGGACCCTCGACGGCCACACCCAGGAGCTCATCTACCGCCCCAGCCTGCACGGCTGATCCGGCACCGGTCGGTCAGCGGGCCTCCAGCCAGCGGAAGACCCGCTCGATGTCGGGTCCGTCCAGCGGTTCCAGGCCGAGGACGGCGCCGAGGTAGATCCCGTCGCCCACGAGGCGGATCACGTCGGCGAGCGCGGGATCGTCGACGGCGGTCCGCAGGGCGTCGCTCCACACGGTGAAGACGTCCTGGACCAGCGCTCGCGTCGAGTCGCTCACCTCGATCCCGCTGCGCAGCGCGCTGAAGACGGCCCAGTAGTGCTCGGCTTCCGCGCTGTCGGGCCGCGACGTCTCGAGGAAGGTGCGGACGATCCCGTGCTCCGCGCTGCGCTCGAGGTTGGCGTCGGTGTAGGCGCGCAGCCGCTCGGCGAGGCCCTCGACGATCGCTGCCTTCGAGGGGAAGTGGTAGAGGAGGCCGCCCTTGGAGACCCCGGCGAGCTCGGCGACCGCATCCAACGTGAAGTGGCCGGCGCCCCGCTCGACCAGGATCCGCGTCGCTGCGTCCAGCAGCCGCGCCCTCGTCGCTTCCGACTTCTTGCTTGCCATCGATCGCTCCCTACTTTACCGTCCAGACGGTACAGTAACCGATCGGAGAGCGACGATGGAACATGTGACGGTGCCGGTGCGAGGTGGCCACGTGGTGGTCGACGACAGGCCGGGCGACACGACCGGACCGACGGTGCTGCTGGTGGCCGGCACCGGGTGCTCGATGGACTTCTGGCGCCCCGACCTCTGCGCGGCGCTGCACGCGGCGGGGCTGCGCGTGATCCGCTTCGACCAGCGCGACACGGGCATGGCGTCGGCCGACCCGGCCGGCGCACCGGCGTACGGCCTGCCCGACCTGGTCGGTGACGCCGTCGCCGTCCTCGACTCGCTCGACGTCGACGTGGCCCACTGGGTCGGGTTCTCCCAGGGTGGGTGGGTCGCGCAGCTCGCCGCCGTGCACCACCCACGTCGAGTCGCATCGCTCACCCTCATCGCCAGTCGGCCCGTCGGCCACGGCGCCAACGACCCCGACCTACCCGAGGTGTCCGACGCGCTCATGGCGACGTTCGCCGACCCGGCTCCCGCACCGGCCCCCGGTGACGAGGACGGATGGATCGACTACCTGGCCGAGGGTGAGCGGCCGTTCGCCAGCACCCGCACGCTCTTCGACGTCGACGACGCCCGGGCCCTGGCCGCAATCGCCGTCGGACGCACCCGAGACCTCGACGCCATGCTGTCCAACCACCCCGTCGCACCGCAGGGCGATCGCTGGCGTGAACGGCTCGGCTCGGTTCGGGTCCCCGCCACCGTCGTGCACGGCGAGGACGATCCGCTCTTCCCGCTCGGCAACGGCGAGGCGCTGGCCAGGGAGCTCCCTTGCGCCACGCTCCACGTGCTCCCCGCGATGGGCCACGAGCTCCCCGCGCGGGTCCGCCCGACCGTCGCTGCGCTGATCATCGACACGGTCCGCCGAGCCGAGGCGTCACGATCGACGGCGCCCATCGACGTGATGACCGAGTACGTCGGAGGCACCCACCTCCACACCATGTCGGGCACCGAGGTGCGTGACAGCCAGGTCCACGGACGTGGCCTCTTCGCGACCGCACGATTCGGCGCCGGCACGCAGCTCGGGGCGCTCGACGGCCAGGTCGTCGACCCGGCCGAGAACCCGGCGGTGGTCGATGCGCTGGAGTGGAACGCCCTCAGCCCGACGGCGCTGCTGGTCCGACCCATCCGCACCAGCTACGGCTTCATGAACCACAGCGACCATCCGAACGTCGCCGTCGACGCCGACGGCCGACACGTCCGGGCCCGGGAGATCATCGAGGCGGGCGAAGAGCTGACCGTCGACTACTTCGCACAGCCCGTCCCCGAGCACTACCTGCGGTCGGCCGAGGCGCGCCGCCTGCGCGCGACCGCGTTGCGCGACGCGTGAGCGAGTCGAGGGGCGTTCGGTTCAGGAGTGTTCTACCGTTCAGCGATGCGGCCGCAGCCCCTTCTCGCCGTCGACGACGTCGAGGCCACGAGCATGTGGTTCCAGCACGTTCTCGGTGCACGGAGCGACCACGGCGGGCCCGACTACGAACGGCTGGTCGACACCGACGGACGTCTCGTGCTCCAGCTGCACCGTTGGGAGGTCGAGCACCACCACGGCTCGCTGGGTGAGCCCGATGTCCGTCCCCTGGGCCACGGGGTGCTGCTGTGGTTCGAGGTGGACGACTTCGACGCTGCCGTCGCCCGGGCCGCCGAGCTCGGCGCCGACGTCGAGGTCGGCCCCGTGCGCAATCCGCCGCAAGGTCCGGGTGGTCCCGCTCACCGGGAACTGTGGCTACGCGATCCTCACGGCTACGCGGTCGTCCTGGCGAGCCCCGACGGCGAGGCGGCGTGACGGGACCTACGGGCGGGCTCGCGCCGCTCAGGTCCGTCGCAGCACGGCGACTTCGGGAAAGTCGGCGGGCGCGCCGAGGCCCTGATCGATCAGCGAGCGGACGTTGCTCAGGCATCGCAGTGACCACCACGCACGGATGAGGTCGCGGTCGACGTCTTTCCCGTAGCCGGCGACGACATGGTCGAGGTGCTCCGGGTGCCCGAGCGTGAGGGTGGCGAGGTCGTAGAGCCCGTCGCCCGGGGACCCCTCGGACCAGTCGATGATGCCGGTGACCTCGTCTCCGTCGACGAAGACGTGGTCAACCTGCAGGTCGCCGTGGATGAACGCCGGTGTCCACGGCCGGAGCGCAGTCTCGGCGAGCCGGCGGTTGCGCGTGACCACATCCGCGGGAAGAACGTCGTTGGCGACGAGCCACTCGCACTCGCGGTCGAGATGCGATGCGAGCTCGTCGACGCTGCGCCCGGGCCATGGCGGCAGCGGGGCCTCGTGCAGCGTGCGGACCGCTGCACCCGCCGCCGCCCACGCCGTCGACGACATGGCGGACGGTTCGCCGAGGTGGCCAAGTCTCGTCCCGGGAAGAGCGGCGAGCGCGAGCACGGGTGGCTTCCGCCAGAGGATCGCCGGGACCGGCACCGGCACCATCCCCATCACCGCGACCTCGATGTCGGTGCGCGCCTGATCGCCGTCGATCTTCAGGTACACGTCGCCGACCCGGAGGGTCGCGCGCTCGCTGTGAGCGACGACGACCGCGTCTTCCTCCACATCGCTCATCATCGCGGGCAGCGTCCTCGGGCTCCTCACGCGTATTGCCGAAGTGCCCGGTGACGTGGGGTCCCAAGATGCCGGGGAGGCGACACCCTTCGCGACTCCCGGGGGCAGAGCCGGCCGGCCGTTCGGGCCTCACCATCGAAGGAGCCGTGCTCCCAGTTGTTGCTCGGTCGCTGGCTTTCGACGGACGAGCCAGTGGACGGCGACGCCGGCTGGCAGGAACGCGGCGGCGCCGAGCAGGCCCACGGGTGCTGCCCAGAGTCGATCTCCACCGGTGAGGAGCACGAACAGACCGGCGGTGCCGTTGACCGCGCCATGGAGGATGGCCGGCGCCACCGGTGATCCCGTGGCGCGACGCAGTTCATCGAGTGGCCAGCTCGCCGCGATGGTGAACGCGATCATGGCCAACATCCCGGTGAGCCGGTCGTCGGGAAAGTTGAACCCGACGATGAGGATGAGCGGCGCGTGCCACAAGCCCCACAACGCTCCGATCGCGCCGATGGTCGCCGGCCGCCCACGGGTCTCGAGCCGCTCCCAGAGATGGCCGCGCCACCCGTACTCCTCGCCGAAGGCGAAGAGCCCGTTGATCGTGAAGCCAGCAACGACTCCTCCGCCGATCGTGAGCAGCACGAGGACAGGGACGGGTGGGATGTCGGCCGATGCGGCGGTCTCGGCATCCAACAGCTCGGTGAGGTTGGCTCGCACCGCGTCGTCGTCGCCGGGGATGCGCCCGACACTCTCGACGCCGGCCACGTTCCCGAGAACGCCGGTGAAGGCGAGTGCGGCCAGGACCCACGCGAGAGCGCCAACGGCGGGCAGGAGCACGGTCATGGCCGGCTGTGTGAACCCCGCCCGCAGGGATTGGAGAAGCCCCCGAGGTCCCCGCCCACCAACGACCATCGCCGCGACCAATGGTGCTGGCATGGCCAAAGCGATCACCAGAGTGCTGACCAGCGGCGACAGCGAGTCGCTGAACAGTCGCAGCACGAGCGCCGCGCCGACGGGCCCAAGCAACGCAGCGAGCCAGAAGGCGCCGACCGATCCGCGCTGACCGTCCTCCAGCCGAGAAGCCGCCCGAGCGACTGACATCCGCCGAGCATGCCACGCGGCTCCGGGGCCAGGTCCGTGGCACGCTCGGCTCGACGCTGGTGCCGGCGGCTACTTCGTCGTTCGGCCCGTTGATGAGCTTGCGTCGCGATCGATCACGCGTCAGGTCGGATCGGCAGTGCTGTCGAGCCAGAGCCGGCGGCTCTGACGTCAGGTGTTGCCGACGAACTGAGCGATGTGCTGGATGCGCTCCACTCCACGCCTACGCCCACCCGAAGGCTTTCAGGTGAGCGGCTATGCGTCCGTCGAGTTCCTGTCGTTCTGCGGCGGTCAGCGGGTCGTCAGCATGTCGATCGTACGCGTCCACGTAGGCAGCTCGGACGCTCTCGCTGGTCGGTCCCCAGCCCCGGTAGCGGGTGGCGAGGAGCACGGCCGACTTGGCGATGTCGGCCACCCGCGTGTCGCAGGTGATCTCTTCGAAGTCCAGCACGGCCGAGATCTCGGCTCCGTCATGGAGGATGTTCGCTGAGCGGAAGTCGTTGTGCAGGAGCTGCGTGTCCGCCCCTCGGCGACGACCGCCGGCCCGTCCCGGATAGGCAGCGAGGGCTCGATGGATGGTCGCCAGCATCCGACCGGCGTCCTCGACGTGTCCGGGGTCATCGACAGCGAGAAGGTCACCCTCGACAACCGGAAGAACTCCGACCAGGAACCGGCTCCCCGGCAGAGGCAGCCGGGACCTGAGCCGCCCGCTCGCGTCGTTGCCGAGCTCGACCAACAGGCGGCCGTCCGCCGCCGCGACAGGAGCGGCGACAGGGACCGCCTGGGTGTCGAGCCACGCCACCACCTGCGCGGCGTCCCGGAGGTGTGCGAAGCGGTGTGGCAGCGACGACCACTTCGCGATGACGGGCCGTCCCCCCGTCACAACCCACGCCATCACGTTCCGGCCGCTGATCACGAGACGGTCGCAGCGCTCCACGTCGAGCTCCCAGTACCGCTCGAGCACGTCAGCGACCCACTCGGCGGCGCTGGCACCGTCACGGAACCCGAAGCGTTTCCTGAGCTCCTGGCCGGGATCTGCCGACTCCCACAGCATTTCGACGGCGGGCAGGTCGTTCACGGCCGGAAGTCAACCACTGCAGTCGCCACGTCGCGGGGCAACCGCTTGTCGCTTCTGGTCTGAGCGCAGATTTGTCTCGGTGCGTACTGGTCTTCTCCGTAAAGTGTCACACCCTCTCGTTATGGTCGAACACATGTCCGTGGTCGACCTGTCCTCCGCTTCACCGGGTGGCGATGGCGCGCCCGCGGGTGGGGCGGGGCCGCAGGAGCGAGCGTGGCGCCGGGCCGAGGCTGCGGCGGCCGAGGCGATGGGCACGGTCACCCCGGCGGTCGCTCGGCTGGTGACGGC
>DASUQS010000020.1:0-7898 GCA_036280455.1 Acidimicrobiales bacterium
CCGGCCGCGACCGTGCTCACGCCCGTCGCCACGGTCGACGGGGCCCGTCGCGCCGGCACCGTGGACTGGCAGCCCGCGCCGGAGACGCTCGTCACCGACGACCCGGACGCCGTCGCGCTCGCGTTCGACCGCGGCGCGTTCGGGACCGCCGCCGTGCTCGTCGGCCTCGGCCAGCGGATGCTGGACATGACCGTCGCGTACGTGACCGAGCGCGAGCAGTTCGGCGTGCCCATCGGATCGTTCCAGGCGGTGAAGCACCACCTCGCCGACGCGCTGAAGGAGCTGGCGTTCGCTCGCCCCGCCGTCCACCGGGCCGCCCATTCGCTGGCGACCGGGGCGGACACCCGAGCGCGCGACGTGTCGATGGCCAAGGCGATGGCGTCGGACGCGGCCGCGTTCGTCGGCCGCCAGGCCCTGCAGTGCCACGGGGCGATCGGCTACACCGTCGAGCACGACCTGCAGCTCTACCTGAAGCGCACCTGGGCGCTGGCCGCGGCGTGGGGCGACGCCGCGTGGCACCGCGACAGGGTCGCCCACGCGATCGGTATCTGACCACGATCTGACGGATTTCACCCGTGGTTCCGGTCGTTGGAGCGACCAGAACCGCGTAGAAAATCGGAGAGGGAGAACACGATGGCCGAGGCCTACATCGTCGACGCAGTGCGGAGCCCGGTGGGGCGGCGCGGGGGCGGGCTGTCACAGGTCCACCCTGCCGACCTCGGCGCCCACAGCCTGCGGGCGCTCGTCGACCGCACGGGCATCGACCCGGCCGCGGTCGAGGACGTCGTGTTCGGCAACGTCGACTCGATCGGCGGTCAGGCCGGCGACATCGCCCGCACCTGCTGGCTGGCGGCGGGTCTGCCCGAGCACGTGCCGGGGACGACCATCGACCGCCAGTGCGGGTCGTCGCAGCAGGCGATCCACTTCGCCGCCCAGGCCGTGCTGTCGGGGACGATGGACGTGGTCGTCGCGGGCGGCGTGCAGCAGATGTCGCAGATCCCGATCTCCTCCGCGATGACCGCCGGCCAGCAGTACGGGTTCGACGACCCGTTCAGCGGGTCGACCGGCTGGGTCGAGCGCTACGGCACCCAGGAGGTCAGCCAGTTCCGCTCGGCCGAGATGATCGCCGAGAAGTGGGACCTCAGCCGCGACGACATGGAGGCGTTCGCCGTCGAGTCGCACGAGCGCGCCATCCGCGCCCGGGCCGAGGGACGGTTCGCGGGGGAGATCGTGCCGCTCGGCGACGTGTCCGCCGACGAGGGTCCCCGCGAGCCGAACTGGGACAAGATCCGCTCGCTGCCCACACTGACCGAGGGCGGGCGCGTCACCGCGGCGTGCGCCTCGCAGATCTCCGACGCCTCGGCCGCGCTGCTGATCGTCAACCAGAAGGGCCTCGCCGCCCACGGCCTGACGCCCCGGGCCCGCATCCACCACATCTCGGTCCGTGCGGACGACCCGGTGTGGATGCTGACCGCGCCGATTCCCGCCACCGCCCACGCGCTGGCGAAGACCGGCATGAGCCTCGACGACATCGACCTGGTCGAGATCAACGAGGCCTTCGCCTCCGTGGTGCTGGCCTGGGCGAAGGAGACCGGGGCGGACATGGCCAAGGTCAACGTGAACGGCGGCGCCATCGCGCTCGGCCACCCGCTCGGTGCCACCGGTGCCCGCCTGATGACGACGCTCCTCGCGGAGCTCGAGCGCACCGGCGGGCGCTACGGCCTGCAGACGATGTGCGAGGGCGGCGGCCAGGCCAACGTCACGATCGTCGAGCGCCTCTGACCGGGTCCGGGTACCGTCGGCGCCCATGGGCCTGAGGCAGAGGATCGTCGACCTGCTGTCGAAGGGCGCGGCCCCGGAGGCCGATCCGGACGAGATCGTCGACGTGGGCACCGTCGCGCTGGCGGAGGGCCCGCTCACGATCGAGTCGCTCCGCGAGGCCGGCATCGAGGCGACGATGATCGAGGCGTTCGACGCGCCGACAGCGATCACGCGGGCGCGCATCATGGTGCGCCGGCACGACGCGGCCGCGGCGAGCGAGGTGCTCGCGGCCTCGCGCTCGTCCGACGAGACCTGAGGGCCGCGCCCGCGTCACCCGCCTTCCGGCAGCACCTCGACCCTGGCCCGCACACCCGGTGCACCGGCCAGGCGCGCATCGAGGGTGACCAGAGGAGCGTCGAGGGCTTCGGCCAGGGCCAGGTAGAGCGCGTCGTAGAACGTGACGTTGTGGCGTAGCGCCCACGCTCGGCGTGACAGGGTGCCGTGGGGGTACCGCTCGATCTCGAGGTCGGCCAGGTCGTCCAGTCCGGTGGCCGCCCGACGGGCATCGACCGCGCCGGCATGGACGAGGCGCCGTAGGGCGCTGCCCACCTCGGCGTCGAGCAGGTGCGGGGCCGCGAGATCCTCGTTCGCCAGCCGCGCCGTGGCGCGACCGTCACCGACGAGGATGTCGACCAGCGTCGACGCGTCCACGACGATCACCGGGCGTCGCGTTCGGCCCGCACCGCCTCGACAGCCTGCGCGGAGCTGATCCGCCTGCCGCGCCGCGAGGCCGCTCGCCGGAGGACGTCGGCGTTGCGCCCGCGCCGGGCGACGCGCTCGAGCTCGTCGAGGAGGTACCGGCTGAGCGACACCCCGGCCTCGGCCGCCTGCCGCTTCAGCTCGGCGTGGACCTCCGCCGGGACGTCGCGGACCTGAACCGTCGTGGACATGCGTGCACTCTAGCGGTTGGGTGCATGCACTGTGCATGCACCGTGCAGGCAGGGACGGAACGCAGCCCCGGGCGGGCGGAACGGCCCCAAGCGGATGTCACGCGCAGCCGGCCAGCCGGACCCGTTACGGTCGGCGCGGTGACCGATGCCGCGACCGCAGAAGCGATCACCAGGAGCGACGCACCCGCGGTGCTCGCGTGCCGGGGGCTGCGCAAGACCTACGGCGAGCGCATGGCGGTCGACGACGTCGGCTTCGCCATCGCTCCCGGCGAGACCTACGGGCTGATCGGCCCGAACGGGGCGGGCAAGACAACCACGATCTCGATGGTGTGCGGGCTCCTCACCCGCGACGCGGGCGAGGTCACCGTCGCCGGCCGGCCGATGGGCCCGGGCGCTACCGAGGCGAAGGGCGCCATCGGCCTCGTGCCCCAGGAGGTCGCGCTGTACGACGAGCTGTCCGGGGAGGAGAACCTGCGCTTCTTCGGGCGCCTGCAGGGCCTTCCCCGCAAGGACGTTGCCGCACGGGTCGCCGAGGTGCTCGAGCTCGTCGGCCTGGCCGACCGGGCACGCGACCACGTGGGGGAGTACTCGGGCGGCATGAAGCGACGGGCCAACATCGCCGCCGGGCTGCTGCACCGCCCTCGACTGCTCGTGCTCGACGAGCCGACGGTGGGCGTCGATCCGCAGAGCCGCAACGCGATCCTCGAGAGCGTCGAGGTCCTCGGGGGCGAGGGCATGTCCGTGCTGTACACGACGCACTACATGGAGGAAGCCGAGCGCCTGTGCGACCGCATCGGCATCCTCGACGAGGGCCGCCTCATCGCCGAGGGCACGCGACGGGAGCTGATCGCCCGCCTCGGTGTCGGCGACCGGGTCGACGTCAGCGGCACCGGCGACCTCGCCGGCTTCGCCGAGGCCTGCGCCGCGCTGCCCGGCGTCAGGGGCGCCGACACCCGGGAGGGCACCGTGGCCGTGGGCGTGACCGACGGCGGCGCCGCGCTGGCGGGCATCGTCGCCGCCGCCGAGCACACGGGCGTCGCGATCACCGGCATCCACCTGGTGGAGCCCGACCTCGAGGACGTGTTCCTCGGGCTCACCGGCAAGGCGCTGCGTGACTGAGCCGCGCCATCGGCCGACGGGCCAGGCCCGGAGCGCCCTCCTGATCGCCCTGACGGGCCTGCGCCGCAGCGTCCGCAGCCGCGCCTTCATCATCACGACGGTGGTCGGGCCGATCCTGCTCGCCGGCATCATCAGCCTCGCCTTCGGCGGTGGCAGCGACTTCCAGGCCACGATCGGCATCGTCGACGAGGACGGCTCGGCGATGACCGAGGGCTTCGTCACCGCCCTGACCGGGGCCGACATGGGCGGCCTGGAGGTCGAGCGCGTCGACTCGGTCGACGCGGCCCGCACCCAGGTGGACGATGACGACCTGTCGGCGGCCATCGTGCTGCCGGCCGGGTTCGGTGCGTCTGCACGGAGCGCCGCCCCCGCCGACGTCGAGGTGCTCACCGCCTCGGACCGCGGGGTCGGTGGCGAGGTGGCGAGGTCGATCGCCGGCCAGCTGACCGACCGGGTCAACGCCGCCCGGCTGGCCGTCGCCACCGCGAGCGCCACCGGCGCTCCCCTGCCCGACGAGGACGAGCTGGCCGCGATCGAGCTCCCGGTGACGGTCGAGGCGACCGGCAGTGGCGGCGACACCTCGCCGGCCGCCTACTTCGGCCCGTCGATGGGGCTGCTGTTCCTGTTCCTGTCGATCGGTACGATCGCCCGCCAGCTGCTGGAGGAGAAGCGCAACGGCCTGCTCGACCGGCTGCGCTCCGGGCCGTTGAGCGACGGCGCGCTGCTCGCCGGCAACGGCCTGACCGTCCTGGTGATCGGGGCGTCCAGCCTGAGCGTGATCTGGCTGGCCACGACGGTGGCGATGGGCGCCGACTGGGGCGACCCGGTCGGGGTGGCGCTCCTCATCGCCGCGGCCGCGGTGGCGGTCGCCGGGCTCGCCGGGTTCATCGCCGCAGTGGCCACCACCGAGCAGGCGGCCGACACGCTGGCGACCGTCCTCGCGTTCGTCTTCGCCATCGTCGGTGGGGCCTTCATCCCGCTGGGGGACATGCCCGAGGCGCTGCAGCGTCTGGCGCTGCTCACGCCGACGGGGCTGGCGCTGCGCGGCTTCGCCGAGCTGTCGGTCGGGGAGGCCGGGGCGCTCGACGTGGCGCCCTACGCCTTCGCGCTCGTCGCGATCGGCCTGGTGGCCGGCACGATCGCCGCGCGTCTGCTGCCCCGGCGCCTGGGGGCGACCTGATGACGACCCATCGCACCGACCCGACGACCGGCGGCCCACCCGCGACCGGCCCCGACGCGGCGCAGCGATCCGATGCCGCCGGCCCGCAGGCGACGCCCGGCGGGTTCGAGCCCGAGGTCGGAGCCGCGCGGGCGATCGGCGTGATCGCCCTCAACAACCTGCAGCGCACCGCCCGGGACCGCACGACCCTGTTCTTCATGATCGTGCTGCCGATCGTGATCATGATCGTGATCGGCTCGACGTTCGGCGGAACGCGAGGGATCACGATCGGGCTGGTCGACCTCGACGCCACCTCGGCGTCCGGCGACCTCGTCGCCACGATCGACGGCGACGACATCAGCGTCGAGCGGTACGACTCGGTCACCGATCTGCGGCGCGACATCCGGGCCGGGTCGGTCGCCGGGGGCGTGGTGGTGCCCGACGGCTACGGCGCCACCCTCGACGCGGGCGAGGACGTCACGGTCGAGATGATCTCGGACGCCTCGTCCGCCTCGGCCGCGGTCGTGCAGGCGAGCATCCGCGCCGCGGTCGGCGACCAGGCGGTGCAGACGGCCGCGGCCCGCGCGGTCGCCACGGGCGGGACGGTCGACGAGGCGACGGCGGCCGAGGTCGCCGCGGATCTCGCCGCCGACCTCCCCCGGGCGGCCGTGACCTCGGTGTCGGTCGACGAAGGTGAGGACGCCGGCCTCGTCACGTTCTCGTACACGGCGCCCTCGAACCTCGTGCTGTTCACGTTCGTGAACACGATCATGATCGGGTCGCTGGTCGCCATCGAGCGCCGCCAGGGGATCACCCGGCGCATGCTGGCGACACCGCACGGCACCGGCACGATCCTGGCCGGGATCGGCCTGGCCAAGCTGCTGTTCGCGCTGCTGCAGTCGGCGCTGATCGTGGCGGTGGCCACGCTGCTGTTCGACGTCAGCTGGGGCGACCCGCTGGCGGCCACGGCGCTCGTCGTGCTGTTCGCGGTGGTGGCGTCCGCCGTCGGGCTGCTGGTCGGCGCCGTGGCGAGCGGGCCCGACCAGGCCGGGGCCATCGGCATCCCCGTCGCGATCGCCCTCGCCATGCTCGGCGGATGCATGTGGCCGCTCGAGGTCGTGCCGCCGGTCATGCGCACGATCGGGCACATCTCGCCCCACGCCTGGGCGATGGACGGCTGGCTCACGCTGATCTTCGACGGCGGCGGCCTCGCTGACGTGGCCGTCGAGCTGGCGGTGCTCGCTGCGTACGCGACGGCCCTCGGACTCCTGGCCCGCTGGGCGCTCCGCCGCGCGCTGACGAGCTGACCGGCGGACCGGCGCACCGGCGAACCGGCGGACCGGCGGACCGGCGGACCGGCGAACCGGCGAACCGGCCAACGAGTCGACCGACTGGCGATCCGACCGACTGGCGATCCGACCACCGGCCGAGAGGCGTGCGGCCACGACGCAGCCCGGTGATTCAGCGTCGTCACCGGAGGCCCCCTCGTAGTAAACAGTGTTCACCGCACGAGGAGGCCGCCGATGCCCACGTTGACCGCCAACCTGTTCCGCGGCCGGGGACCCACCGACCATCGCCTCGACGTCGTCGCCGGCAGCTGGCCCACCGACATGGACGGCGCCGTCGTCGTGGTCGGCCCCGACAAGCGCGCCCCCGGCGGCCACTGGTTCGCCGAGCCCGGCCTGCTCTGCCGCATCGAGTGCCGCCCCGACGCCTACGGGCGGATCGCCGTCCGCCAGCGCCTCGTCGACACGCCGATGCTGCGACTGCGCCGCCGCCTGCCGTGGCTGTTCCGCAAGGTGGCGTTCGCCGAGGTCTCCCCGCTCGGCATGACCAACCTCGCCAACACCAACGTCGAGCCCATCGACGACCGCTTGTTCATCGGGTACGACGCCGGCCGCCCGGTCGAGGTCGACCCCGAGACCCTCGCCCACCTCACGCCGGTCGGGGCGAACGACGAGTGGTTCCAGGCGCTGCCCGGCCTGGTCGAGCCGATGGTGGCCGTCGCCGCCCACCCCGCCGCCGCCCACGACGAGGGCGCGCTGTACTTCGTCAACTACACGCCGGTCCCCGCCGCCGACGGCAAGCCAGTCGCGTTCGTCGCCCGCTGGGGGCTCGACGGGCCGGTCGAGCGCTGGCCCCTCGACGGCATCGAGGCGTTCGACACGATCCACGACATCAAGGCCACGAGCGACCACCTCGTGTTCTCGGACCTGCCCTTCGCCACCGGCCCCGAGACGTTCGCGGGCACGCCCCGCACGACGCCGAACCAGGACGTCACCCGGCTCACGATCGTGGCCAAGGCCGACCTGCGCGGCACCCCACCCGGCACGCCGGTGCCCACCACGGTGGTCACCCTCCCGATGCCGACCGGGCACCTCACGGTCGACCACGACGAGGACGACGGCGTCGTCACCGTCTACCTCGAACACATCCCGCTGTCCGACCTGATGATCATGCTGGAGGCCGGCACCCCCGCCCACTTCGGCGGCGCGCCGATCCCCGCCGACTACGAGGGCCTCGTCACCCTGGCGGTGCAGCCCGGTGCCGTCGGCCGCTACCGCATCGACACCGCCACCGGCGAGGTCCTCCAGGCGGACGTCGCCTGGGACGAGCGGTTCTGGGGGCCGGTCCTCGCCACCCGCGACCGCTCGACCCCCACCGCCCGCGCTCGGTCACGCCAGCTCTGGTTCGCCGGCGTCGGCTACGACCCCGAGCTCGTGCCGGAGGAGTGGTGGCGCCTCTACGGCGAGGCCGGGCTCGAGGCCCTCGTCCAGCCCGCCGACCTGCCCACCGAGCCGATCCCGGCCGCCCTCACCCGGTTCGACCTCGACGCCATGAAGGTCGTGGAGGTCTGGCCCTACGACGACGGCGCCTTCCCCAGCCCGCCCCAGTTCGTCCCCCGCACG
>DASUQS010000021.1:0-3272 GCA_036280455.1 Acidimicrobiales bacterium
GGGCGCCAGCCGGGGCGGTGCCGCTACCAGCCGCCGGGGGCGCGGAGGAGCTCGGGCGGGACCGGGCAGTCGATGCGGCGGGGCTCGACGACGCGCTCGGCCTCGCTGATCGGCACCACCTCGACCGGGTCCCGGCGTCGCCCGGAGACGGCGCCGGGGCCGGAGGCAGCCTCGGCTCGGCCCACGACCGCGTCGAACAGGCGGGCCGGCAGGCGGCGACCCACCTCGATGACGAGCCAGACGGGGACGCCCGCCTCGCGGGCGGCGGCGATCTCGTCGACGGTGCCCTCTGCGGCGACGAAGCCGTCGGGACCCGCGGCCCCCGCCTCGACCAGCAGGACGCGCGGCTCCTCGCGCTCGGCGTGGAGGGCGCCCGGGTCGTGGGCGACCACGATGTCGTCCCGCCAGCCGTTCAGCTCGTAGACCAGCTCCGAGCCGCCCGCGGCGTCGGGCAGCACGGCCACCACCGCACCATCGGGCAGGTCGAGGCTCAGCGCGGTGACCGCAGGGGCCTCGGCCAGGTCGTCGCCGATGGCGCGCGCCTCGGCCAGGACGTCACCGGCGGCGAGCAGGCGGGCGCACGTCCACCACAGCGCCCCGGCGGTCGGATGCCGGTCGAGCAGGCGGCGGCACGACGTGACCAGCCCGGGCAGGTCACCGGCGAAGGCGCCGAGCACCGACGCCGCCTCGCGGGCGAGCAGTGCCTGGTCGACCTCACGGGCCCGGGCCACGGCTCGCAGCCGCTCGATCGGGTGCACCCGCCCGACGCTATCGGGCGGGTGCTCGTTGCTGGGTGTGACACCTGCGGGTGCACGACACGTCTTTGCAGAGCAACCGACCTCAACCGACGCGACGTCTGCAAAGACAGCGCCGATCGCATGATGCGACCGCCCGTGCCAGCTCCGCGGCGTCGCCGTCGCGTCGTCCGCGACGGAACGTCGACCGGGTCAGGCCCCGGGCTTGAAGATCATCAGGTAGAGCATCGCCAGCAGGAGGAGCGTCATGATCTGCTGGCCGGTGACGACCTTGGAGGCGTCGTTCTGCTTCTGCCCCGCGAGGACGAGGGCGTGGAAGACGCCGTTCATGGCGATCCACACGACGAAGGCCAGAGAGATCCACGTCTCGCTGAACTCGAACACGGCCTGGCCCCCGACGTCGCTGGTCACGATGCACAGGATGCCGAAGAGGCCCGCCAGGATCAGCGCCGGCGCGTAGACCTGGCGACCCGCCTTGTCCAGCACCCCGACGACGCCGTCGCGCCCGCCCGGGAGAACGGCGAGCACCGAGGGGGCGAACGCCACGACGACCGTGGCGATGTGCAGGAAGAGCGAAATCTTGAAAGCGGTGCTCACTGAGGCCTCCGAGCGCGGCGATGCGGATCGACGTGGAACCTAGTGGCCCGCGCCGACCCGAGGCGCCAGAGGGCCGCGTTCGTCCGTCAGGTGGCGAGCGTGTCCTGGGGATCGTCGACGACGACGGTGTTCGCGATCTTGTCCCACACGCCCTGGCGGGACTCGCCCAGGATCATGAACAGGCTGACGAGCGTCGAGATGCCGCACGTCACGTTGGCGAGGATCGACTTCCCGACGAACTCCCGCAGCGCCATCGTGCCCCAGCCCGCCACCTGGCCACTGTGCTGGTCGACGCAGCGCATGTGCAGGAGCTGCTTGGCCGGCGACTGCCCGCGACCCCAGATGCACAGCGACCAGATGATCCACCCGATGCCCAACGTCACGACGACGAGCAGGATCTCGAGCATGTAGGCGCCGAACCGCCTGCCGGCGGTCGACATCGGCAAACGGTGGCCGTGCCCGCCGTAGGCGCCGTACGCCCCGTAGGGGGCTCCCGGGGGCGCGTACGCCGGCGGGCCACCCTGGAACGGCACGGGATGCTGCGGCGGGGGCTGGTACTGGGGTTGGGGCTGGTGCTGGGGCGCGGGTGGTTGCTGCCAGCCCTGCTGGCCGCCGGGGTAGGACATCGAAGGACCGCCTTGGGTTTCCGTGGTTCCGATCGGTGGGACCGGGCGGCGGACGTTAGCGCCCGTCGGGACCGCCGCGATCGCGCCTGATCTGCTCCGCGCGAACCTCATCAACTACTTTCTCCGCCGTGGCTACCGACCCCCCTGGTGACCTGGAGCTCTCGCCCCTCGACGGCGAGCCGCGCACGCTCGACGGCTGGCTGACCACGTTCCACCTGGCGGCGGTGATCCTCGACCCGTACACCTACGAGAGCGCCTGGCTGCTCGAGACGGCCGGGCGCATCCTCGACAACTTCCGGGGCGCCGACTGCCGCATCGCCTTCGTGGTCACGGCCGACGCGGACGACGCCCGCGAGTTCCTCGGGCCGTGGGCCGAGAAGATCCTCACCTTCGCCGATCCGGACCGCGACCTGGTCAAGGCGCTGGGCCTCAACGAGCTGCCGGCCTTCGTCCACCTGCGCCAGGACCGTTCGGTCGCGGCGCTGGCCGAGGGATGGGACCCGCCCGAGTGGAAGGCCGTCGCCTCCGAGCTGGGCAAGGCCATGAGCTGGTCGCGGCCCAACCTCCCCGCGCCCGGCGACCCGCAGCCCTACGCGGGCTCCCCCGCCCTCGGCGCCTGACCCGCCAGCCGGGGCACCGGCATCGACCCGCCTACCTGCGGACGCCGCCCTGGGTCATGCCGAGCACGTCGAGCGCCCGGTCCAGCTCGTCCTCGGCCAGCAGGCCGCGCTCCAGCACGATCTCGCGCACGCTGCGGCCCGTCTTGACGCTCTCCTTCACGATCTCGGCCGCCGCCTCGTAGCCGATGTACGGGTTGAGCGAGGTGCCGAGCGACGGGCTCGATTCGGCGTAGGCCCGGCACCGGTCGACGTCGGCGTCGATGCCGGCCACGCACCGGTCGGCGAACAGCCGCGTGACGTTGGCGAGCAGGCGGACCGACTCGAGCAGGTTGCGGGCGATGACCGGGAGCATCACGTTGAGCTCGAAGTTGCCGGCGGCGCCGGCCCACGCGACACAGGCGTCGTTGCCGACGACCTGGGCGCACACCATGAGCGTCGCCTCCGGGAGCACCGGGTTGACCTTGCCGGGCATGATGCTCGACCCCGGCTGCAGGTCCGGCAGGTTGATCTCCGCCAGGCCGGTGCGCGGGCCCGACGACCGGCCTGGCCGAGATCCGGCTGCCGGACCTGCAACCGGGGTCGAGCATCATGCCCGGCAAGGTCAACCCGGTGCTCCCCGAGGCGACGCTGATGGTCTGCGCACAGGTGGTCGGGAACGACGCGGCCGTCGCCTG
>DASUQS010000022.1:0-7660 GCA_036280455.1 Acidimicrobiales bacterium
GATCAGCGTGTAGAGCAGGAGGTCGATCACCCAGGCACCGATGCGCCGGCCGAAGACCGCTGTCGGGTCGGCGGACGACGTCGCCTGCGGCGGCGCGGCCGCGGGGTAGGGGTAGCTGCTCATCGGGTGGCTCCTCGGTGCGTCCGCGCGGCGGGGCGCGGGAGTCGCTCGCTGCGCTCGGTCACGCCGCTCGTTCTAGCACTGCCGCTACCGACCGTCGTGCACGGTCGTGTCATCTCCGAACCGGTTCGGGACCGCCGACCACGGTCCGTACACTGGGCCGCCATGTCCGAGGCCCCCACCCCCGATGCCGCACTGTTCGACAAGGTCGTCAACCTCTGCAAGCGCCGAGGCTTCGTCTTCCCGTCCGCCGAGATCTACGGCGGGTTCCGGTCGACCTACGACTACGGCCCCGTGGGTGTGCTGCTGCTGCGCAACGTGAAGGACGCCTGGTGGCGCTCGATGGTGCAGCTCCGCCACGACGTGGTGGGCCTCGACGCCGCCATCCTGTCGCCGCCTGCGGTGTGGGAGGCCTCGGGCCACCTGAAGAACTTCACCGATCCGCTGGTCGACTGCCGGGTCTGTCGGGAGCGGTTCCGGCTCGACAAGCTGGAGGATCCCGAGACCTGCCCCAAGTGCGGGGCGAAGAACAGCTTCACCGAGGCGCGGCAGTTCAACCTCATGTTCAAGACCTACGCCGGCCCGGTCGAGGGCTCGGGCGCCGAGGTCTACCTGCGACCCGAGACGGCGCAGGGCATGTTCCTCAACTTCCGCAACGTGATGGAGACGTCGCGCAAGCGGCCGCCGTTCGGGATCGCCCAGGTGGGCAAGTCGTTCCGCAACGAGATCACGCCCGGCAACTTCGTCTTCCGCACCCGCGAGTTCGAGCAGATGGAGATGGAGTTCTTCGTCCCGCCGGAGGACAGCCCCAAGTGGTACGAGTACTGGTGCGCCGAGCGCATGAACTGGTACCTCGACCACGGCATGCCGGCCGACCAGCTGCGGCTGCGGGCCCACGACCCCGACGAGCTGTCCCACTACTCCACCGGGACGAGCGACGTCGAGTACCTGTTCCCCTGGGGGTGGGACGAGCTCGAGGGCATCGCCAACCGGGGCGACTACGACCTCCGCCAGCACGCGGAGCACTCGGGCGAGAAGCTCGAGTACTTCGACCAGGCCGCCAACGAGCGCTGGTTCCCGCACGTCATCGAGCCGGCGGCCGGGGCGACGCGCACGGCAATGGCCTTCCTGATGGCCGCGTACGACGAGGAAGAGGTCGCCCGCGAGGGCCAGGGCAAGGGCGAGGTCCGCACGGTGCTGCGGTTCCATCCCCGCATCGCCCCCTACAAGGTGGCGGTGCTGCCGCTCTCGAAGAAGCCCGAGCTGCAGGAGCCCGCGAACGAGGTGCTCGCCCAGCTGCAGCCGCACTTCATGTGCGACTACGACGAGACCCAGGCGATCGGCCGGCGCTACCGCCGCCAGGACGAGCTCGGCACCCCCTACTGCGTGACCGTCGACTTCGACAGCCTGGAGGACCGGGCGGTCACGGTGCGCGACCGCGACACGATGGCGCAGGAGCGGGTGCCGATCGCCGGCCTGCTCGACCACCTCCGGCCCAAGCTCGACGTCTGACCCGCGGGCCGCCCGGCAGCGGCGGCCCGTTCACAACAGGTTCACAGCGGGATTCGTACGTTCCGCGGGGTGAAGCGACTCCTTGCGACCGTGGCCGTCCTCGTGACCCTCGCGGCCCCCGTGGCTGCCTGCACGGACGACACCGACACGCCGACCGACGACGTCTCCTCTGCCGGTGACGACGGAGGCGGTGGCGCCGGTACGGGGACTGCCTGCCCACCGGATCTCGACGACGCGTTCTCCGGCTGGGCCGAGGCCGGGTTCAGCGGCACGATCGCAGTGACGACCGCGGGGGAGCCCGACTGCCTCGCCGCCTACGGCACGGCCGATGCCGCCACCGGAGCCCCCAACACCGTCGACACCGTGTTCGCCATCGGATCGGTGAGCAAGGCGTTCACCGCGGCAGCCGTGTTCGTCCTGGTCGACGAGGGGAAGCTGGCGCTCACCGACCGGGCGGGCGACCTCGTCGCCGGGCTTCGCGGTGCCGCGGCGGACATCACCGTCGAGCAACTGCTGCTGCACACCGGTGGCCTGACCGGCGACCACGGCGAGGATCACCAGCCGCTCGATCGCGACGCGGCGGTGGCCGCGATCGGTGAGCTGCCCCAGTCGTTTCCCCCGGGCACCGACCACCTGTACAGCAACGCCGGCTACACCCTGCTCGCGCTCATCGTCGACGAGGTGTCCGGCACCGACTACCGCGAGTTCCTGGCGTCGCGGGTGCTGACGCTGCCCGGCGGCGCGGTGGCGGGCGGGTTCTGGGACGGTTTTCCAGCGCCGGCGGGCCCGAGGGCGGTGGGCGTCCTCGACGACGGCAGCACCGGCCAGGCGGGCGACTTCGCCGGCCCGCATTGGGCGATGGCCGGCAACGGCGACCTGGCGATGACCACGGGGGAACTGGCCGCGTGGACCCACGCACTCTTCACGGGGCAGATCACGTCGCGGGGGGCCGCCGCCGCCATCGCCCGTCCGGGGTTCGATCACGGCGACGGGACCGCGGAGACCCCGGGGTGGGTGGCGCTGGACGAGTCGAGGTTCGGCGAGCCGGTCCTGGCCGTGGCCGGCGGGGGCGGAGACGCCGGCCAGGAGGCCGTCGTCGCCTGGCTGCCCGAGAGCGAGCGGGTGATCGCGGTGGCGTCCAACACTCCGGACGTCACGGCCGAGGATCTGCTCGCCGCGGTCGGCCCGGCCCTGGTCGCCGGCGAGCTGCCGCCCCCACCCGCCGGTCCGTCAGGCGACGGGGACGGCGGGCTGGATGCGGCGGAGATGGCCGCGCTGGCGGGCACCTACGTCCTGACGGCCGATGATGCCGCCGACGATCCGGCGGACGGCTCCGCCGGCGGATCGTTCGAGGTGGCCCCGCACGACGACGGCCTGGCCATCACCGCCTCGGGCCCCGCCGCGGTCGCCGCGCTGTTCCCGCTGTCCGACGGGATCGCAGCGGACGCGGCCGCGCACGAGGGGCGGGTGCGGGCGTTGCTGGCGGGGGAGACGGACGCAGGCCGCGAGGAGCGCGAGGCCGTCGAGTCGGAGCTCGGCCCGATCGAGGACGTGGCGCTGGTGGGCACGATCGTCGAGGATCGCGAGCTGCGCACGTACGTCACCATCACGGCGGGCGGCGAGCCCGTCACGGGGTGGTATGCGCTCGACGAGCGCGGTGGCGTCGCCGCGGTGGACCTCGGCGGCGGCGGTCCCACAGTGGTGGTCGCCCCGGCCGGCCGCGGCGCGTTCCGCCCCGCCGACCCGACGGCTAGCGCCGCCGACGTGACCGTGGGGTTCGGGGAGGACCGCCTGACCGTCGCCGGGCCGGCGGGAACCATCACGGCGAGCCTGTCAGGCTGACGGCGTGCGGATCCTGGTGATCGAGGACGACGCCGACCTGGCCGACGTGATGGCGCTCGGCTTGCGGAACGAGTCCTACGCCGTCGATCTCGCCCGCACGTGCGCCGAGGCGGAGGAGCAGCTGCGGACCACCGAGTTCGACGTCGCCTGCGTCGACCTCGGCCTCCCGGACGGTGACGGGCTCGACCTCGTGCGCCGGCTACCGACCGATCCGGACCTCCACCGTCCCCGCCGCACGCTCGTGCTGACGGCCCGCGATGCGGTGGCCGACCGGGTCGCCGGGCTCGACGCCGGGGCGGACGACTACCTGGTCAAGCCGTTCGACTTCGCGGAGCTGACCGCCCGGCTGCGGGCGCTCGCCCGCCGGGGCGACCAGCGGGGGAGTGTGCTGGAGGTCGGCGACCTCCGGCTCGACCCGGCTGCGCACCGCGCCTGGCGGGGCGACGCTGAGCTGCGCCTGACCGCCCGCGAGTTCGCGCTGTTGCGCTACTTCATGCACCACCCGGGCGAGGTGCTGCCGACCGAGGTCCTGCTGGAGCACGTGTGGGACGCCAACGCCGACCCGTTCACGTCGTCGGTGCGGGTGATCCTCAGCCGCTTGCGCCGCAAGCTGGGCGACCCACCGCCGATCGCCACGGTCACGAACGCCGGCTACCGGCTGCGAGTCGCACCGTGACCGCGGCGTCGCGTGGCGCCTGGCGATCGCTGCGGGTGCAGCTGGCGATGGTGGGGTTCTTCGCCATCTACGTCCCGGTCCTGCTGCTGGCGGGTGTCACCGCCGTCACCGAAACGGAGGTCCAGGTCGAGGGCGACGGGACGGCGGTCGAGGAGACCTCGGACCGACGGTCGCCATGGGTGACGGTGACCGTGGTCGCGCTCGGGCCCGCCGCCGCGGCGCTCGCCTGGTGGTGGGCCGGACGGGCGGTGCGTCCGATCGATCGGGTGCGCACAGTCGCCGAGGACATCGAGGGCTCCGACCTCAGCCGGCGGATCGCTCTCGACACGGGGCCGACCGAGGTCGTGGCGCTCGCCTCCAGCTTCGACGCCATGCTCGACCGCCTGGAGCGGGCCGCCGAGGCGCAACGCCGGCTGATCGAGGAGGCGAGCCACGAGCTGCGCACCCCGCTCACGGTGCTGAAGGCGAACGCCGAGGTCATGCTCGCCCACCCGGAGCCGACCCTCGCCGTCTACCGCGAGGGCCTCGCACGGTCCCACGCGGCCGCGACCCGCCTGCAGACCGCGCTCGACGAGCTGCTGGTCGACGCACGCGGGAGGGCCCGCACGATCGACCGGCGCCCCGCCGACCTGATGACCGTCGCTCGGGTGGTCGTCGCGGACGCCGCCGTGGTCGCCGCCGCCCGGGGCATCACGGTGTCGCTCACCGGTCCGGCGACCGTGACGTGCCGGCTCGACGAGGCCACCGCGACCCGGGCTGTCGCCAACCTGGTCGACAACGCGGTGCGCTACTCGCCCGAGGGATCCGCCGTCGCCGTCGAGGTGACGGCCGACGAGACGGAGGCTGCGATCCTCGTCACCGACCACGGCCCGGGCGTTCCGTCGGAGGAGCAGGACCGGGTCTTCGAGCGGTTCTGGCGGGGCCGGCCCGACACCCCGGGGACGGGCCTCGGCCTGCCGATCGCCCGGCAGATCGCCGCGGCCCACGGCGGCAGCCTCACGGTCCGGTCACCGGGACCGGACGGCGACGGCTCCGTCTTCACCCTTCGCCTCCGTCGCTGACCTCCCTGACTCACTCGGGGAGCGGGTGGCTGTCGTCTCCGCCGGGGTGGCGGGGGTGAGGGGGCCGAGGCCGAGGTCGTGGCGGGTGTCTAGCCAGTTGAGGACCGTCGCCATCCGGGGTGCGAGCGACGGCCCGACCGGCGTGCGGTCCGGGTCGGCCACGCACCGGACGAACCCGCCTTCGCCCCCGGGCCCGATCGTCACGTCGACGTCCGCTTGGTCGCCGTCGGCCACGGGGTGGCACGTACCACCGTCGACGACGAGCCGGCAGTGCGTCGTCTCCTCGATCTCGCTGCTGACGAACGTCCACGCGCCCCCGCCCCGCGCCGCGTCGGCGGCGGCGGTGAGCGTGTCCTCCAGCTCGACGGCCGACACCGGGAGCGGCAGGTCCGCGGCGGTGATCCAGTGCAGCGGGAACAGGGGGACGTCGGGTAGGGCGCGGGCGACGACGCTGAGTCCTCCGCCCATCCGCGGGTTCAGTTCCGTCGGCCGGAAGCCGTCGGCGGTGAGCACCCCGTCGATGCCGAACGAGCCGGCGAAGCCGACCTCCTCACGCAGCAGCGCACCGACCCGGCGGGCCGCGTCCCGCATGACGACGCGGTCGGCATCGGGAGGGTCCCAGAACGACGAGACACCGGCGTAGCGGAACCCTGGCGGGTCGGAGGTGCGCAGCGTCACCATCTCCATCGGCCGGAACACGGCGACGCCGTCGGTGGTGACGATGCCGTGGATGCTGCACGGGACGCCGTCGAGGAACGGCGCGATGCGCACCGTGTCGCACCGGCCGGCCATCAGCTCGTGGGCGCGGGCGGCGCCGTCCGGGTCGGTGACCCACCGGACGAGCACACCGCCACCGTTAAACCCCTCGCGGGCGTCGCCGGACCACACGGTGCCCGCACCGCCGTCGAGGCGCGCCGCGGCGGCGTCGAGTGCGGCCCGATCGTCCGCCGGGACGACCTCCGACGGTGCGCACCGCACCCCGGCCCGCTCGAACAGCGCGTCGTTGGTGGTCTTGTCCTCCAGCGCCACCCACTCGGGCCGCCGCGCGCCGAACGCGGGACGGCCGACGACGCTGGTCGTGGCGTCGAGCGGCATGACGAGCACCAGGGAGTCGCCCGCGGGATCGAACGCGTCGAGGGCCGCCACGAGCTCGGCAGGCGGGTCGGCCATCGCCCGCTCGAACTGGCGGAAGAGGTCGATGGCATCGTCGCCCCGGAGGTCGAGCGAGTACCACTCGGTGACGGCGGCGTCGGGCATGTCGCCCGCGCCGACGAACGGGGCGACGACGAAGCACCGCTCCGCCCCGAGCTCGCAGAGCTGGCCGACCAGCGACCGGGCGCCGGCGACCGGCAAGTGTGCGAGGACGACTCGCCGGCCTGCGAGCAGCTCGCGCGCTGCCCCGGTCACCCGCTCGACGACCGTCGGCACGGTCGGCGATGCCGGCCCTGTCGTCCCTCCAGCCCCGGGATCGCGACCCATGGAGCGACGGTACCGGCCGGCTGTCGGCCCCTCGCCCGGATTTCCACACCAGATCTGGCCGCTCCGGCGGCCGATCCGGTAGTGGAAATCCCTTCGGTTCGGGCGGCAGCCCCGATGTCAGCGGGCCGCGGTCATGGTCGGGGTCAGTCGTCGCCGGGGCGCCAGGAGCGGTCGCGCTTGCGGGCCGACGTGCGGTTCTTCTCGTCGAGGCGGCGCTGCCGGGCGCGCCGGGAGGGCCGGGTGGGCCGGCGGGGGGTGACCGGCACGGCGGCCTCGTCGATCAGCTCGGCCAGCCGGTCCCGGGCGATGCCGCGGTTGCGCCACTGCGAGCGGGAGTCGTCGGCCTTGACCCGCACCAGCTCGCCGAGGCGGGAGCGCACGCGGTCCGCCGCCGGTCCGTCCAGCGCGTTGAGGTCGGCCACCAGCTCGACGGCCGACGCGGTGACGTTGCGGTGCTGGCCGCCGGGACCGGAGCCGCGCGCGAACCGCTCGTCGATCGCGACGGCGGGCAGGGTGAGGCCGCGCGGTGTCGTCAGGTCGCCGTCGGAGGGAGCCACCCCACCAGCCTGCCGGACGCGCCACCCGACGCGGCCATCGGCGCCGACCCGACCGTCAGGGCTGGAGCATCAGACCCAGACGCCGGCCGGCGACGCGCAGGCCGAACCACCCCATCACGAGCAGGTACGCGGTGTGCACGAGCAGGATCGGAGACGGATCGCCGAGCACCAGCGCCCTCTCGATCGCCACCCCCTGGTAGAGCGGGCTGAGGCGCACCACCCATGCCAGCGCGTCGGGATACTGCGACAGGGGGAAGAACGTGGCGGAGAACAGGAACAGCGGGATGATGGCGAGCTGCACATAGTCGAAGTCGAGCCACGACCGCATGAACGTGGTGAGGCCGAGGCCGGCTCCGGCGAACCCGAAGCCGATGATCGCCGCCCCCGGCAGGGCCAGGACGGCCCACGCGGAC
>DASUQS010000023.1:0-15785 GCA_036280455.1 Acidimicrobiales bacterium
GCATCCGACTCGACGCCCGGCGGCGTGGCATCCGACCCGGCGCCCGGCGGCGCGGCAGCCGGTCATCCGCCCTCCCAGCGCCGGCTGCCCGCCCCGCCGACCTCGCTGGTCGGGCGCGACGACCTGGTCGCGGAGGTGACCGAGCTGGCCGGGACGCACCGGGTGGTGACGCTCGTCGGTCCGGGCGGCGTCGGGAAGACGCGGCTGCTGCTCGAGGCGGGCCACCGTCTGCGTGCCGCATGCCCCGACCGGCCCGTCGTGCTGTGCCAGCTGGCCACGGCCTCCCGGACCACCGTGGTCGACGTCGTCGCCGACGCGCTCGGGATCGATGCTCGGCCCGGCGTCCCGCTGACAGACCGGATCGCGGACCTGCTCGGCGACGCCCACGTCGTGCTGCTGCTCGACAACTGCGAGCACGTGGTGGGGCCGGCTGCCGAGCTGGTGGAACGGCTGGTCACCACCTGCCCCCACGTGTCCGTGCTGGCGACGAGCCGCGAGCGCCTCCGCGTCCCCGGCGAGCAGGTGTGCGCGGTGCCCACCCTCCCGGTGGGCGACGACGGGGCGCCGGCCGTTCAGCTCTTCGTCGACCGGGCGCGGGCGGTCGCTCCCGGCTTCGAGCCGGACGAGGAGGCCCGCGCCTGCATCGCGGAGATCGTGCGCCGCCTCGACGGGCTGCCGCTCGCCATCGAGCTCGCGGCTGCCCGGCTGCACACCCACGACGTCGCGGAGGTCGCCGCCGGGCTGGACCACCGGTTCACGCTGTTGTCCTCGGGGTATCGCACGTCGTCCCGGCACGCGTCGTTGAGCGCGGCGGTGTCGTGGTCGTTCGGGCTGTTGGACGAGCCTCTGCAGGAGGTCTTCACCGCGCTGTCCGTGTTCGTCGGGTCGTTCACGGCCGCCGACGCCGCGGCCGTGTGCGACACGGACACCGAGACGGCCACCGCCGCGCTGGTGCAGCTGGTCGAACGGTCGCTGGTGCTGCGCACCTCGGATCGGCGCTATCTGCTACTCGAGACGTTGCGCGCGTTCGGCGCCGAGCGGCTGGCGGCGACAGGCGACGCGGAGCGGGTCGGCGGCCGGCACGCCCGCTACCAGGTGGCCTGGGCGGAGGACGCCAACAGGCGCCTGATGGAGCCCGGCCCGCAGGTGCTGACCGAGATCGACGCCGCCCTCCCCGAGCTGCGCGCCGCGATCGACTGGCTGCTCGCCCATGACGACGCCGAGCTCGCGGGGCACCTCGTCACCAGCCTGCTGGACTACGGGATCATGCGGCTCCGCCCCGACGTGCTCGCGTGGTCGGAGCGCGTCGCCGCGGCCGACCCGGGGGACCGCGCTCCGGCCGCCTCACTGGTCTGGGCCGCGGCGGCCTACGCGGCGTGGATGGCGGGGGACGTGGACGAGTCCGGCGTCCGCAGCGAGCGGGCGTTGCGCGTCGCGGAACGGTCCGGCGGGCCAGTGCCCAGCGAGGTGGCGACGGTGTGCGGCAACCAGGGGCTGTTCACGGGCCGCCTCGACGAGGCCGTCGGGTGGTACGAGCGCGCGATCGAGGCCGCAGCTGGGGATCGGGCGCAGCTGGTGTTCGCCCGCGGCACCGAGCTGCTGGCCCGGGCGTACGCGGCCGACCCCACCGCAGGGGAGCGGGCAGCGGAGCTTCTCGCCGAGGTCGGCGACGCGGTGACCCCGTACGCGGCCTACATCTGGTACTGCGCGGGCGAGACCGTGATGGAGGTCGACGCCGAGCAGGCCCGGGCACGCTACGCCCGCGCGGTCGAGGTGGCGGAGCAGGCCAACGTGTCGTTCGTGGTGGGCCTGGCCGGGGCGTCGAAGGCGTCGATCGACGCCCGCACCGGCGATCCGGCGGTGGCCGCCGAGGACTTCCGGCGCCTGATCACCCACTGGCGCCGGGCGGGGATGTGGTCGCCGCAGTGGACGATGCTGCGCTCGATCGCCATCCTGCTGGCCCGCCTCGGCCGTCCCCGCGACGCCGCGGTGCTGGAGGGCGCGGTGCGGCGCTCCGGCGCCGGGCACCTCATCTTCGGCACCGACGAGGTCGCGCTCCGAGAGCTCGGCGCCGAGCTGGCGGCCACGCTGGGCGAGGAGGAGTACGAGGCCGCCCGGCGCGCGGGCGCCGTGCTCGACGGCGACGCTGCCGTCGAGCACGCGCTGCGCGCCCTGTGAGCCCGGACCCGGCGTCACCGGGCCCGGGGCCACGTCCCGGGGTTCACCACCGCGGCGTCTCGCCGACGATGCCGAGGGTCGCCTTGCCGACCATCTCGTGGGTCAGGGCGTCGTTGGCCGGATGGAACCCACCGCAGCGCACGTCCCGGTAGAGCCGCTCCAGCTCGTTGCCACGGAACATGCCGGCGCCGCCGGCGACGTCGAGGGCGATGTCGACGACCCGCTTGGCCGCCTCCACGGCCCGCCACTTCGTGGAGTACACCTTCGTCCCCCACTCCTCGCCGTGGTCGACACCGGCCACCCAGTCGGCGACGAACCGGTCGACCGTGGCACCGGCGGCGTCGAGCTCGAGGTACATCTCGGCCACCTGGTGCTGGACCATCGGGTTGTAGGCGTAGGCGCCCCGGTCGATGGCGATCGACGTCTTCTTCCGGGCGCCGGCGACGGCGACCTCGAGGGCCCGGTCGGCGATCCCGAGGTACACCGCGGCGATCAGCGACAGCGGCCAGATCGCCATGGCGACGACGAACGGGTCCGAGGCGTCGCCGGCGGGCACGACCCGCCCGATGCGGGAATCGGGGACGAACACGTCGTCGAGGATCGTGTCGTGGCTCTGGGTCGGGCGCATGCCGAGCGTGTCCCAGGTCTCCACGACCTGCACGCCCGGGCTGGTGCGCTCGACGAACGCGTGGACGACCTGCGGCCCGCCCGGGGCATCGGCATCCATCGCGTGGGCGCCGAGCCACGTCCAGGCAGGCCCGTTGGAGCCGAACTGCTTGCGCCCGTTCAGCCGGTAGCCGCCCTCGACGCGCGTGGCCTGGGCGGTGGACAGCAGCACGGGGATGTCGTTGCCGGGCTCGGCGTGCCCGGCAGCGAACACCTCGCCGTCGGCGGCGGCCTCGAGGATCCAGCGCAGCGACGTGTCGCCGACACGCTCCATCTCGGTGGCGATGCCGATCCAATAGGAGTGCATCGTCATCGACAGCGCGGTCGCCGGCGCGTAGCGGGCGAGGCGCCGCTGGCTGGCGGCGAGCTGGGCCAGGTCGAGGCCCCAGCCGCCGAGCTCGGTGGGCACCGCGGCCGCCAGGTAGCCGGCGGCCCGGAGCTCGGCCAGGTCCTCGTCGAAGTAGGCGTTGGCCCGGTCGAGGTCGCCGGCCCGGGCCCGGAAGCCCTCCAGCACGTCGTCGGGCAGCTGGGTGGGGGTTGTCGCTAGGGTCATCGTCATGGCGGTCAGGATGCGCGTCGTGCCTCTCACGGCACTCCCATCTGCTCACAGCGCCTGCGAGCGCGTGGGAGCGCGGTGGGAGCGACGCCCCGCATCATGCCGGTCATGACCGCACCGCTGACCCCGGCCGACCTCGGCACGATCCTCTCGGTCTGGGCGCACCCGGATGACGAGACCTTCCTGTCCGCGGGCGTCATGGCCGCCGCGCGCGACGGCGGTCAGCGGGTCGTCTGCGTGTCGGCCACCGCCGGCGAGCACGGCACGGACGACCGTGACGCCTGGCCGCCGGACCGCCTCGGGCGGGTGCGCCGCTGGGAGGCCGCGGCGGCGATGGCGGTGCTCGGGGTCGGCGAGCACGCGATTCGGGGACTGCCCGACGGCGGACTCCTCGAATGCGACCGCGACGGGCTGGCCTGGGTCGCGGGGTTGCTCGAGGAGGTCCGGCCCGACACCATCCTCACGTTCGGGCCCGACGGGATGACCCACCACACCGACCACATCGCGGTGCACCGCTGGGTCACGGATGCCTGGGAGCGTGCGGGCCGCCCCGCGCGGCTGCTCTACGCCACCCCGACCGTCGAGCAGATCGCCCGCTTCGGCGACCTCTACGAGGAGTGGGGCATCTACATGACCGACGAGCGGCCCGCCGGCGTGCCCGAGCGCGACCTCGCCCTCCACCTGTGTCTGCGCGGGGCGGCGCTCGATCGCAAGCTCACCGCGCTGCGGGCCATGGCCACCCAGACGGGCGCCGTCTTCGCCAACGTCGACCTCGCACGCTTCGAGGCCGAGGTGGCGACGGAGTCGTTCGTGTCGCCAGTCGGCCGAGCCGGGGAGCCGTGACGTCGATGCCAAATCGCCGTGCGTCGGGTGTGGCGAGCGCCCGATCTGCTCGGCCGACGTTGCCAGTCGGCCGAGCCGTGAGCTGACGGGGCGCCCCGCCGATGCGGCGGGGCGCCCCGATGTCAGATCACCCCGTCGTCAGCTCACGGCAGCCAGCAGTTCGACCAGGCCCGGGAGCCGTCGAACCGGGCGTCGAGCCAGTTGGCCGCCGAGTTGTAGCCCTCCACCAGGGTGATGGCGTGCTCGCCCGGTCGCAGCGACCAGGTGACGTTGGCGCCGCGGTTGCACCACGTCCGGCGCAGCTGCGCGGCCTGCCGCAGCGGCACGATCTCGTCGATGATGCCGTGGTACATGTACACGGGCGCCTGCGGCTTGGTGCCGCCCAGCTTGTTCTCGGCCAGCCGCGCCCGCCACTGCGGGGTGTCGAGCGGGTTCGAGGTCGTGTAGTCGTCGATGCCGCTGAAGAGCGTGCCCCCCAGCGTCTGGAGGAGCACGTCGAGCTCGGCGACGTTGACCAGGCAGGCCGAGTCCTTGGCGTCCATCAGGGCCTGGCCCCGCTCGTTGAGGTACGAGTCGAGGTCGAGCTCCGGGTACGCGGCGTCCAGCCCGATGCCGGCGAGCAGCTCGAAGATCACGAACGGCCCGCCGTCCACGAAGTCGGCGACCGCGGTGAGGTCGCCGGGGACACCGCCGGCGACCACGCCCCGCACGTCAAGCTCCGGCGCGTAGCTCGGTTCGAGCTGGGCGGCCCAGCCGGTGGCGCCGCCGCCCTGCGAGTAACCCATCAGGCCGACGGGGCTCGACGGCGACAGGCCGGCTCCCGGCAGGCGCTGGGCGGCACGGGCGATGTCGAGCAGCGCCCGTCCCTCGGACTGGCCGACGACGTAGGTGTGCTCGCCGGGCGTGCCGAGGCCCTCGTAATCGGTGACGGCCACGGCCCACCCGCGCGCCAGCAGCCCGGCGACGAAGAAGCCCTCGTAGTCGGTGCCCTGGGTCATGACGTAGGACGGCGCGCAGATGTCGCCCACGCCGCGCGTGCCGGGTGCGTAGGCGACGACGGGGCGAGCGCCCCCTCCCTGCCACGGGGCGGTGGGGACGAGCACCGTGCCCGACACGGCGTTGGCCGCGCCGGTGGCCGACGTCGACCGGTACAGCACCTGCTGGGCCGTGACGCCCGACGCGGGTGCCCGGGTGATCGGATCGAGCGTGAAGACGCTCGCCCGGTTGCGGATCACGTCACCGGGGTTGCCGGTCAGCGGCGACGGCGGTGCGTAGAACGGATCGTCGCCCGGTGCCGCGGCGGGTGCCGCCGGCGCGGCCGGCGTCGCCCCGGCCGGCGGTCCCCCGGCGAGACCGGTGGTCCCCAACAGGAGTGCCACCGATACGGCGACCACCCCCCGGATGCGCGCGCTGGCGCGCATGACAGACGTGCTCATGTCCCCTCCCGATGCGTCTGTCGCCTGCTTGCGCCCCAGTGCGTTCGCGGACGAACAACTGAATGAGTGCTCACTGTGCGATGGGCCGCCGCGGGTGTCAAGGATCGGGAGCGTCCGCCCCCGGCGGGCGCCTCAGCCGTGCGAACTGCTGCGGGCCCGCTGCCGAGGGTTGGGCCCCGCCACCACGACCTTCGTGCGATCCGACGGGTCGAGGTACGGGGTGCCCTCCGGGAACATGGCGGAGAGCGCGCCCCGGCGGATCGCCGGCTCCATCCCCCGCAGGGCCGAGCACACCGCCACGAACGCGACCCGGTCGGCGTTCGACCAGGCGAAGCCGAACCGCCGCCGGACGATGTCGGGCATGTTGCCGTACACGATCACGCGCAGCACGTCGCTGCCGAGGCGCGTGGCGAGCCCGCTCAGCGGGGCGAGCGGCCCGGGCAGGCGGACGGGCGCGCCCCGGGCCCCGGCGTTGCGCTGCGGGTCGAGCGCCCACTGCACGGCCGGCGTGAGCTGCAACTCGTGTCGGCAGATGTCCTCGAAGCGGGTGCGGAAGGCGTCGAGCGTCGGAGGCACCGGCCGCTCGCTCACCCCGTACCGGCGGTACCACGTGACCGTCTCGGCGTAGAGCTGCTCCTGCTCCGAGCGGCGCAGCGGGCGCAGGTAGTACAGCTCGCGGGCGCGGAAGAACTCCCAGGTGAAGGTGGCGTGCGCCCACCAGTAGATGTCCGGATCGAGGGCGTGGTACCGGTTGCCGTTGTGGTCGACGCCCTTGATGTCGGGGTGGAAGTCCCGGATCGTGCGGCCCGCCCGCTCACCCTCCTCCTCGTCGGCGGCGAAGATGCTGCGCCAGATGTAGGGGATCGACCGGAAGATCCGGTCGAACGGGTCGTCGAAGAAGTTGGAGTGGTCGGTCACGCCGGCCCCGAGGCCGGGCAGCATCAGCTGCATCAGCCCGGCGGCGGTGCCGGTCAACAGGCCGCGGGGATCGCCGGCCGTGTCCCACAGGAGCGACCCCGGGCCGACCGGGGCGCCGGCCGCCCTCGGCGTCACCCCGGTGCGCGCCGCGTCGGGTTGGCTCGGTGTCTCCTGGCCCGGTGTGGATCGGCTCGATGCCTCGCGGCCCGGTGTGGGTTGGCTCGGTGTCGTGGTGGTCATGTCGGTCCCCCGAGGACGGTTCGGACGTGGTCGCGCACCTGGGCGCGCTCGACGGTGGCGGGCTCGGCCGCGGCGAGCACGGCGAAGCCGAACATGGCGGCGGCGATCGACAGGGCGCGGGCGCGGTCGGCGCCGAAGGACTCGATCACCGGCACGATGCCGGTGTCCTCGACGGCGCGGCCCCGCCGGGCCAGCGCCAGGCGCACCTCGACCATGCCGAGGAACTCGCGGGCGCCGTCGGTGACGAGCCCGTGGAGCACGTCGGTGACCACCTCGACCACCGGGCGGTCGCCCGTCAGCGCCGCCTGGGCGCTGGCCCGCAGGTGGTCGTCGAAGTCCTGGAGGTAGCGCTGCGCGGCCGCCAGCATCAGGTCGTCGACCTTCGGGAAGTGGTAGGTGACCCGGGCGAGGGGCAGAGCGGCGGCCTCGGCGACGGCCCGGTGGGTCAGCGCGCCGACGCCGACGTCCGCGATCAGGCCGGAGGCCGCGTCGAGGATCGCCCGCCGGCTGGCGACCCCGCGCCGCCGCCGGCCGTCGGTGGCGGCCGCCGTGGCCGTGACGCCGCCCGAATCGCCGACCGTGGCGCCGGTCGTCCCGCGGGCCGCCGCGTCGCCGCCCGTCTCGTGGGCAACCGTCGCGACAAGGCTCTCGTCGATCGTGCCGGACATACCTGTACAAATGTACGGATACCGCCCGATCCCGGCAACTGCGCCATGATCGACGGGCCATGAGCCGAGCCGACGGCCGCCCCCGCCCACGAGTCCCTGCGTCCATCGACGGCCTCCATCCCCGCGTGCTCGCCGCGGTGGCGGCCGGCGGCGCGCTGGGCACGCCCGCCCGCTACGCCGTGGCCCGGCTCGTACCCGTGGAGAGCGGCGCCTTCCCGTGGGCGACGTTCTGGACCAACGTCTCCGGCAGCCTCGCCCTCGGGCTCCTCTTCGCCGTGGTCGTGCGGCGCTACCCGACGGACCGCTACCTCCTTCCGCTCCTGGCCGTCGGCTTCCTCGGCGCGTACACGACGTTCTCCACCCTGGTGGTGGAGGTCGACCTGCTGGTGCGCGACGGCCACGCCGGCCTCGGGCTCGCCTACGCGGCGGCGAGCATCACCCTCGGGCCGGCCGCCGCCGGGGTCGGGGCGGTGCTCGGCCGGCGGGCCCTCGGCGCCCCATGAGCCCCGCGGTCCTCGCCGGGCTGGTGGTGGCGGGCGCGGGCGGTGCGCTCGCCCGGTACCTCGTCACCCGCGCCGTGCAGGCTCGCACCCGGAGCGCCCTCCCGTGGGGGACCTTCGTGGTCAACGTGACGGGCGCGCTCCTGCTGGGCCTGCTCACCGGGGCCGGGCTGCACCACGGCCTGGCGGAGACGCCGCGGATCGTGCTCGGCGCCGGGTTCTGCGGCGCGTTCACCACCTTCTCGACCCTGGCCGTCGAGACGGTGCGGCTCGTCGAGACCGGCTCGCCGGGCGCGGCGCTCCGCCATCTGGTGGGCAGCACGGCTGCCGGGCTGATCGCCGCCGCGGCCGGGCTCGCGATCAGCGCGGCAATGTGAGGGCGCTGGCCGCGGCCCAGGCGCGACGATGGGTCCTCCGCCGGTGAGGCCGGCGCCGACCACCCCCGGGAGCCGCGCCATGTCCGACACCCTCGCGTTCGACGCCGTCGTCATCGGAGCGGGCCAGGCCGGCCCCGGCGTGGGCCGTCACCTCGCGGCGTCCGGCCGCACGGTCGCCCTGGTCGAGGCCGACAAGGTGGGCGGCACCTGCCTCAACCGGGGCTGCCGTCCGACCAAGGCGATGCGGGCCTCGGCCCGGGTCGCCCATCTGGCGCGCACGGCGGGGCGCCACGGCGTCCGCACCGGCGAGGTGAGCGTCGACTTCGCGGCGGTGATGGCCCGGAAGGACGCCCTCATCGACGGGTGGGTCGACGGGTTCGCCGACACCCTCGGCCACACGGACGGGATGTCGCTGCTGTACGGCGCCGCCCGGTTCACCGGGCGCTCCGACGCCGGCTTCGAGGTCGCCGTCGGCGACCGCACCCTCGTGGCGGGCGAGGTCTTCCTCAACGTCGGCACCCGCGCCACGAAGCCCCCGGTCGAGGGCATCGACGACGTGGCGTGGCTCGACAACGACCGCGTGCTGCACCTGCGCGAGCTCCCGGCTCACCTGGTCGTGCTCGGCGGCAGCTACGTGGGCCTCGAGCTCGGTCAGCTCTTCGCCCGTCTCGGCAGTGCGGTCACGATCATCGAGCGCGGCGAGCGCATCGCCTCCCGGGAGGACCCGGAGATCTCCGCCGCCATGGCCCGCTTCCTCACCGCCGAGGGCGTCACCGTGTGCACGTCCACGTCCGCGACCCGGGTCGAGCCGCAGGGCGACGGCGTGCGCGTGCACCTGACCGAGGGCGGCCCGATCGACGGCTCGCACCTCCTGGTGGCGGCCGGCCGCACCCCGAACACCGACACCCTCGACCTCGCCGCGATCGGCCTGGCGACCGACGACCGCGGCTTCCTCGAGACCGACGGCGTGTTCCGCACGTCGGTCGACGGCATCTGGGCGCTCGGCGACATCAACCGGCGCGGCGCGTTCACCCACACCTCGTACCAGGACTACGAGATCCTGGTCGACCACCTCGCCGGCGGGTCGCGCACGGCCGACGGGCGCATCCCCACCTATGCCGTGTTCACCGATCCGCCCCTCGGACGGGTCGGCATGTCCGAGCGGGAGGCGCGGGCGTCGGGCCGACCGGTGGCCAGGGCGTCGATGCCGATGTCCGACGTGACGCGGGCAGCCCTCGACGGCGAGACCGACGGGCTGATCAGCCTGCTGGTCGACACCGAGACCGAGCGGTTCCTCGGTGCCTCGGTGCTCGGCATCACCGGCGACGAGATCGTGCAGATCGTCAGCGCGCTGATGCACGCCGACGCGCCGTACCACGTGCTCGCCGACATGCTGCCGATCCACCCCACCGTCGCGGAGTTCTACCCGACCATCCTCGGCGCGCTCGCGCCGCTCGACGGCGGTCAGGCGACGGTTCGGTGACGGTCGGGGTGTGACCGTTGCCACAACCTCGGCGCGGCGGTACCGTCCTCACCAGGTCTCCTGCTCAAGCCCCTAGCACCTGGAGGAGACAATGGACATCGGAAGCCTGATCGCCGCCCTCGCCCTCGGTTTGGTGTGCGGTGCCATCGGTCGAGCGCTCGTCCCGAACGATGCGTTCGAGCACATGCAGGGCTGGCAGTCGTGGGCCCTGTCGACCGTCCTCGGACTCATCGGTGCCCTCGTCGGCTACTGGGTCTTCACCGGGTTGCTCGGCATCGGTGACGACGACAAGTTCGACTGGGGCGGCATCATCGGCGCCGTCATCGGGGCGATCATCGTCGTGGCCGTCGCGTCGGCCCTGTTCCGGCGCACAGGTCGCCACTCCCGGGCCTGACCTGCGGGGATCGCCCGCGGCGGACGTTCCGTCGGCCCGCGATGAGTTCGCCGCCCGCGGGCGGTCCAACCCCGCATGAGCGAGACGACACACGAGATCACGACCCTGCTGTCGGGCCTGGCCATGGGCGAATCGGCCCGCTGGCACGACGGGCGCTTCTGGTGCTCCGACTGGGTGGCCGGTGAGATCCTGGCCGCCGAGGTCACCGGCCCGGCAGCAGGGCGATCCGAGGTCGTCGCCCGCTCCGCGTCGTTCCCGTTCTGCTTCGACTGGCAGGCCGACGGGACCATGCTCGTCACCGGCGGGGCCGGCCTCGAGCGCCTGGAGCCGACGACCGCTGATGAGGCGGGGGAGGCGCAGCTCGTTCCCCACGCCGACCTGTCCGCGCTGGGGCCGCAGGTGTGGAACGAGGTCATCGTCGACCCCCGGGGCAACGCGTACGTGAACTCGCCGAACTTCGACATGAGCGGCGGCTTCGACTTCGAGGTCGGGTCCCGCTCGGGCGTGGTCGCGCTCGTCACTCCCGACGGGGACACCCGCATCGTGGCCACGGAGGTGGCGTTCCCCAACGGGATGGCGGTCACGCCGGACGGGTCGACGCTGATCGTCGCCGAGTCGTTCGCCTCCCGCCTCGGTGCCTGGGACATCGACCCCGACGGCGGCCTGTCGAACCGCCGCGTGTGGGCCGAGGTCGAGCACGGCTGCGACGGCATCAGCATCGACGCCGAGGGCGCCGTGTGGATCGCCACCCAGACGGGTTGCGAGCGGGTGCGGGAGGGCGGCGAGGTCGCCGACCGCATCCCGTTCGACCTGTTCGGCTTCTCGTGCGCGCTCGGCGGGCCCGACGGGCGCACCCTGTTCATGGTCGCCGCCGAGTGGTCCGGCTACGAGAACATCGGCAAGGGCCCCCGCACCGGCGTGGTCTACGCCGCCGAGGTCGAGGTCTCCGCGCCACGGTTCTGAGCCGAGCCGTCGGACCGGTCGTGCCGCCGGGCCGGTGCGGGGGCGAACCGTAGGATGCGCGGTGTGGCCGCCTTCCAGGGAGCGATCTTCGACGTCGACGGCGTGCTCGTCGACTCGCCGCACTTCACGGCGTGGCGCGAGTCGCTGCGCGAGCTGATGGAGGGGGCGTGGGCGCCGATCCGCGACCGGACGACCTGGTCGCCGGGCGCGTTCACCCCCCTCGTCTACCAGCAGGAGGTGTCGGGCAGGCCCCGGATGAACGGCGCCATGAGCGCGCTCGTCCACTTCGGCGTGCCCGACCCGGAGGCGCACGTGCAGGAGTACGCCGACCGCAAGCAGGACATGGTGGTGCGGCTCATCGACGCCGGCGACTTCCTGGCCTACGACGACGCCCTGCGCTTCATCATCGCGGTCAAGGATGCGGGCCTCCGGGTGGCGGCCGCGTCATCGTCCAAGAACGCCGGGCTGTTCCTGCGACGGATCCGGCTCGACACGTTCGCCGAGCAGCAGGGCATCGCGAGCGCCGTCGTGACACCGGGACTGACCCTGCTCGACCTGTTCGACGCCGACGTGTCCGGGCGCGACTTCGCCCACGGCAAGCCTCACCCCGAGATGTTCCTCACCGCCGCGCACGAGCTCGGCGTCTCGCCGCGGGACGCGATGGTGCTGGAGGACGCGGTCGCCGGGGTGGCGGCAGCCAAGGCCGGCGACATGGCGGCCATCGGCATCGCGCGGGCCGACGACGCCGACCTGCTCGCCGCGGCCGGTGCGGACATCGTCGTCACCAGCCTCGACCAGGTGGACCGGGCCGCGCTGGTCGACGGCCGCCTGGCCGTCGCCACCGGATGACGCACGCCGGGGGCGGGGCACCCCGCGGCGCGGAGGGCGCTGGCCGTCGCTGCGGGCTGCGCAGCGGGCTCGTGGGTGCGGTCGTCCGATGACGTCGATGGCCGGACTGCGCGGCGGTCTCGTCGTGTGCGGCACCACCAGCGACGCCGGCAAGTCGTGGGTGGTGGCCGGGCTGTGCCGGCTGCTCGCCCGGCAGGGAGTTTCGGTCGCGCCGTTCAAGGCGCAGAACATGGCGCTCAACGCCGCTGTCACCGGGGATGGCGCGGAGATCGGGCATGCCCAGTGGGTGCAGGCGTTGGCGGCCGGGGTGCCGGCCGAGGCGGCGATGAACCCCGTGCTGCTCAAGCCGACGGGCGAGACCACGAGCCAGGTGGTCGTGATGGGCCGGGTGGTGGGCGAGCGATCGGCGCACGAGCACCAGGACCGCACCGACGAGCTGCGGCCGGTCGTGGCCGCCGCCCTCGCCGACCTGCGACACCGCTTCGGCGTCGTGATCTGCGAGGGCGCGGGCGGGGCGGCGGAGATCAACCTGCTCGACCGCGACCTCGCCAACCTGCCGCTCGCGGCCGCGGCGAGCCTGCCCGCCCTGATCGTGGGCGACATCGAGCGCGGGGGTGTCTTCGCCGCGCTGTACGGCAGCGTCGCGCTGCTGCCCGACGAGCTGCGCCGCTGGGTCCGGGGCTTCGTGATCAACCGGTTCCGCGGTGACCCGGCGCTGCTCGGCGACGGGTGCGACGAGCTCGAACGCCGCTGCGGCGTCCCCACGCTCGGGGTGGTGCCGATGGTGCCCGGCCTCGACCTCGACGCCGAGGACTCGCTCGCCCTCGACCGCTGGGACACGGAGGCAACACCGACCGCCGGCGCCGTCGGGGGTGGCGCCGTCGCGGACGATCCATCTGCGGGTGGCGTCTCTGTGGGGGGCGCTGTTGTGAAGGATTCCGCTGCGGGCGGCGCGTCTGCGGGTGGCGCCTCCCGGGACAGCCACGGCGGCGGGCTCGACCGCGCGCTAGACGTGGCCGTCGTGCGCTTCCCGCGGGTGTCGAACTTCGGCGACCTCGACCCGCTGCGCCTCGAGCCCGGCGTCTCGGTGCGGTGGGTGCGCTCGCCGGCCGCCCTGGGTCGCCCGCACCTCGTGGTCCTGCCCGGGTCCAAGGCCACCCGCGACGACCTGGCCTGGCTGCGGGCCTCCGGGCTGGCGGCCGCCATCGCGGGCTCGGGTGCCGCGGTCGTCGGCATCTGCGCCGGGCTGCAGATGCTCGGCCGGCGCATCGACGACCCGGGCGGCATCGAGGGCCCACCGGGCGCGGTCGACGGGCTCGGCCGGCTCGACGTGACGACGACCTTCGGCCGGGACAAGGTCCTCGACCGCCCGCAGGGCTCGGCGATCGCGGGCGGCCCCGGACCGGGCTCCGCGGCGCGGGCCGCGGGCTACCGCATCCACCACGGCGTCGTGCGCGGCGCCGGCGCCGATCCCTGGCTCGTCGCCGACGACGGCACGGTGCTGGGGTGGGCCGAGGGGCGCACGCTCGGCACCACCCTGCACGGGCTGTTCGACGAGGACGACCTGCGGGCCGCGATCCTCGCCTGGGCGTCGGAGCTCGCGGGACTGCCGCGACCGAGCGGTCCCGCCGGCGGCCCGGGGGTGCGGTTCGCGGCGGCGCGCGACGCCCGCCTCGACCGCATCGCCGACGCCTTGGAGACGCACCTCGACATCGCCCGACTGACGGCGATCATCGCCGAGGGCGCCCGCACGGCACATCCGTGAGCCGCCCGATCGGCGAGGCAATAGGGCCCGCTGGACGGTTCCCGAGGCAATAGGGACCGGCCCCCGGTCCCCATCGCCTCGGGCGGTTCGGGGCGGTCCCTATTGCCTCGCCGGTCGGAGCGGTCCTCATGCCTCCCGTTCCTCCTCAGGCGCTCTTCTTCGCCCTCTTCGATCCCGACTTCCGGGATCGCGAGCGTGACTTCGAGGCGTTCTTGACGCTCTCCTCGAGGGCGGCCATCAGGTCGACGACCTCGGCCTCCTTCTGCGGGGCCTCCTCGACCACGATCTCCTCGCCCTCGGCCTTGCGCTCGATCACCTTCAGCAGCCGGTCGCGGTGCGTGTCGCGGTAGCGCTTGGGGTCGAACGTCGTGGCCAGCGAGTCGATCAGCTTCTCGGCCGCGCTCAGCTCGCGGTCGCCGACCTTGGCCCGCACGGGCAGGCCGTCGAGCGACGACGCCTTCACGACCTCGTCGCCGAAGCGCATCGTGTGCACGACGAGGGCGTTCTGGAGCGGTCGGATCGCGACCAGGTGCTCCTTGGTGCGCAGGACGAAGCGGCCGATGCCGACCCGCTCGCTCCGCTCCAGGGCCTCGCGGAGCAGGGCGTAGGCCTTCTTCGCACCCTGCTGATCCTCGGGGACGAGCCAGTAGGTGCGGTCGACCTGGATCGGATCGATCTCCTCCAGCGCCACGAAGTCCTCGATGTCGATCGTGTGGGTGCGCTCGGGCTCGGCCGCGTCCATCTCCTCGTCGGTGAGCGTGACGTAGTTGCCGTCGTCGAGCTCGTAGGCGCTGACGATGCGCTCCTCGGGCACCTCCCGACCGGTCTTCTCGGACACCTTCCGGTACCGGATGCGGCTCCCGGACTTCTCGTCCAGCTGGTGGAAGTGGACGTCCTTGTCGCTCGTGGCGTTGAACAGGCGGACGGGCACGTTCACGAGCCCGAAGCTGACGGACCCGCTCCAGATCGCTCTCGGCATGGAGGAGGCGTACCCGCTGGTCCGCCGGTCATGCGTCACCGTTTCGAGCCCATCCCGAGGGGGTAGGTGCGCCTCCTGTGCCGCAACCCCCGACCACCGGCCCCGACTGGCGGGCCGTGTACCGGCTGCAGCTGCGGCCCGGCTTCACCTTCCTCGACGCGATCGACCAGCTCGACTACCTCGCCGACCTCGGCGTCAGCCACCTCTACTGCTCGCCGATCCTCGAGGCCGGAAGCGACCACGGCTACGACGTCGTCGACCACAGCCGCGTGCGCGCCTCGCTCGGCGGGCGGGAGGGCTTCGAGCGGCTGGTGGCCGCCGCCCGGGAGCGTGGGCTCGGCGTCCTCGTCGACATCGTGCCCAACCACATGGCGATCGGTGGCGCGGGCGCCGGCAACCGCTGGTGGTGGGACGTGCTCGAGCACGGGCGCGCCAGCCCCTACGCCACCGCCTTCGACATCGTCTGGGACGAGATGCCCGACGGCCGGCTGCTCGTCCCCCAGCTCGACGATCACCTGCGCCGGGTCGTCGCCGAGGGGCGGTTGCAGGTCGTCCGGGGCGCCGACGGCGCGCTGCAGCTCGCGTTCGGCGAGCAGCGGTTCCCGCTCTCGCCGGCGTCGACCGCCCGGCTGCTGGCGCGGGCGGCGGGACGGGCCGGCGACGCCGCGCTCGCGGACCTGGCCGCCCGGCTGGCGGCGGTGCCCGACGAGGCTGGCCGACGGTCCGAGATCGACGAGCTGGGCGCCGCCGCGCGTGCGCATCTGGTGGAGCACCCCGCGACCACCGCCGTCGTCGACGGGGTGCTGGCCGACCTGAGCGCCGACCCGGCAGAGCTGATCGACCTGGCGCACGCCCAGCACCACCGCCTGGCCCGCTGGCGCATCGCCAACCGCGAGATCGGCTACCGCCGGTTCTTCGACGTCACCGACCTCGTGGGCCTGCGAGTCGATCTGCCCTGGGTGTTCGACGC
>DASUQS010000024.1:0-5723 GCA_036280455.1 Acidimicrobiales bacterium
CGGGCACGTGTTCAGTGTGCCCGAGCCGACCGCGCGCAGCAGCGGCTAGCGCGGCACCTTCGACCAGGGGACGTCCTTGTCGACCCGGGGCTCGCCCGGCAGGCCGAGGACGCGCTCGCCCAGGATGTTGCGCTGGATCTCGGACGTGCCGCCCTCGATCGAGTTGGCCCGCGACCGCAGGAACATCTTGCGCGACGAGCCCGGAGGGCCGGTGAGGCCGAGGTTCTCGGCCCGCTTCATCTCGTAGCTGTAGTCGACCATGCCGTCGGCGCCCAGCAGGTCGACGCACAGCTCGTAGATCGCCATGTTGATCTCGGCGAACTTGAGCTTGGCGATCGACCCCTCGGGGCCGGGGTTGCCGGCCTTGCGGTTCTGGCTGGCCCGCACGTTGGTGAGGCGCAGCGCCTCGGCCTCGACCCACAGGCGCATCAGTTGGTCGCGCACGGCCGGGCTCTGGTGGGCGACCTCCTCCTGCCAGATGCGCACGGCCTCGGCGATGGCACCGGAGCCACGCGGGGGCGCGCCACCCCCGCCGCCGATGGTGGTGCGCTCGTTCATGAGGGTGGTCATCGACACGCGCCAGCCCTCCCCGATGTCGCCGATGCGGTCGGCGTCGGGCACCCGCACCTCGGTGAAGTACACCTCGTTGAACTCGGCCTCGCCGGTGATCTGGCGCAGCGGCCGCACCTCGACGCCGGGGGCGTGCATGTCGACGCCGAAGTAGGTGAGTCCCTTGTGCTTCGGGGCCTCGGGATCGGTGCGGGCCACGAGCATGCCGCGATCCGCGATGTGGGCGAGCGTGTTCCAGACCTTCTGGCCGGTGACGACCCACTCGTCGCCGTCGCGCACGGCCTTGCAGGCGAGCCCGGCGAGGTCGGAGCCGGCGCCGGGCTCGCTGAACAGCTGGCACCAGGCGTCCTCGCCGGTGAAGGCTCGGCGCAGCAGGCGGTTGCGCAGCTCGTCGCTGCCGTTGGTGACCATCGTCGGGCCGGCCATGGTCAGGCCGAAGAAGTGCCGGGAGCCCGGCGGCTTGGCGCCGGCGCCGTAGAGCTTGCGGTCGACGTCGCGCTGGTGGATCGGCTTGATGCCGAGCCCGCCGAAGCCCTCGGGGAAGTGCACCCAGGCCAGGCCCAGGTCGTACTGGCGCCCACGGAACTCGACCTGGTCGGTGGTGGCGGGATCGAGCTCGGAGAGAAGCTTGTCGACGCGCTCGGCGACGAGAGACGTGGGATCTGTCATGCCGACGACACTAGGTGGCCGCACCCTTACTTGACCAGCGGTCAGGTTTCGGGTGGGTCTGGAGAAATCTGACGAACTTGGTCGGTTTTGTCTTGCGGGTCGGCGACCTTCTCCTGTAGAAAGCTGACCAAGCGGATCGGCTTTATCGGCCTTCGGCCGCTCGTCCCTCGTGAAAGGTTCCCCCGTGCCCCTCTCGGTCCACTGGTTCCTCCCCACGGCCGGCGACAGCCGCGACGTCGTGGGGTTCGGGCCGACGACGGTCCGGCGCCCCGCCGACCTCGACTACCTGACCCAGGTCGCCCGCGTCGCCGACAAGGTCGGGTTCGACGCGGTGCTGACGCCGACAGGCACGTGGTGCGAGGACGCCTGGATCACGACGGCGGCCCTCATCCCGGAGACGACGAACCTCCGGTTCCTGGTGGCGTTCCGCCCGGGGTTCATCTCGCCGACGCTCGCCGCCCAGCAGGCGCTGACTTTCCAGCGCCTGTCGGGCGGGCGGCTGCTCCTCAACATCGTCACCGGGGGCAACTCGGAGGAACAGCGGCGGTTCGGCGACTTCGCCGATCACGACACGCGCTACGACCGCACCGCCGAGTTCATCGAGATCCTGCGTGGGGCGTGGAGCGGCGCCCCGTTCGACTACGAGGGCACGCACTACACGGTGCAGGGCGCGACCGTCGCCCAGCGACCGGACCCGGCGCCGCCGATCTTCTTCGGCGGGTCGTCCGACGCCGGCAAGCAGGTCGCGGCGAAGCACGCCGACACGTGGCTGATGTGGGGCGAGCCGCCCGCCGCCGCCGCCGAGCAGATCCGCGAGGTGCGGGCGCTCGCCGCGGCCGCCGGGCGCGTGGTGAGCTTCGGCATCCGGCTGCACGTCATCACCCGCGACCGCGCCGAGGACGCGTGGGCCGTCACCGACGAGCTGCTCGACGCCATGCCGCGCGAGGTCATCGCCCGGGCGCAGAAGCACGTCGCCTACGCCGAGTCCGTCGGCCAGCGGCGCATGGCGGCGCTGCACGGCGGCCGGCGGGACGACCTCGTCGTGGCGCCCAACCTCTGGGCGGGGTTCGGTCTCGTTCGCAGCGGGGCGGGGACTGCCCTGGTGGGCAGCCACGACGAGGTCACCGCTCGCATCGCCGAGTACCACGAGATCGGGTTCGACCACGTCATCCTGTCGGGCCAGCCCCATCTCGAGGAGGCCTACTGGTTCGGCGAGGGCGTCATCCCCCGGCTGCGCGAGGCCGGGCTCCTGGCCGACCGCAACGCTGCCGGTGCTGCCGCCTCTGCCAGCGCGGTCGCTTCTGTGGGATCCACACAACCGCCCCGTGCCGTGCTCGTCCCGGCGAGCGCGAGCTGACGGGCGCCGACAGGTTCGAGGATCGGCACGACCATGACCACAGTGACATCGTCCTCACCCCTCTCGCAGCCGGCCGGCGGGCGCCACCCCCTCGGGCGTTCGCCGGCCGCTGCGGTCCCGTCGACGACGGGAGTTCACCCGTCGGACCGCGAGCCCCTGGCCGCGCACGTCCTGGCCGACATCGTCACCGGGTTCGCCGCCGCTCGCCCGCTGTGGAAGTCGACGGTGCGGCACGACCCGGAGCGGCGCCGGCCCGTCCGGCTCATCGGCACCGAGCGCTACGAGGTGTGGGTCATCGGCTGGACCGCCGGTCAGAACGTCCGGGCCCACGACCACGGGGACTCCACGGGCGCCTTCGTCGTGACCGCGGGCGAGCTCACCGAGGTCCTCCCGAGCGGTGCGGGCGGCGTCGTCGAGAGGACGCTGGGTATCGGCCGGCTGCGACATCTCGCCCTCGGTACGGTGCACGACGTGGTGAACCGAGCGACCGCGCCCGCCACGTCGATCCACGTCTACTCGCCGCTGCTGACGACCATGACCTACTACGACGAGACCTTCGAGCCCGTCCACAGGGAGTCGATCGGCGAAAGGCAGCCCCTGCTGGACGACCGCTCCAGCTCGTACGTGCTCCACCCCTCGCAGCGGACGACGCGATGACGACCCCGGTCAGCGCCATCGACCGTCACCTCGCCCGCGCCCGGGCCGTGATCGCGCCACGGCCCGGGCCGGACGACCTCGATGCCGTGTGGGCCGAGGGCGGTCTGGTGGTCGACACGCGCCCGGTCGAGCTGCGCCGGCGCGACGGCGAGATGCCCGGAGCACTGATCGTCGACCGCAACGTGCTCGAGTGGCGTCTCGATCCGACGAGCGATCACCGCCTGCCCGAGGTCACCGGACCCGACCAGCCGATCGTGCTGTTCTGCGACGAGGGCTACGCATCGAGCCTGGCCGCGGCGGGCCTGCGCGAGCTGGGCCTGCGGCGCGCGACCGACCTCGACGGCGGCTTCCAGGCCTGGCTGCGGGCGCAGAGCGTGCCGGCGCCAGCGTGGTCGCCGGCCTCATCCACCTAACCTGCCTGGGGCTGCCCGCCGGGCCGGCATGCCGGGTCGACATGCCGGGTCGACATGCCGGGTCGCACGCCGGCGAGTCCCGAGGCAATGACTGCCGGTCGGAGGTTCTCGAGGCATCGACGTGCGGCCCCCGCACACGTTTGCCTCGAGATCGGTCGAGCGCGGGTCATTGCCTCACGAGGATGACGGAAACCGGTGCTCGGTCGTGGGCGTGCTGTCGTACCCTTGTGGACGGCGACGTCGATGGGGGGTGACGCCCCCGGAGCCGCCGACTCCAACGAGGTCGCCAAGCACTCGGCGACGAAGTGCGGTGGCACCGTGAGCTCCCTTCGCCCGCACATCTGGGACCGATTCCGGATGGAGGTGAGGCGTGGAGCGCACATGGACGACCGAGATCGTCGGCCACGTCGGCGAACGGGTGCGGATCGCCGGTTGGCTGCACCATCAACGGCAGCTGGCCAGGGTGTCGTTCGTCCTGATCCGCGACCGTGAGGGCATCGCCCAGGTGGTGGTGACCGGCGAGGCCGACCGCGAGGCGTTCGGGGCGCTCGACGCCGAGACGGTGGTCGAGGTCACCGGGGTCGCCGTGGCCAACGACCAGGCGCCCGGCGGGGTCGAGTTGCACGACGCCGCTCTGCAGGTGCTGTCCCGCCCGGTGGCGGCACCGCCGTTCGAGCTGCGGCGTCCCGAGCTGTCGGCGCAGTTGCCGACGCTGCTCGACCATGCGGCGGTGGCGCTCCGGCATCCCCACCGTCGCGCGGTGATCGACATCGCCGCGGCGTCGACGCACGGGTTCCGGGCGGCGCTGGACTCCATGCGGTTCACCGAGATCCACACGCCCAAGGTCGGCGCGGCGGCCACGGAGAGCGGGGCGAACGTCTTCCCGGTCGACTGGTTCGGCCGGACGGCCTATCTGGCGCAGAGCCCCCAGCTCTACAAGCAGGTGATGGTGGGTGTGCTGGAGCGGGTGTACGAGATCGGCCCGGTGTTCCGTGCCGAGCCCCACGACACGGCCAGGCACCTGGCGTCCTACGTGTCCCTCGACGCCGAGCTGGGGTTCATCGCCGATCACCGGGCCGTGATGGCGGTGCTGCGGGAGGCAGTCGCGGGGATGGTCGCGGCGGTCGCCGACCGTGCCGGGCCGGCGGTCGCGCTCCGCGGCATCGATCTGCCGGTCGTGCCCGAGGTGATCCCTGCCGTCGACTTCGAGGAGGGCCAGCGGCTCGTCGAGGCGGCGACGGGGGAGCGGGTCGTCGGCGAGCCCGACCTGGCGCCGGCGCACGAGCGCTGGCTGTCGGGCTGGGCGCAGCGCGAGCACGGCTCCGACTTCCTGTTCGTGGTCGGCTACCCGATGGCGAAACGGCCGTTCTACACCCACCCCGACCCGGCGCGGTCGGGGAGCTCCAACAGCTTCGACCTGCTGTTCCGGGGACTGGAGCTCGTCACCGGAGGCCAACGGCTGCACCGCTACGAGGACTACCGCGATGCGCTCGCCCGCGCTGGCACCCCGAGCGCGGGCTTGGAGGGCTACCTGGACGCGTTCCGCTACGGCATGCCACCGCACGGCGGGTTCGCGATCGGGCTCGAACGTTGGGTCGCCCGCCTCACCGGCGCCGCCAACGTCCGCGAGACCGCGCTCTTCCCGCGCGATCTCCACCGCCTGACTCCCTGACCCACACTGTCGGGCCATGGTCGACGCCCACTTCGGGGAGCCCCGGCTGGCCCGGGTCTACGACCCGCTCGACCCGGACCGCACTGATCTCGACGTGTACGCCGCGCTGGTCGGCGAGCTCGGCGCCCGCTCCGTGCTGGACCTCGGTTGCGGGACCGGCACCTTCGCCTGCCTCCTCGCCCAGCAGGGCATCGAGGTGACGGGGGTCGATCCGGCCCTCGCTTCGCTCGAAGTCGTCCGCGGCAAGCCGTGGAGCCAGCGGGTCCGCTGGCTCCACGGTGACGCGACGACGCTTCCACCGATGCGGGTCGACCTCGCTGCGATGACCGCGAACGTCGCCCAGGTGTTCGTGTCCGACGAGGAATGGGCCGCCACGCTCGCCGGG
>DASUQS010000025.1:0-35947 GCA_036280455.1 Acidimicrobiales bacterium
GTGCAGCCAGCGGGTGAAGCGCCCGAGCACGTCGGTCATCAGGTCGGGGTACTGCGCCCAGCCCGCCACGGTCTCGACGAACATCACCCGTGCGACGCGAGGGTCGTCCACCAGGGCGTGCACCAGCGACGACACCCGCAACTGGGTGCGGCGGGCGACGAAATCGGGGCCCGGCGGGATCTCGACGGCGACGACCGCGTGCAGCGCCCGCCCGGCGAGCTCGTCGAGCAGCGCCGACAGCAGTGCCAGCCGGTTGTCGTACTCCTCGTAGAAGTTCCGGGTGCTGACGTTGGCGTGGCGGCAGACGTCGTCGACGGTCGTCGCTGCGAACCCGCGGGTGCCGAACAGCTCGAGCGCCGACGCCAGCAGCGCCTCCCGGCGCTCCTGCCGCCGCTCGGCCAGCGTCCGGCCCCTGATCAATCGCTCGCCCACGGCCCCATTGTTAGCCGCGCGGGCGGCCGCGCTGCGTGGTGGTCAGGCCAGCTCGACGAGGTCGAGCAGGTCGTCGGACCAGTGGTCGAGGTCGCCGTCGGGCATCAGCAGCGCCCGGTCGGGAGCCAGGTCGCGCACGAACCCTGCGTCGTGGCTGACGATCACCATCGTGCCGCCCCAGCTGGCGAGGGCGGCGGCCACGGCCTCGCGGGACGGCGGGTCGAGGTTGTTGGTCGGTTCGTCGAGCAGCAGCAGGTTGTGGCGCCCGGCCACCAGCAGAGACAGGGCGAGCTTGGTCTTCTCGCCGCCCGAGAGGGTCGAGGCGTCCTGGTGCACCTTGTCGCCCGACAGCCCGAACATGCCGAGCAGCCGGCGCCGCACCTGCTCGGGCTGCCCGGGGGCGGCCTCGGCCATGTGGGTGAGCAGGGAGGCACCCCCACGGATGCCCTCGTGCTCCTGGGCGTAGTAGCCCACGGTCACCTGGTGGCCCCACGTCATCGAGCCGCGGTCGGCCTCGGTGACTCCGGCGAGGATGCGCAGCAGGCTGGTCTTGCCCGCGCCGTTGAGGCCGAGGACCAGCAGCCGTTCGCCCCGGCCGATCTCGAAGTCGAGGTCCTCGAACACCGGGGGACCGTCGCCGTAGCTCTTGGTCAGCCCGTGCACGGTCAGGCCCGTGCGCCCGGACGGCGGCGGGTCGGGTAGCCGCAGCCGCAGGCCGCGGCGAGCGGTGGGCGCCTCGACGCCCTCGCTGCGGATGCGCTCGATGCGGGTCTCCAGCGACTTGGCGAACGACGCCTTGCTGGCCTTCGCACCCCACCGGTCGACCAGCGTCTGGAGGCGGGCGATCTCGGTCTGCTGGCGGGCGGCGATCTTGGCCAGGCGGATCTCGTCGCGCTCACGGGCCGTCTTGTACTGCGAGTACGTGCCCTTGTAGTCGGTGATCTCGCCGATGTCGGACTCGCCGGGTCGGTCGAGGTGCAGCACGCGGGTGATCGACTCGTCGAGCAGCTCGAGGTCGTGGCTGATCACGATGAGCGCGCCGCGGTAGCTGCGCAGGAAGTCGAGCAGCCACTCGCGGGCGTCGTTGTCGAGGTGGTTGGTGGGCTCGTCGAGCATGAGCAGCTCGCTGCCCGCGAACAGGATGCGGGCCAGCTCGACCCGCCGCCGCTCACCACCCGACAGCACGGTGATGGGCCGCTCGGCCCGGTCGCTCCGCAGGCCCAGGCCGGCGAGCAGGCGCCGCGCCTCGGACTCGGCGGCGTAGCCGTCGGCGTGCTCGAACGCATCGTGGGCCCGGCTCCACTTGGCCACCAGGCGCTCGTCGCCCGGCTGGGCCTCCATCTTGAGGCGCAGCTCCTCCATGCGGGCCGCCAGCGCGTCGAGGCCCCGGCCGCTGAGCACATGGGTGAGGGCGGTCGTCTCAGGGGAGATGGTGTCGAGCCGCGGGTCCTGCGGCAGGTAGCCGAAGGCGTCGGGCCGCTGGATGACCCCGGCCTTCGGTTCGGCCATCCCGCCGAGCACCTTCAGCAGCGAGGTCTTGCCCGCGCCGTTGCGGCCCACGAGGCCGATGCTGTCGCCGGCGCGCACGGTGAAGCCGGCACCCTCGACGACGAGGGTGCCGCCGATCTCGACCGTGAGTCCGCGCACCGACAACATGGTCGACCATCGTGGCAGGACCGGCCGCCGGTTCCACCATGCGTTCCGCCGGCGCTCAGCTGTAGAGCCGGTCGAGGGCCTTCTTCTCGAGCTCGGTCCAGCGCTCGACGTCGGCGTGGACCTCGGCGATCTCGTCCTCGTCGAGGTGGTCGACGCCCTCGGGGGTGATGCGGGCGATGTCGAACGGACCGCCGACGCTCGGCGACGTGTAGCTCAGGGCTTCGAGCACCCGGAGCACGCCGGCGACCCCGTAGCGGACCGGCCGGTCGGTCATCCGGAAGTGGGCGAGGAGAGCCCCCGCCTGCTGGGCCATGGCGGCCCCGCTGCCGATGGCGTGGAAGCCGATGTCCTCGTAGCGGCCCACCATCGCGTTCGGGTTGATCTCGACGATCCACGGCGTCTCGTCGGCGTACCCGGCGGCGAGCAGGTACGTGGCCGGGTTCCCGGCCGTCTTCTCGCCGGGGACGTCCTCGATGAACGTGTCGTAGTGGTGCTTCAGGATCGGGTGCATCAGCTCCTGCATCGCCCGGCCCACGTCGGGCGATTCGAGGATCGCCGCGGCCGCTTCGTCGAACGCGGCCTTCGTGTCGGTGAGCACCGCGCGCGCCCCGCTGCCGCCCCAGGCGGCGTGCTCGCCGAGCAGGTGGAGCTTGGGCGCGGGAAAGGTCATCCCCCGGGCGCTCTCGGTGATCTGCGTGTCGGCGCCGACGACGACGCCGTCCTCGCAGAGCAGGGCGATGACGACGGTCACAGTGCGGTCCGGGCGGGGGCGGGCATGGGTGATGCCTACCCGTCCGGACCCAACGGCTACTCCTGGACGAGCTCGATCAGGGTGCCGAACGCCGTCTTCGGGTGGACGAAGGCGACGGTGGTGCCGCGGCTGCCCGGCCGGGGGGCCTCGTCGATGACCCGGCCGCCCTGCGCCTTGACGGCGTCGAGGGCGGCGGCGCAGTCGTCGACCCGGTAGCCGATGTGGTGCAGGCCCTCGCCCTTGCGCTCGAGGTACTTGGCGACCGGCGACGTGTCGTTGGTCGGGGTGAGCAGCTGCACGTAGCTGTCGGCGACCTTGAGCAGGGCTTCCTCGACACCGTCGGACTCGACCACCTCGCGGTGGTCGACCTCGGCCCCGAACGTGTCGCGGTAGTAGGCGATCGCGGCCTCGAGGTCGTTGACGGCGATGGCGACGTGGTCGATCTCGGTGAGCAGCACGCCTCGAATCTAGCGGCCGGGTCGTGGTCGGCACCTCGTCGGCAGCTCGTCGGCACCGCGGTCGGGACCGGGCCGACGCCGTGGCGAGTGCTCGGCCCGCGCCACCGGTTACGGCGGCCTCTCGGACCGGCTGCTCGGCACCGGATGCCTGCGAGGCGAGGGAAACGGCGGCTTGTCGCACCGGAAACCGGGGTGACACGGGCGGCGTGTCTGATCGTGGCGGGCGGCGACGGCGCCGCGAGGACGGAGGACACGACACGATGGCCGAGTTGACCGAGCTGGAGCGCCAGAGCCTGGAGGAGATCCCGCACCCCTCGCTGGGAGCGGGAGCCAACCTCTACGGCTCCACCAAGCTCTTCCCCGACTACCAGGCGGAGGACGGCGAGAGCTACCTCACCCTCGTGCACGGCATCGCGCATGAGTCCTCGGTGAGCTTCGTCGCCATCCTGCAGGCGACCCGGGCGCTGCGCAAGGGCTTCGAGTCGGTCATCTACTTCTACGGCCCCGGCTCGATGAACTGCATGGACACCCGCGGCTTCCCCACCACGGGCGACTCGGCCTTCCCCGGCGAGCAGAACATCAACGGTGCGCTCAAGACCTTCATCGGGGAGGGCGGCAAGGTCTACTGCTGCCGCTTCGGCCTGTCGCTGCACGGCCTGCGGGAAGAGGACCTGATCGAGGGCGTCATCCCCGCCCACCCGCTCGACGTGCAGGACTGCGTCATCCACTACGCCCGCAAGGGCGCCATCATCAACTCGACCTACATGGTGTGACGATGCTGTCGGTCGAGGCAGCCGCCGATCTCGCCGTCCGGGGCGTGCGCGTGGCGGCCCCCGTGCACCGCGGTCCGGGCGCCGGCCCGAGCGACGACGGCCACGTCGTCATCGGCGACCGGGCGATGGCGCTCGCAACCGTCCCGGACTCGCCGTGGGCGATCGGCGACGGCCAGCTCACCTACGACGGCGAGGTCGTCGACGCCGTCGACGCCCGTCCCGTCGACCGGCCGGCGTTCTACGACCTGCGCACCGCGGACGGCGTCCCCTACGAGCAGATCGCCCGGCTGCACGGCGATCGGGTGCTGGCCACCACGGTCGTGCAGACCTGCATCCGCTACTCCGACGAGGCCACCCGCTGCCGGTTCTGCGCCATCGAGCAGAGCCTGGCGGCGGGCGCCACGACGCGGGTGAAGTCGCCCGCCCAGCTGGCGGAGGTGGCCGAGGCGGCCGTGCGCCTCGACGGCGTGGAGCAGCTGGTGATGACCACCGGCACGGCCGGCACCCCCGACCGCGGGGCGCGTCACCTGGCCCGCTGCGCGGCGGCGGTGCACGAGGTGGCGCCGGGGCTGCCCATGCAGGCCCAGATCGAGCCGCCCGAGGACCTCGTCGTTCTGGAGGACCTGCGGCGAGCCGGGGTCACCGCGCTCGGCATCCACATCGAGACGCTCGACGAGCGGGCCCGCGCCCGGTGGACGCCGGGCAAGGCGACGGTGTCCCGCGCCACCTACGACCGGGCCTGGGACCGCGCCGTCGAGGTGTTCGGTCGCAACCGGGTGTCGACCTACGTGCTGCTCGGCCTGGGCGAGGACCCCGGCGAGGTGGTGGCGGGCTGCACCGACCTGGCCCGGCGGGGCATCTACCCGTTCGTCGTGCCCTACCGGCCGATCGCCGGCACCCTGGCCCACGCGGAGGGGGTGCCCGCTCCGTCCCCGGGCTACGTGGCCGACGTGACCCGCCGGGTCGCGGCCGCCCTGCGTGCCGCCGACATGCGGGGCGTCGACCAGGGAGCGGGCTGCGCTGCGTGCGGTGCGTGCAGCGCCCTCACCGAGGCGGGCGGATGAGCGCGTCCCGCGGCGGCGCCCCCGGTCCGGCGGCCCCGGGTTCGACTGCTGCCCTCGCCGACCTGGGCCCGGCGTTGACCGGTGCCCGGCCCGGCACCGGCACGTCCTGCGGCGGCGGTGTCCTGGTGCGGGAGGCCGAGAGCCCCGCAGATCACGACGCCTACCGCCGGTTGCGCCGCCACGCGTTCGTCGACGAGCAGGCGCTCTTCCGCGGATCCGACCGCGACGACTGGGACGACCACCCCGCCGCCGTCGTGCTCGTGGCCGCTGCGCCCGACGGTGCCATCGTGGGCGGGGTGCGGCTGACGCCGGGCCACCCGGGTCGCGACCTGGCCTGGTGGCACGGCAGCCGCCTGGTCGTCGAGCGCTCGCGCCGCGGGCAGGCCGCGCTCGGCGCCGCGCTGGTGCGGGCCGCCTGCGCCACGGCCGAGGGTCGGGGCGCGCTGCGGTTCGAGGCCACCGTGCAGCGCGAACGATCGGCGTTCTTCCGCCGTCTCGGCTGGTCGCACCTCGGGCCGGCGACCGTCGCCGGCCGCCCGCACGACCGGGTGCGCTGGCCGATCGGCCGCATCGCCGCCCAGGTGGCGGCCACCAAGGCGCCGCTGGCCGCTCTGCTCGACGGGCTGCGACCGGGCGGCGACGGCTGGGTGGGCGACGATGCCGCGCCGGTGCCGGGCAGCGACCTGCTGGCCGCCTGCGACGCCATCGTGCCGGCCATGGTCGACCGCGACCCGTGGTGGGCCGGCTGGTGCGGCGTGCTGGTCAACCTCAACGACATCACCGTCAAGGGCGCCACGCCGGTGGGCCTGCTCGACGCGGTCGGCGCCCGCACGGCGTCGCAGGCGCGGCGGGTGCTGGCCGGCGTGCTGGCGGCGTCGGAGGCGTGGGGCGTCCCGATCCTCGGCGGCCACACCACGCTCGGGGTCCACGGATCGCTGTCGGTGACCGCGTTGGGCCGGGCCGAGCACCCCGTCGCCGCGGGCGGGGGCGTCGTGGGCGACGACGTCGTCGTGGCCGCCGACGTGGGCGGCTCGTGGCGTCCTGGCTACGCGGGCCGCCAGTGGGATTCGACCACCGGCCGCACGCCCGCCGAGCTGCGGGCCCAGGCCGAGATGGTCGCCCGGTGGCGGCCCGCCGCGGCCAAGGACGTGAGCATGGCGGGCCTGGTGGGCACGCTCGGCATGCTGGCCGAGGCCAGCGGGGCCGGCGCCGACCTCGACATCGCCGCGGTGCCCGCTCCCGTCGGGGTCACCCTCGTCGACTGGTTGGCGTGCTTCCCCGGCTTCGCGGTGGTGGCGGCGGACCGTCCGGCGCCGCCCGACCGGGGCTCGGCGGGCGCACCGCCGCCCGCGCGGCCGGGAACGGCTGCGGGGACCGTCACCTCCGCCCGTTGCGGCCGTCTGCGGGACGGCGCGGGCGTCGACATCGTCTGGCCCGACGGCGAGCGCATCCGCGTCGTCGACGGGCCCGTCACCGGATTGGGGCAGGCATGACCACCCGTACGATCGTCGCGGTCGCGGCGCCCTTCGGCCGCGACCTCGAGGCGTCGTTCGCCCGCATCGATGCGATCCTCACCGAGGCGCGCGAGGCCGGCGCGGACCTGGTCGTCCTGCCCGAGGCGGCGATCGGCGGCTACGTCGCCGACCTGACCATCGGCACGACGGTGGAGCCGCCGCCGGCGCTCGACCCCGCCGGCCCCGAGCTGCGCCGGCTCGCCACCCTCGCCGGCGACGACCTGGTGGTGTGCGCCGGCTTCTGCGAGCAGGCCGAGGGCGGGCGCTACAACGCGGCGGCGTGCGTCGCCGGGGGCGAGGTGCTCTCGATCTATCGCAAGGTGCACCAGCCCCTCGGCGAAGGCTCCTCCTACCGGGCCGGCGCCCTGCTGGCGGCGTTCGACACACCCATCGGCCGCATGGGCATGCAGATCTGCTGGGACAAGGCGTTCGCCGAGTCGTCCCGCACACTGGCGCTCGACGGGGCCGAGGTCATCGCCTGCCTGTCGGCCTGGCCGGTCAGCCGCACCGCACGGGCCGAGCGCATCGAGGACGACCGCTGGACCCACCGATTCGACCGCTTCGACGTCGCCCGGGCCATGGACAACCAGGTGGTGTGGGCGGCGTCGAACCAGACGGGCTCGTTCGGGTCGCTCGACTTCTGCGGGCACGCCAAGGTGGTGGGACCGGGGGGCGACGTGCTGGCGCAGTCCGGCACGGGTCCCGGTCTGGCGGTGGCCAAGGTCGACGTCGACGCGGAGCTGGCGGCGCACCGCCAGGGCATGTGCGTGCTGCGCGACCGCCGGCCGGACGCCTACCGGCTGGGCCCCTGGAGCGAGAGGTGAGCGCCCGCCCGGACTCGGGGCCGATCGTCGTGATCGGCGGCAGCATCGCCGGCCTCACCAGCGCGCTGCTGTTCGCGCGCACGGGCCGGCAGGTGGTGCTGGTCGAGCGCGACCCGGCGACCGCGGCGGCACGCCTCGCCGGGCTCGCGGGTCGGGACGTCCCTGCGCGGCGCACGACGCCCCAGTCGGATCACAGCCACATCTTCCTCGCCCGGCTGCGGCTCCTGCTGGCGGAGCGGGCCCCCGATGCGCTCGCCGCGCTGGTGGCCCACGGCGTGCGCGAGCTGGCGCTGCGCGACGGCCTGCCGCCCGGCCTCGTGGGCGTCGACCACCCCGCGCTGGACGATCCCGCGCTGGTGGCCCTGGCCGCCCGGCGCACCACGATCGAGGAGGCGCTGCGGGCCGTCGTGCTCGCCGAGCCGGGGGTGGTCCAACGGTCGGGAGCCGCGGCCCACGACCTCGTCGTCGAGGGGCCGTCGGACGCAGGCCCGGCGACGGTGCGGGGAGTCGTGTTCGCCGACGGGTCGGCGCTGGGGGCCGGGCTGGTGGTCGACGCGTCAGGACGGCGCACCGCGGTGCCGGGCTGGCTCGCCGCCCGCGGCGTGGCCGCCGACGTCGAGAGCGCCGAGTGCGGCATCTCCTACCTGTCGCGGTTCTACCGGGCCCACGACGGGTGCATCGACCCGCCGCTCACCCGTGGCTTCACCGCCGGGGGCAGCTTCGACGGGTGGAGCTGCCTCGTCTTCCCCGGCGACGACGGCACCTTCTCCGTCACCTTCGGCATCCTGCCGGAGGACCGCGGCATGCGCGCCCTCGCCGCCAGCGGTCCCGCGTTCGACGCGGCGGTGGCCGCCATCCCGTCGCTCGCGCCGTGGACCGACCCGGCCCACGCCGCGCCGATCACCGGCGTCGCCACCATGAGCGGCCTGAAGAACATGGTCCGACGCTACGTCGACCCCGCCACAGGCGAACCGTCGGTCCTGGGGCTGGCGACGGTGGGCGACGCCGCCGCGACCGGCAACCCGGCGCACAGCCGGGGCTGCACGGTGGCCGCGGTGCACGCGGCCGCGATCGCCGACGCGGTGGCCGCGCACGGCGACGACCCGGTGGCGCTGGCGGCCGCCCTCGACGACGTGATGGTGTGCCAGGTGCGCCCGTGGGTGCAGGACTCGGTCGATCAGGACGCGGTGCGCCTCGCCCGCTGGCGACCGGGCACCCCGCCCGCACCGGCACCCGCGCCCGACCGCCTGACGAACGGCGAGCTCTACGCGGCCGCCCAGTCCGACCCCGAGCTGTGGCGGACCTTCAGCCGGCTCCAGAACATGCTGCACCTGCCCGCCGAGGTGCTGGCTGACGCGGCGACCGTGACCGCGGTGCGGGACGGCACGTTCCCGTCCCCGCCCGGGGTCGACGCGCCGTCCCGTCCCGAGCTGCTGGCCCTGGCGGCGGGTGCCGACGCCCGGCCCGGCCGCCGCCGGCGCCAGGTCGCGCCGGCGCCGTGATGCCGCGGGCGGTGCGGTCCCGGTGATCCTGGCGGCCGCCTCGGCGGCGTTCACCCGCGACCTGGACTTCGACCTCGCGCGCGCCCGGTCGCTCATCAGCGACGCCCAGGAGCGGCGGGCCGACCTGCTGGTCATGCCCCACGGCGTGCTCGGCGGGTACCTCGACGACCTCGACCCCGGCCCGGCCGCCGCCGACCCGCCCCCGGCCCTCGACCTGCGCCACCCGGCGGTGCTCGCACTGCTGGAGGCCGCGGGGGACATGACGGTGTGCTTCGGCTTCACCGAGCGGCTGGGCGACGACGGGCGGGCCAACGTGGCCGTGTGCGGCACGGCGGCGGGCGTGCTCGGCGTGCAGCGCAAGGTTCACCTGCCACCCGGCGAGGTGCCCTGGTACCAGGCGGGCGAGGACCTGGCGGCGTTCGACACCCCGGTCGGGCGGCTGGGCATGCTCATCGACTACGACAAGACCTTTCCCGAGGCCGCCCGCGCCCTGGCGCTCGACGGCGCGCAGGTGCTGGCGTTCGTGTGCGCCTGGCCGCTCAGCCGCACCCAACCGGCCAGCAAGGTCGCCCACGACCGCCAGAGCGTGCTGTTCGACCTGTACGACCGGGCCCGGGCGGCGGAGAACCAGGTGGTCGTGGTCACCGCCAACCTCTCGGGAACCCAGGGCCGCCTGCGCTTCCTGGCCCAGGCCAAGGTGGTGCTGCCCGACGGGGCGGTGGTGGCGCGCACGGGGTTCCGGCCCGGCGTCGTGGGCGCGGAGGTCGACGTGGCCGCCGTGGTCGACACCGCCCGCGCCACTCAGCACCACCTCGCCGAGCGCCGCCCGTCGGCCTACGGGCCCCCGCGAGCGGGGCGGCGCTGATGCGGATCGCGCTGCTCACGTACTCGACGCGGCCCCGGGGCGGGGTGGTGCACACCCTCGCGCTGGCCGAGGCGCTGGTCGATCTCGGACTCGACGTCACGGTCGCCACGATCTGCCGCGACCCCAGCCAGGCGTTCTTCCGCCCTGTCGATCCGCGGGTGCGCCTCGTGATCGCACCGATGGCCGAGATCGAGGACGAGCCCTTCGGCGACCGCATCGCGCGCTCGATCACCACCCTGGCCACGGCGTGCGACTGGCGGGAGTTCGACGTCGTCCACGCCCAGGACTGCATCTCGGCCAACGCGGCGGGGAGCTGCCTGCGCACGGTGCACCACATCGACCGCTTCACGACCCCCCAGCTCGTCGCCTGCCACGAGCGTGCTCTGGTGCGTCCGTTCGCGCACGTCTGCGTGAGCGCCGCGGTGGCGGGCGAGCTGCGCGCCGGCTGGGGCATCGAGGCCACCGTCATCCCCAACGGGGTCGACGGCGCCCGGTTCCGGGCGGCGGCCGGCGACACCGCGGGCCAGGCGGCGTGGCGCACGGCGGTGGGTGGGCGCTACGTGCTCGCCCTCGGGGGCATCGAGCCCCGCAAGGGCACCCGCGAGCTGGTGGAGGCCTGGCCGCACGTCGTCGCCCGACGGCCGGACCTGCGCCTCGCCATCGCCGGGGGTGAGACCCTGTTCGACCACCGGCCCTATCGGGCCGAGGTCGAGGCCCGCGCCGCGCAGCTCGGGGTCGTGCCGGTGATGCTGGGACCGGTGGCGCACGAGTCGCTCCCCGCGCTGGTGGCCGGCGCGGCCGCGCTCGCCATGCCGTCGACCCGCGAGGGGTTCGGCCTGGCGGCGATGGAGGCGCTGGCCGCGGCCACGCCGGTCGCCCTGTCCCGCCTGCCCGTGTTCCGGGAGGTGTTCGCCGGTGCGGCCCACTTCCCCGAGGACGACTCACCGGCCGCGCTCACGGCGGCGATCCTCGCGGCGACGGACGGCCGGGCCGACCCCGTGCGGCGGCAGGCCGGCTGGTCGCTCGCCGTGTCGCACACGTGGTCTCGGGCTGCGGCGGCGCACGTGGACGTGTACGACCGCGTCGCGCGCCGCTGACGACCACCCCGCCGTGGCTCAGGCGCCGCTGCCGTAGGGGCGGGTGATGATCTCGAGGAAGTGGCCGTCGTTGCTGAGGAAGTAGACGCCCCGCCCACCATCGTGGGTGTTGATCTGGCCCGGCTGGCGCTGCATGGGGTCGGCCCAGTGGGCGAGAGACCGTTCGGTCACCCGGCCGAAGATGGCGGTGAACTCGTCCTCGGAGACGAGGAAGGCGTAGTGCTGGGCGGCGATGTCGTCCTCGGGGACGCTCGCGAAGTCGAGGCCGACGCCGTTCGCCGTGGTGACCTGCCAGAAGGGTCCGAACCGCTCGGGGACGTCCAGGCCGAACAGGTCGGCGAACCAGCGGGCCGAGGCCTCGGCGTCGCGGGCGGCGACGATCGTGTGGTTGAGGTCGACGGGCATGGCCCGAGTCTGCCAACCGCACCCGTGCCGACCAGCGCGCCTTTTCCGGCTGATCACCCCGCTACCCGTACCGCCGGCCCACCGGGACGGTCCCGGTGGGTCGGCAGCACGCAGGTCAGACGAGAGCGAGCGTCGGCTCGACCAGCTCGGTGGTGAGCGACTTCAGCGTCGCCTCGTCGAGTGAGCCGGCCTCCTCGAGCTCGACCTTCGCGGTCACCATGCCGTCGGGGGTGCAGGCGCGCAGCTCGCCCTCGCTGCCGGAGTCGTTGTACTTCCACTGGGCCGACTCACCGAGGCCCGGGACGGCGGTGACCGTGGCGACCATGTCGCTCAGCTCGGGGCACACGACCTCGCCGGCCTCGTAGTCGTCGGCCCGGACGAGGTGGACCTGCATCTCGAGCTGGTCCTCGATCTCCCACTTGCAGGCGGTGGCCGACCAGTGGACGTCGTTCTCGGAGACGCCGGCCATGGCGGGTTGGCCGTCGCCGAGAGGCGCGCCCACGAGCGCGTCGAGTGCGGCGCCGTCGACCACGTCGCAGGGGTGCTCACCCTCGCCGGCGCCCCCGCGGTAGTCCTCGTCCTCGCCGAAGTCGAGGGTGGTCTCCGTGCCGTCGTCGCCCGCCGGGTCGTCCGCGGGAGCCGACGCCGAGCCCGAGGGTTCGTCCCCCGAGCTCGCGTCGTCCGCATCGTCGCCGCCGCATGCGCCAGCAGCCAACGCCAACATCGCTGTCAGCGCCGCCGCAGCCGCCCGTCCTCGCCCGTGCATCTGCATCGGAGGAGTATGGGGGAGCGGTCGGGGTGCACCCAAGTCACCCCCTCCGACCAGGGCGGGGGCTACAGCTCCCCGCGCGCGTGGCGCTGGAAGCGGGTGATCTTGTCCTCGCCGATGCGCTCGCGCTTCTCCGGATCGGTCACGCCCTGCCCGGCCTCGGGCGCCAGGCACAGCACGGCGAGCTTGCCCTCCGCCTCGTTGCGGTGGACGGTGCGGGCGGCCTCGCCCACCTGGTCGAGCGGGTAGACCGCCGACATCACGGGCTGGATGGCGCCCTTGTCGATGAGGCGGTTCATGTCCCACGCCTCCTGGTAGTTGGCGAAGTGGCTCGAGACGATGCTCTTGAGCTTCATCCACAGGTGGCGGTTGTCGTACTCGATCATGAAGCCGCTGGTCGCGGCACAGGTGACGATGGTGCCGCCCCGCTTGGTGATGAACACGGAGGCGCCCATGGTCTGGCGACCGGGGTGCTCGAACACGATGTCGGGGTCCTCGCCCACGAGCGACCGCACCTTCTTGCCGAGCCGGCGCCACTCCTTCTCGTCCTGGGTGTGCTCGTCGGACCAGAACCGGTAGCCCTCGGCCTTGCGGTCGATGACGGCCTCGCAGCCCATGTCGTTGAGCAGCCGGGCGCGGTCCTCGCTCGACACGACGCCGATGGGGGTTCCGCCGCCGTTCAGCACGAGCTGCGTGGCGTAGGCACCGATGCCGCCGGTGGCGCCCCAGATGAACACGTTGTCGCCCTGCTTCATGCGGGCGGCGTGCTTGCCGACCAGCATGCGGTAGCTGGTCGAGGCGCACAGGCCGTTGACCGCCGCCTCCTCCCACGTCAGGTGGGACGGCTTCGGCATGAGCTGGTTGGCCTTGACGATCGACAGGTCGGCCAGGCCACCGAAGTTGGACTCGAAGCCCCAGATGCGCTGGTTGGCGGCGAGCATCGAGTCGTCGTGGGCCGACGGGTCCTGGTCGTCGACGAAGTTGCAGTGCACGACGACCCGGTCGCCCGGCTTCCAGTTGCGCACGGCCGAGCCGACCTTCACCACGACGGCGGAGGCGTCGGAGCCGACGACGTGGTGGTCCTGGGCGTGGCGGGCGCCCCACACCGACTCGCGGCCGAGGCGATCGAGGAAGCCGAAGGTCGACATGGGCTCGAAGATCGACGTCCACACCGTGTTGAAGTTGATCGAGCTGGCCATGACGGCCAGGTACACCTCGTCCGGTGCCAGCTCGGGGGTGGGCACCTCGCCGACGTGCAGCGATTTGCGGGGGTCCTTGTCCTCGGAGGGCACGCCCTCCCACATGTCCTGCTCGGCGCGCAGCACGTGGGCGGCGCGGTAGCTCTCGGGGAGGGGGAGGGCAGCGATCTCGTCGCCCGACGCGCCCCCTTGGATGGCCTCGAGGATCTCCTGCATGCGGGGCAACGTACTCGGCGGTAAGCGATCGACTCCACCGTGGGGCGTGTGCTGTGCGCAGCGCGTCACGGCGCCCTAGCCTCCCGCTCGTGAGCAGCCCGGGGGGAAGGACCAGCGGACGCGCGCCCGCGGGTCGCGCGTCCACCACGGCCGTGGCCGACGTCGCACCGTCCGGGGCGACAGCAGCGTCCGCCCTCGCGGACGAGGCGCCGGCCGGGACGACGACCGCCGGGGTGCCCGGGGGACGACCGGGGGCGCTCACCTACAACCCGGCGTTCGACGGCCTGCGCGGCGTGGCCGTGGCGGCGGTTCTCGCCTTCCACGGCGGGTTCTCGTGGGCGCGTGGCGGCTACCTGGGCGTCTCGACGTTCTTCACGCTGTCGGGCTTCCTCATCACGTCGCTGATCGTCGCCGAGCACCGCTCGACCGGGCGCGTCGACCTGCGCCGCTTCTGGGGCCGTCGTGTGCGCCGCCTGCTTCCCGCCTCCGCGCTGACCCTGGTGGCCGTGTCGTTGTGGGCCCTCGTCACGGACGCCGGCTGGGAGCGCAACCTGCGCGGCGACACCCTCGCCTCGCTGTTCCAGGTGGCCAACTGGCACTTCCTGTTCGACGATCGCTCCTACGGCGAGCTGTTCGCCGCGCCGTCGCCGCTGCTGCACTTCTGGTCCCTGGCGATCGAGGAGCAGTTCTACTGGCTGTTCCCCCTGCTGGCCGCGGTGGTGATGCGACGGGCGAGCGTGCCGCTCCGGGCGCTGGGGGCCACGCTGGTCGCGCTGCTGGCGGGTTCCGCCGGGCTGATGCTCGTGCTCGGCCCGGACGAGGCCGACGCCATCTACTACGCGACCCCGACGCGCATGGGCGAGATCCTGGCCGGTGCGCTGCTGGCCGTCGTGCTCGCGGTTCGGGGCCCGGTGGCGACCGACCGACCGGGGTCGCGGGGCGTGGCGGCGCTCGGGGTCGTCGCGCTGGCCGCCTCGGCGTGGGCCTGGGGGACGGTCGGACAGGCCGACCGCGGGCTCTACCAGGGCGGCCTGCTGGCCTACGCCGCGCTGTCGACGGCCGTCGTTCTCGCCTGCACCGTGCCCGGCCCCGTGCGCACGGTGCTGTCGTGGGCGCCGCTGCGCCTGCTCGGCATCGTCTCCTACGGCGTGTACCTCGCCCACTGGCCGATCTTCCTGTGGCTGGACGAGGCGCGCACCGGGTGGTCCGGGATGCGGCTGTTCGCGGTGCGGGTCGTGGTCACGCTGGTGGTGGCCTTCGCCTCCTACCTGCTGGTCGAGCGGCCGGTGCGCCGGGGCTGGCGCCCCGCTCGCCCCGCCCTCCCGATGCCGGCGCTGGCGCTCGGCGCGGTCGCGGTGGTCGCCCTCGTGGCTGCGATCGTCCCGGTCGTGTCGAGCCCGCCGGCCGACTCGTTCACGGGCGGGGACGAGGACCTGCGGCCGATCGACCCCGCCGAGGTGCCCGACGGCGCACGGTTCGCGCTGTTCCTCGGCGACTCGACCACGCTGAACATCGCCATCGGCCTCAACCGGTGGGGCCTCGACACCGAGGACGGGCTGGTGGCGGTGCACGGCCTCGGCGGTCTCGGCTGCTCGATCATGCGCGGCGGCGAACGCCGCTACATGGGCGAGGTGGGCGCGAGCGAGCCGCACTGCGCCGAGTGGGCGAGCCTGATCCCGACGGCGACGGAGACCGTGCGGGACACCTACGGCCGCGCCGACCTCGCCATCCTCGGCGCCGGGCCGTGGGACGTCGCCGATCGCCGGCTGCCGGGCGAGGACACCTGGCGATCGCCGGGCGACCCCGCCTACGACGCGTTCCTCCGGGGCGAGCTCGAGGCCGCCACCGACGCATTCCTGGCCGAGGGGGTGCCGGTCGTGTGGCTGACCACGCCCCGCCTCGACATCGGCCGGCTGATGCAGCCGCCGCCGCCCGAGCCGTTCCCCGAGTCCGACCCGGCGCGCGTCGAGCTGCTCAACGCCACGATCCGCGATGTCGCGGCGTCGCGCGACGACGTCGCGGTGGTGGACCTCGGGGCGTACCTCGACGGGTTGCCCGACGGCGAGGACGAGCGGTTGCGTCCCGACGGCGTGCACCTGGAGCGGGATGCGGCGGAGGAGGTCGCTCACGACTGGCTGGGCCGGCAGATCGTCCTGGCGACAGCGACCGCGCCGGGTGGCTAGTCTCCGCAAGTTCTGGGGACCGTTCCGGGGGAGCTACTGCATGACAGACGAGCCGAAGCGTGCTGGCCACGAGCGCGGCTACCACGTCGAGATCTTCCTCATCTGCTTCGCGGCGCTGCTGCTCGAGGTCAGCTACACGCGCGTCGTCTCGTTCAAGCTGTACTACTACTACACGTACCTGGTGATCGGGCTGGCCCTGCTGGGCATCGGCAGCGGCAGCGTGGTCACCTCGGTGTCGCGCCGCATCCGTCAGGCCTCCACCGACGGCATCATGATGCTCGGGTCGCTGTTCGGGGCGGTCAGCGTCATCGTCGGCTACCTGGTCGTCGCCCGGCTGCCCATCGCCTCCCTCGACATCTGGGAGTACGGCTCGGGCGACTCGTGGGTGAACCTCGGCAAGCTGGTCGTCGTCTGCCTGGCGCTGTACGCCTCGTTCATCTGGGTCGGCGTGATGATCTCGACCCTGTTCGGCCGCAAGACCGAGGGCATCGCCAAGCTCTACTTCGCCGACCTGCTGGGCGCCGGCATCGCCTGCGCGCTGGCGGTGCCGCTCATCTCGGTGATCGGCCCGCCTCGCATCATCGCCCTCGCCGGCGCCATCCTCGCCGGCGTCAGCGTGCTGGTGGCGGCCCGTCGACGCTCGCGCGTCCTGCCCGCCAGCGCCGTCCTCGGTGTCGGCCTCGCCGTGTCGGTGCTGTTCTCCGGTGTGCTGCCGGACATCAAACCCGACGACGGCAAGGTCGATCCCACGGGGGCCGACGTCTCGCGCTGGAGCCCGATCTTCCGGGTCGACACCGGCATGTTGCCCAACGGCATCCTGCTCAACCACGACGGCATGCTCGGCTCGGTCATCAAGCCCTGGGACGGCGAGATCGAGAGCCTGGGCGACGAGGTCTACAACTTCGACGAGGACCCGCGCTCCCTGCCCTTCGACGTGCTGGGCAACGCGCCGGGCAACGTGATGATCATCGGCGCGGCGGGCGGCCACGAGGTCCTGGCCTCCCTGTACTTCGAGGCCGAGAACATCGACGCCATCGAGCTCAACCCGCTCACCCACGAGCTGGTGACCGACACCTACGCCGACTACGGCGGCGACCTCGGCAACCAGCCCGGGGTGAACTACCGCACGGGTGACGGCCGGTCGTTCCTCGCCCGCAGCGACGACACCTACGACGTGATCTGGTACCCGGCGCCGGACAGCTACTCGGCGACCAACGCATCGACCGCCGGCGCGTTCGTGCTGTCGGAGAGCTACCTCTACACGACGGAGATCGTCGAGGACAGCTTCGACCACCTGTCCGACGGGGGCATCGTCGCCACCCAGTTCGGCGAGATCGACTTCGAGGGCAAGCCCAACCGCACCACCCGCTACGTCAGCACGGTGCGCGAGGCGCTCGCCCGCCACGGCATCGACGACCCGTCGCAGCACGTGATGGTGAGCACGACGCCGAGCGGGGGACCGTCGGTGCTGTCGACCGTGCTGGTCAAGCCCACGCCGTTCACGCAGGACGAGATCGACACGTTCGTCGCGCAGGTCACGGCCGTGCCCGGCAACGTGGTGCGCTACGTGCCGGGCCAGCCGCAGGAGAACTCGGTCACCAACGTGATCACGCTCCCCGACGGCGAGCTGGACGCGTACATCGACGCCTACCCGTTCGACATCTCGCCGGTCACCGACGACGGGCCGTTCTTCTGGCACTTCGCCCGGTTCACCGACGTCATCCGCAACTTCGGCGACCCGATCAACCAGTTCGACTCGGAGATCGCCATCGGCGAGCGGGTCATCCTGCTGCTGCTCGTGATCGCCACCGTGATGGCCGCGGTGTTCCTGCTGCTGCCGTTCGTGACGATGCGCAAGGTGTGGCGGGCGTTGCCCCGCAAGGCCAACTCGGCGGTGTACTTCGCGGCGCTGGGCTTCGGCTTCATGTTCTTCGAGATCACGCTGATCCAGCGGCTGATCCTGTTCCTCGGCTACCCGACCTACTCGTTGACGGTCACGCTGGCGTCGCTGCTGATCTTCACCGGGGTGGGGGCGCTGCTGAGCGGGCGGCTGAAGGCCCGGCCCGACATGATCGTCCGGGTGCTGGCGCCCACGATCGTGGCGCTCGGCGTCCTGTACCTGTTCGTGCTGCCGGTCATCACCGAGTCGCTGCTCACCTCCGGCCTCGCCATCCGCGTCATGGTGGCGTTCCTGGTGCTGGCGCCGCTCGGCGTCACGCTCGGCATGTTCATGCCGCTCGGGTTGGGTGCCGTGGCCGACCTCACCGACCACGGCGAGGAGTACGTCGCCTGGGGCTGGGCGGTCAACGGCTTCGCCTCGGTCATCGGCTCCGTGCTCACCACGATCATCGCCATGGTGTTCGGCTTCAACGTCGTGCTCGCGCTGTCCGTCGTCGTCTACCTGGTCGCCCTGGCGGCGCTGCGCCGGCTGCAGCGGCCACTGGCCGCCGGGTCGACTGCCGGAGACGACCTCGAGCCCGACGATCACGGTGACGCCGCCGCGCTCGGTCGCTCCGATCAGAACGACGGCGACGGCGACGGCGACGGCGACGGCGACGATGCCGATGCCGAGGTTGCTGCGCTCGGCGACAACCCGGGTGACGGCGACGATGAGGCGGAGGTCGCCAGGGCGGACTTCGGTGATGTTCCGTCTGGTAGGTAGGCTCGTCCGGGTCCGAAACGTCCTACTCCTTGGGGGATGGCCACGATGGCTGGTTCCGTGATCCTGGCGGGTGCCCGCACGCCGATCGGCAAGCTCTCCGGTGCGCTGGGTGGCTTCGCCGCCACCGACCTCGGTGGCTTCGCCATCAAGGCCGCACTCGACCGTGCCGGCGTCCGCGCCGACGAGGTCGACTACGTGTTCATGGGGCAGGTGCTCCAGGCCGGCGCAGGCCAGATCTCCGCCCGTCAGGCCGCCGTCAACGCCGGCATCCCGATGACCGTGCCCGCCACCACCGTCAACATGGTGTGCCTGTCGGGCCTGAACTCGATCTTCCTCGCCGACCTGCTGATCCAGTCCGGCGCGGCCGAGATCGTGGTCGCCGGCGGCATGGAGTCGATGACCCAGGCCCCGTACCTGCTGCCCGGGGCCCGCGAGGGCTACCGCCTCGGCGACAAGTCCGTCGTCGACTCGATGATGTACGACGGTCTGTTCTGCGCGTTCGACCAGGTGGCGATGGGTGCGGGTACCGAGAGGTACGCGGCGTCGGCCGGGCTCGCCCGCGAGCCCCAGGACGACCTGGCCGCCAAGTCGCACGAGCGGGCCGCCGCCGCCATCAAGGAGGGCCGCTTCGCGGACGAGATCGTCCCGGTCGAGGTGCCCCAGCGCAAGGGCGATCCGGTCGTCGTCGACACCGACGAGGGCGTGCGCCCCGGCACGACCCAGGAGTCGCTGGGCAAGCTGCGCCCCGCGTTCGACAAGGCCGGCAACATCACCGCCGGCAACGCCTCGCAGATCTCCGACGGCGGCGCCGCCGTCGTCGTCGTGTCCAAGGCCGTCGCCGAGCGCCTCGGTGTCGAGCCGCTGGGCGAGGTCGTCGGCTACGGCCAGGTGGCCGGTCCGGACCCGTCGCTGCTCACCCAGCCGTCGCGGGCCATCAACGCTGCGCTCGAGGGTGCCGGCAAGTCGGTCGGCGACGTCAGCCTGTTCGAGCTGAACGAGGCCTTCGCGGCCGTGGGTCTCGCCTCGATGACCGACCTCGGCATCACCGACGAGGTCGTCAACGTCAACGGCGGCGCCATCGCCCTCGGTCATCCCGTGGGCATGTCCGGCACCCGCCTGGCGCTCACCATGCTGCACGAGCTCAAGCGACGCGGCGGCGGCCTGGGCGCGGCGGCGCTGTGCGGCGGTGGCGGTCAGGGCGACGCCATCCTGCTGTCCGTCTGACGACGTAGCCTCGGAGTCTGCGCACACGATCTCGACCGGGTCGTGTGCGCAGACAGCTGGGAAGAGCGCGTGCGCACCACCGGGCACGCAACGGGGGCCGAACTCGCATGGATGAAGCGACCAGGGTGATCGATCGTCCGCTGCCCGCATCGCGCGCCGCATCGGGCGACGGGCCTGAACCCTCGAGCGATGCGACGCCCCGGCTGGGGTTGACGTACAACCCCGCGCTCGACGGCATCCGCGGGCTGGCCGTCGCCGCCGTCCTGTTCTTCCACGGTGGGTTCCCCTGGGCGCGGGGCGGCTATCTCGGCGTCTCGACCTTCTTCACCCTCTCGGGCTTCCTCATCACGTCGTTGCTGCTCGTCGAGCACGGGGCGACGGGCCGCATCGGCCTGGGGCGGTTCTGGTCCCGGCGCCTCCGCCGCCTGCTGCCCGCCTCGGCACTGACGCTGGCGGCCGTGGCGATCGGCTCGCAGGTGTTCGACGAGCTGGCCGTCGCCGGGCTCCGGGGCGACCTGCTGGCCTCGCTCTTCCAGGTGGCCAACTGGCGCTTCATCTTCGACGACCAGTCGTACGCGGCCCTGTTCTCGTCGCCGTCGCCCGTGCTGCACTTCTGGTCGCTCGCGATCGAGGAGCAGTTCTACTGGTTGTTCCCCCTGCTCACCGCCGGTGTGTTCGCACTCGCGAAGGGGTCGATCAAGGTGTACGCCGCCGTGCTGACGGGCCTGCTGGCCGTGTCCGCGGTGGCCACGGTCGCGCTCGGCGTCGAGGAATCGACCACCGTCTACTACGCCACCTACACGCGGATGGGCGAGATCCTCGTGGGGTCGCTGCTGGCGGTGGCCACCGCGTCCGGCGTGTTCCGCAGCCGGCTCGTGGGCCGGTTGGCCGCGGCCGGCGGCGTGCTCGCCCTGGCCGCCTCGGCCTGGGCCTGGTGGAACATCGAGCAGGAGACCGCGTCGGTGTCGAAGGGCGGCCTGCTCGCCTACGCGCTCGTGTCGGCCGCGCTGGTGCTGTCGACGACGGTGCCGGGCCCGGCCCGGGCCCTCCTGTCGGTCGAGCCGCTTCGCCTGCTGGGCGTGGTCTCCTACGGCGTCTACCTGGTCCACTGGCCGATCTTCCTCGTGGTCGACGGCGATCGCACCGGTCTCGACCGGGCGCCGCTGTTCGCGCTGCGGCTGGCGATCACGCTCGTCGTCGCCGTTGCGTCGTACCGGCTGGTGGAGCGGCCGATCCGCCGGGGTTGGTCGTTGCCCCGGGTGCCGATGCCGGCGCTCGCGGCGGCGTCGGTCGCCGTGGTCGCTCTCACGGCCGCCGTGGTGCCGTCCTCCGCGCCGACCGGCATGACCGACGAGGACGAGCTCGCCGCCTACCTCGACGGCATCAAGTTCCAGGATCCCGCCAACATCCCTCCTGACGCGCTGCTCGGTGTCGGCTTCGGCGATTCGACGATGCTCGAGACCGGGATGGGCCTGAGCGCGTGGGGCAAGCAGAGCGAGGACCTGGTCCTCCCCGGCATCGTCGGCGACCTGCTCGGCTGCGGCGTCACCCGCGGCGGCGAGCGGCGCTCCAGGGGCAACTCGACGGTGGCTCCCGAGGGCTGCGACGACTGGCCGGAGACGATCCCCTCGACGGTGTCGTCCATCCGCGAGCAGTTCGGACGCCTCGAGTTCGCCATCGTGCAGACCGGACCGTGGGACGTGGCGGACCGCCGGCTCGAGGGCGACGACGAGTGGCGTGCCCCCGGCGACCCCGTCTACGACGACTACCTGTACCGCGAGCTCGCGGCGGCGACCGACCTGTTCGTCGAGCAGGGCCTGGTCGTGGTGTGGCTGCTCGCCCCCCACGTCGAGGTGGGCCGCAACGAGGAACCGCCGCCGGATCCGCCCTACGCCGAGTCCGACCCGGCGCGCATGGACCGCCTCAACGAGATCATCCAGCGGGTCGCCGACGAGCGGCCGAGCGTCGTCACCGTCGACCTGGCCGGGTACATGCGGGGGTTGCCCGAGGGCGAGATGGACCCGCGCCTGCGGCCCGACGGCGTGCACTTCACCGCGGAGACCGCGACCGAGGTGGCCGACTGGCTCGGTCCCGAGGTCCTGGCTGCAGTCGCGTCCGAGCCGAACCCGGCGGCGCCGCCGCCGATGCCGCCCGCCCCCACGACCACGACGCCCGCGTCGTAGGGGCCGCCGTCGAGGCCGAGCGGGCTGCCTGGCCCCCGCTCAGCTGCCGGCGATGGTGATGGGGGAGGTCGAGGTGCCGAGCACGTCGCCCTGGTTGCAGGTCGTCGACATGGTGGCGGCGATCGTCCCGGTGCCGGCGAGCCGGCGGACGTGCCACCGCTCGCCGTCGAAGTCGACCGCCTCGACGTCGAGCGTGGCGCTCACCGCCGTGGTGCCGATGTCGGGGAGGACGACCGAGGTGTGCGTCGGGTCGAAGCAGTTGATGGGCAGGCCGAAGGTGAGCTCCACCTCGCCGCCGCGCACCTGCGCGGTGCCGGACAGGCCGTCGACGCTGCTGACGGGCACGGCGCAGGGGGGCGCGTCGCAGCCGCTGCCGTCGGTCGCCAGGTCGAGGGCGTAGGTCTCACCCTCCGGATACTGCAGCGCGGTGGGTATCGCGTCGCCCGTCGGCGGGCCGACCACCGTGATGGCGACCGCGTAGGTGCCGTCCAGCACCGCGGAGCCGACGATGCCCGGGCCGTCGTCGACCTCGGGCACGGACAGGCCGGCCTGCTCGTCGGCATCCAGGTTCTGGCGGGCCCATGCCGAGGCCGACTCGGCGATGGTCAGGTCGAGGGCCGAGCCCGGCCCGACCTGCAGCAGCTCGTGGGCCGTGGGTGCGAGCTCCTGGCCGTCCTCGGTCGTCACCGTCACGCCGCCGGTCGGCGCCTCGACCGTGCACACGTCCGTGCAGTCGAGGGCGACGGGGTGCTCGTCGAGCTCGACCACGCCGCCGGCGATCTGGGCCCGGACCGTCGCCGTGTCGTCCTCCGGGACGCCGGGGAGGAGCCATGCCCGGCCCCCCCGGACGTCGACCGCCGGTTCGCTGGCCCGGGCACGGACACCGGTGTCCGGGTCGACCGCCAGGTCGAAGAAGCGGAGCCGGGTGCCGGAGTCGATGCGGAGGATGCCACCTCCGGCGAGCTCGATGGTGGCGGCTCCGTCGTCCGCGGCCTCGACGATCCACTCGGGGAGAACCTCGTCGCCCACCTCGAGCTCGCGCAGATCTGCGTCGAGGCCCGGCCGGACGGTGAGGTCGCCGGTGATCGCGCTGACCGTCCCGAAGGCATAGGCGTCGGTGCCGCCACCGGACCGGAACGCCAGCACGGCGACCACGGTGGCGACGAACACGAGGACCAGACCGGCGATCAGGAGCTGCCACCCGAGCCGCCGGTCGGGCGCCGCCTCGGGCGCGGCGGAGGCCGCCGCGGACGGCGGCGCGGCGGGCACGACCACCGGCTCCGACGGTGCCGCGTAGGCCGGCGACGGCGGCGGGCGGTAGGCGGGGAGCCCACTGCCGGGCGACGCCTCGACGGTTTCGGGCCGGACGGCCTCGGCCCGAACTGCCTCGGGCTGGACGTTCTCCGCCTCGTCGGTGGCGTTGCCCGCCGCGTCGGGCGCGGGCTCGACGTCGCCCGTGTCGCCGCGGTCGGTCTCGCCCGGCTCGGGGGGCGCGACGGTGCCCGCGGGATCGCGGTCGCTCTCGTGCTGGATGGACATTCGCTCTCCCCTCCCCAGGCGGGGGTGCGGCGGCGCAACGGCAGTTCAGCCGAGGGACACCAGCAGGCCTTCGCACGACCGGATGACGACGCGGGCGGCGTCGGCGACATCGCGCGACGACATCGGGCTCTCGGCCCGCCGTTGCCACCGCCCGATCGCGTTCGCGAGCGCTCGTCGCACCTCGGAGACGTCGGCCTCCGGGGTGAGGCCCAGGCGGGTGTGGATCGCCCCGCCCTCGGCGCCGAGCAGCCGCTCCATCTCGCCGGCCTCGGCCGGCTTCACCTTGATGCCGCCCGCCCGCAGGGCGTTGAGCAGGCGGATCTCCGCGAACTCGTGGGCGGCAGACGTGATGCGCTCGAGCTCGGAGGCGAGGGTCTCGCGGCTCGCCACCGGGTGCTCGGCGAGCACCGATTCGAGGGCGAGCAGCGCCGAGCGGGCCTTGAGCACGTCGCGCCGCTGGGCGAACTGGCTGAGCAGGACGTCGCGCAGCTCGACGAGGCCGCTGCGCCGCACCAATTCGGTCGACAGCGCGGTGGCGGTGGTGGCCGCCCCCTGGCGGATGAGCGCCACCGCGAGCCGCACCCCGAAGAGGCCGAAGCGGTCGAGCAGGTGCTCGCGCTCCATCGCCGTGAGGGGGATGGGCGTCTCGGCCTGCACGAACCGGTCGGCCGACAGGAACAGGGCCTCGGCGTCGTCGCGCGAGGCGGTGGCGATCGTGTCGAGCGCCTTGAACTCGGCTTCCCGCAGCGTCGCGCCCGACTGGGCGAGCAGGCCCGCGACCGGCACGACGGTCTGGGCGAGCTTCCGGACCTTGGGGTCGGTGCGGTAGCGGGCGGCGATGCGCTGGGCGGAGGCCATCGAGTCGATGCGCCCGACGCCCACCTCGTCGGCCCGGGAGAGCACGGCGACGGCGTTGACGGGCGTGGCCTGGGAGAACTCCTCGTCGTGGAACGCCTCGAGGAAGTTGATGTCCGAGGCGTGCAGGTGCCGCATCAGGTAGAGCACGGCGTCGGCGGGGGTGACCTGGTCCTCGCCCGGGGTGAGGAACGCCGTGGTGCGCGCCGACACGTCGGTCGACAGCGAGGCGATGCCCGGGGTGTCGATCAACGTCATCTGCCGCAGCGACGACGACGGCCACTCGATGACCAGGCGCCGCACCTCGTCGGCGTCGGTGGGGCCCAGGTCGATGCTGATGGCGCCGCCGTCGCGGGTGAAGGGGACCTGGCGGGCCTCGCCCTGGTTGGGCTCCAACGTCGCCCGGTAGGTGATGCCGTCGCGGTACCAGGTGACGATGCGCGTGCACTCGCCGGCGTCGGTGGGGGCGAGCTCCTCGCCCACCAGGGCGTTGAGGAGCGTCGACTTGCCGGCCTTGACCTTGCCGGCGATGGCGACCCGCAGCGGCTCGTCCAGCCGGTCGAGCACGGCCTGCAGCCGGTGGCGGGCGTCGGGCACGCCCGCGTAGGCCTGCGCGGCCTGCTCGAGGAGCTGGCGCACCCGGGCGAGCAGGCTCGAAGAGGAGGGGGCGTTCACGACCCGGCCTTCCCGGTGGGCTTCAGATCGGGGGCGAGGGCGTAGGCCTTGTCGCGGAGGACTCCGATGCGCTTCAGCTCGGCGTCGACGTCCTTCAAGCGCTTCTGGCGGGTGTTGGTGTCGGACTTCACGGCCTGCTGGGCGGCGGCGAGCGCCCCGCTGGTGGAGCGGTGCAGCTCCTCGGCCCGGGCGGCGAAGAAGTCGCGCATGCGGCGCTGGGTGCGGCGCAGGGTGTCGCGGGAGTCCTTCCCCACCACGAAGCTCACCTCGTCGGTGTACTTGCGGTGTGCCTGCCGGGCCTGGTTGCGGCGCATGGCGAGCTGGCGGTCCTTCTCGCCCCGCAGGGCGGAGCGGCCCATGAACAGGCCGATGACCAGGGTGGCCGGGTTGGCCATCGCCAGGCCCGCCATCTGGCCGAGCATGCCGAACATGAGCATGCCGCCATAGCTGCCCCGGAGGGCGGAGAGGCCCTGGGTGCCAACGCCCATGCGGGTGAGCTCGATGTCGGTGGTGGTGTCGACGTTGGTGAGCACCTCGGTGGGGTTGGCCACGTCGAGGTCGACGACGATGCCTCGGCCGTCCTCGCCGAAGTGCTCGGCGACCCGGGCGGTGAGCTCCTGCGCCCGCGAGTGCAGGAACGTGTAGTTGTGGACGACGTCCTCGGCCACGCGGCGGTACAGCCAGGCCTGGAACTCGTCCCACGTCTCGGCGGGGTCGCTGGCCTCGAGCGCCTCGTCCGCGTGCCGGGTGACCATGCGCAGCCTCGCCCGCAGGTCGTGGTCGATGTCGGCCTGCAGGTCGATGACGCCGTCGCTGAGCGTCTGCTGCCACTTGGAGACGCCGCTCTTCAGCCGCTCGGCCTTGGCCTTGGCCTCGGTGAGGTTGTCGACCATCTGCTGGGCCTGCTCGGGGTTGTCGAGGGCCTGGCGCTCGCTGCGGAACTGCGACTCGAGCATGGTGGCGACGGCGACGACGTCGTTGGCCGCGGTGCGCACGCTGAGCTTCTCGGCGTTGGCCGCGATCTTGTTCTGCAGGTAGCCGGCGAGCTCGGGGAAGCCGGACTCGCGGTTGAGCTCGCGGTCGTTGTTCTTCAGCGCGTGGATGCGCAGCGAGGACGACACGCACAGGATGTCGGCGGTGATGTCCTGGCGCTCGAGGTGCCCGACGTTGATGTCGCGGATCTTGCGCCACGACGGGTAGAAGTCGATCTTCGTGAGCACGCAGACCACGTTGGGGCACATGCGGCGGGCGGTCTGCAGGAACTCGAGCTCGGGGCCCGTGAACTCCTGGCTGGCGTCGGACACGAACACGACGGCGTCGGCCATGGGCAGGGCGCCGATGGTGGCGGCGCTGTGGGCCGAGCCGAGGCCGCCGACGCCGGGTGTGTCGACGATGACGAGGCCGTCGGCGAGCAGCTTGCGGGGGAGGGACACCTCCACCGAGTTCACCCGGCGGTCGCTGCCGATGTCGGCCGACTCGGTGACGTAGGCGGCCACCTGGTCGACCGCGATCTCCTCGCGGATGGGCTCGCGGGTGGCGTCGGACGGATCGCCGCCCGGGTCGAACAGCACGGCGGCGGCGGGCGGGTCGCCGAAGCGGATGGCGGTCGGCACCGCCGTGGCGATGTCGTCGTCGACCGGGCACACCGGGGCGTTGAGCAGGGCGTTGACCAGCGACGACTTCCCCTGCTTGAACTCGCCGATCACGAACACGTGGAACGCCGGGTCCTCGAGGCGCTTGCGCGTGAGCGCGAGCCGGTCGTTCAGGTCCGGGCGTGCGTACGCCGTCGCCGCCTGTTGCCCGAGGCCGACCACGGACAGGGCCTGCTGCACGGTTGCCGACCGCTCGCCGGCATTGGGGTTCCCCGCCATCTTTCGCAACTCCTTGTGCTCGGCAACGCTAACGCGGAATCGGACCTCATCAGTACACGCGGCCGGCGCACGCGGACGGGGCCCCGGTGAACACCGGGGCCCCGTCGTGATTGCGTTCGTGCCGTGGCCGCCGCGGCGGCGTTCGGGCTCAGCCCACCACGTCGATGGACCCGTCGATGTCGACGCCGTCGTCGTCGCTCTGGTCGGTGTAGGTGTTGATGGAGTTGTCGGACGCATCGACCGCGGTGTCGACCGAGTTGTCGCTGTAGTCCAGGCTGTTGTCGCTGTAGTCGACCGCCGTCGTGACGCTGGCGTCCACCGAGTTGTCGCTGGCGTCGATCGAGTTGTCGACCGAGTTGTCGCTGTAGTCCAGGTCGGTGTTGTAGCTGTCGTTCACCGAGTTGTCGGTGGTGGCGGCCTGGCTGGCGTCGTCGCCGGCGACCTGGACGGTGCCGTAGTTGCCGTCGACGCTCACGTCGCCCGAGTCGGCGTCGGACCCGTCGCCGAAGGCGACCGAGCTGCCGTCGCTGGCGGCGATGTCGACGTCGTTGGACTGCACGGTGCCGTCGCCCACGACCGACTCGCTGAGCGTGGAGCCCTCGATCTGGGTGAGGTCGCCGTCGCCCTGGTTGAAGGCGATGTCGCCCTCGCCGCCGTCGACGATCGTGCCGTCGCCGAGCACCGCGTTCTCCGCCGCCACGTTGGTGGCGTCGCCGCCGCCGAAGGCGGCCGCACCGACGGTGGAGTCGTCGATGACCTGGTTGCCGTCGCCGACCACCGAGTCGCTGACGTCGCCGGTGACCGAGCCGCCGACGTCGCCGGTGGCGATCGTGGCGTCGGTGATGTCGCCGCCGGCCTGCACGGCCCCGTCGCCGGTGTTGACCTGCGACCCGTCGCCCGCCGCCACGGCCCCGTCGCCGGAGACGACGTCGTTGTCGAACGTCTGGTTGACGTCGCCGAAGGCCTCGATGTTCTGGTTCACCGAGTTGTCGACGGTGGTGTCACGGTCGTCGATCGTCGTGATGTCGTTGTCGACGAAGGTCTGCTCGTTGACGTTGACGACGGTCGTGTAGTGGTTGATCTGCTGGACGACCTGCTCCAGCGGCGAGTCCGTCGGGTCGGGGGTGGGGGGCGGCGGCACCTCGCCCGCCGACACGTCGATGTCGACCTCGCCGGAGCTGCTGCTGCCACCCGAGCTGCCACCGGCATCCGGGGCGTCGGCGGTGATGCCGTAGGACGTGCGCAGCACGTCGGCCTGCTCCTCGGGCAGCTGTGAGCACACCTCGGGCATGGCGGCCAGCACGTCGTCGGCGGTGATGCCCTCGAGGCCGTGCGCCTCGAGGTAGGCAGCGGGGTCGTCCGCGAAGGCGGCTTGCTCTTCCTCGCTGCGGAAGAGATCGAGAAGGAAATCGGCAACGCTCATTGTCCTGGCACTCCTAGGTGCTCGGTGCCTCGCCCGCTCTGGGAGGCCGTGCACTCAAACTAGGACGGACGATCCCCTGGTACATCGGGGAAGACCCTGAGCCGGCCACTGATCCGGCGGGGGCGTGGGGGACGAGCTCGGGGACCGGCCAGGGGTCACCGTCCGGGCGGCGGTCGGACGGCCGCGGGCGGACGGGATGCGGGTCCGGGCGGCGGTCGGGCCGGGCGCGGGCCGACCGGGCGCAGGACCGGGCCCGAGCGACCGGCCCCCGCGGACCGGGGCCGGGACGCGCCAGTGCCCCGGCGAGGTCGCCGGGGCACTGGTGTGGGGGTGTTGCTGGGGGAGGGGCTGGCGCCCCGGGGCTCACATGGGCTCGAGCGGCATCTCCGCCGGCTCGGCGGCGACGTCGATCGTGCCGTCGATGTCGACCATGTCGTCGTCGCTCTGGTCCGTGTAGGTGTTCACCGAGTTGTCGCTGTAATCGACCGCCGTGTCGACCGAGTTGTCGCTGTAGTCGACGCTGTTGTCGCTGTAGTCGACGGTCGTGTCGACGCTGGCGTCGACCGAGTTGTCGCTGTAGTCCACCGAGTTGTCGACCGAGTTGTCGCTGTAGTCGAGGCTCGTGTTGCCGCTGTCGTTGACCGAGTTGTCGGTGGTGGCGGCCTGGCTGGCGTCGTCGCCGGCGACCTGGACGGTGCCGTAGTTGCCGTCGACGCTGACGTCGCCCGAGTCGGCGTCGGACCCGTCGCCGAAGGCGACCGAGCTGCCGTCGTCGGCCGTGATGGCCACGTCGTTGGACTGCACGGTGCCGTCGCCCACAACCGACTCGCTGAGCGTGGAGTCCTCGATCTGGGTGAGGTCGCCGTCGCCCTGGTTGAAGGCGATGTCGCCCTCGCCGCCGTCGACGATCGTGCCGTCGCCGAGCACGGCGTTGTCGGCGGCCACGTTGGTGGCGTCGCCGCCGCCGAAGGCGGCCGCACCGACGGTGGAGTCGTCGATGACCTGGTTGCCGTCGCCGACCACCGAGTCGCTCACGTCGCCGGTGACCGAGCCGCCGACGTCGCCGGTGGCGATCGTGGCGTCGGTGATGTTCCCGCCGGCCTGCACGGCCCCGTCGCCGGTGTTGACCTGCGAGGCGTCGCCCGCCGCCACGGCCCCGTCGCCCGACACGATGTCGTTGTCGAAGTCCTGGTTGACGTCGCCGAAGGCCTCGATGTTCTGGTTCACCGAGTTGTCGACCGTGGTGTCGCGGTCGTCGATCGTCGTGATGTCGTTGTCCTCGAAGGACTGGGTGTTGACGTTCAGGACGCTCGTGTAGTGGTTGATCGACTCGATGGCGCCGGACAGGCCGCCCTCGACCGCACCGCCGCCCTCGCCGCCACCGGCGGGGGGAGGAGGCAGCGTGACGTTGCCGCTGTTGGCGAAGCTGGCGGCCCCGCCCTGGGTGGCTCCGCCGGAGTTGCCCTGCAGCGACTCGAGGACCCGCGGCATCTCGGCCGTGATGTCCTGGCTCGTGATGTCGCCGAGGCCGTTCTGGGCGAGGTAGCCCTCGGGATCCTCCTGGAAGGCTTCCTGGGCCTCTTCGTCGGAGAAGATGCCGATGAGGGTGTCGAGAAGGGACATCGCTTAGTTGCTCCTGGTTCTGGGGCCACCCGCCTCTCGAGCGACCTTGCGTGTGACAGCAAGGTACGTCCCCGGAAGCGGTCGGCAATCGGGGATCACCCCCTCCGCTACGGAGCGTCCCCTAGGGGATCGCGGAGCACCCCCGGGGATCCTTGCCGCGCCGCCTCGCCCAGCCCCCGCTGCCGGGACGCGACAGAGGCCCGGGCGTGTGCCCGGGCCTCGGTCGGAGGGGGTCGTGTGGGGGAGAGGGATGGCGAAGGGGTGTCAGAACGACCCGATGTCGAGGTCGTCGGGATCGGCGTCGTCGAGGCCGGTGTCGAAGTCGTCCAGGCCGTCGTCGGCGCCGTCGTCCCCGTCGCCGGTGCCGGCGTCGATGCCGTCGGAGAGGTCGTCGTCGAACGTGCTGTCGAACCCGCCGTCGTCGAAGCCTTCGTCGAACGCCGAGTCGGCATCGTCGTCGACGCTCGTGAGCCCCGCGATGTCGCTGTCGCCATCGGTGCCGCTGCTCCCGCCTCCACCGGACGCGGCGTCGGCGGCATCGCCGAAGGTCGGGTCGTCGATGTCGGCCACGCCGTCGCCCTCGCCGAAGGAGAGGCCGGGCCCGGCCTCCTCGGCGCCGTCGGCGTCCGGGGCGTCGACATCGGGGACGTCGAGGTCGGGGACGTCGACCTCGGGCACGTTCGCCTCCGGGGCGTCGGTGCCGATGTCGTCGGGGCCGTCGATGCCGGCGTCGCCGTCGAAGTCCTGGGTGACCGTGCCGAACGTGCTGTCGTCGGGCTCGGGAGCGGCCGTCCACGCGGCCTGCGCCTGGTCGGGCGGCAGCGTGTCGGCCACCAGCCCGAAGGCCTCGGACAGGTCGGCGGGGTCGACGTCGTCGTATCCGTACTGCTCGAGGTACGCGTGGGGATCCGCGTTGTACGCAGCCTGTTCAGCCGGGTCGAGCATCACGCCCCGCAGCACGTCGAGTAGAGACATGCCGTCCATCCTGTCCTCCTGGGTTGGCGCCCCGGCGGCGGTCGGGGACCTCATCAGGCTACGGGTGGACCCCGCAGGGGGCATCGGGGATCACCCCCACGGCGCCCCCGTACAGCACCGCGTCGGGCCCACCGCCGCGGCGCTCTACCCCCTGTACGGGGTCGACGCGGGGGCCTGTCCGCCGGCCGGCTGACAGCTGCGTCCGCCCGGCCCCGGTGACGGTCGCCGTCGATGGCCGTGGTCGGCAGGCAATTGACAGTGGCGGTCCGATGCATTTCAACTGTCGCCGTGTCCACGTCGCTTGTGATCGTCGAGTCGCCGGCCAAGGCGAAGACCATCGGCCGCTTCCTCGGCGACGACTACGTCGTCGAGGCGTCGATCGGCTCGGTCCGCGACCTCGAGCCCAAGGGGCTGGCCGTCGACGTCGACGACCAGTTCAAGCCGACCTACGTGGTGATGCCCGACAAGCGTGACGTGGTCAAGCGCCTCAAGGCCGCGGTCAAGCAGGCCGACCAGGTCTATCTCGCGACCGATGAGGATCGCGAGGGCGAGGCGATCGCCTGGCACCTGGCCGAGATCCTGCGGCCGAACGTGCCCATGCGGCGCATGGTGTTCCACGAGATCACCCGCTCCGCGATCGAGAACGCCATCAACCAGTCGCGCGACATCGACACCGGGCTGGTCGACGCGCAGGAGACCCGGCGCATCATCGACCGGCTGTTCGGCTACCCGGTGTCCGAGGTGCTGTGGCGCAAGGTGTCGACCGGCCTCTCCGCCGGCCGGGTGCAGAGCCCGGCCATCCGGCTGATCGTCGAACGCGAGCGGGAGCGCATGGCGTTCGTGCCCGCCGGCTACTGGGACCTGCAGGCCGCGTTCCCGTCCGATCCCCGCTTCTCCGCCGGGCTCGTCGGGCTCGACGACCGCCGCGTCGCCACCGGCAAGGACTTCGACAGCCAGGGCCGCGTCCGCCGCGACGACGCGGTCGTCGTCGACGAACCGTCGGCCCGGGGCCTCGTCTCCGCACTCGACGGCTCGACGTTCACCGTGTCGTCGGTGGAGGAGAAGCCCTACCGCAGCTCCCCCAAGCCGCCGTTCATCACCTCGACCCTCCAGCAGGAGGGCGGCCGCAAGCTGGGCATGTCCTCGGCGCAGGTGATGCGCTCCGCCCAGGGCCTGTACGAGCGGGGCTACATCACCTACATGCGCACCGACTCGGTGACGCTGTCGGAGGAGGCGCTCAACGCCGCCCGCACCCAGGTGCGCGAGCTGTACGGCGACAAGTTCGTGCCGGAGGGCCCCCGCGTCTACCGGGGCAAGTCCAAGAACGCCCAGGAGGCGCACGAGGCCATCCGCCCCGCCGGCGACCGCTGGCGCACACCGGACCAGCTCTCCGGGGAGCTGCAGCAGGCCGACCTGCGCCTCTACGATCTGATCTGGAAGCGCACGCTCGCCTCGCAGATGGCCGACGCGGTGGGCAAGACGGTGTCGGTGCGCATCGAGGCACCGCTGGCCGCCGCACTGGCGGAGGACCTGGCGGTGGCCGGCACGACCACGACGCGCTGGGCCGCGTCGGGTCGCACCATCACCTTCCCCGGCTACCTGCGGGTCTACGTCGAGGGGTCCGACGACCCGGACGCCGACCTCGACGACCGCGAGCGCCTGCTGCCCGACCTGGCGGTCGGCCAGGTGCTCCCCGAGCCCGCCCTCGACCCGGTGGGCCACACCACCCAGCCCCCGGCCCGCTACACGGAGGCGTCGCTGGTCAAGCGGCTGGAGGAGCTCGGCATCGGCCGGCCCTCGACGTACGCGTCGATCATGCAGACGATCCAGAGCCGCGGCTACGTGTGGAAGAAGGGCCAGGCGCTGGTGCCGTCGTGGTCCGCGTTCGCGGTCGTGCGCCTGCTGGAGGACCACTTCACCTCCGAGGTCGACTACTCCTTCACGGCCCGCATGGAGAACGACCTCGACGAGATCGCCGCCGGCTCCCGCGAGCGGGTGCCGTTCCTGCACGACTTCTGGTTCGGCAACGACGACCTGTCCGGCTCGAGCAACGGCGACGGCGACGGATCGAGCAGCGGCGGAACCGGCCTCACGGCGCTGATCCAGGCCGCCATGGCCAACGCGGACCCGGCGGTCGTCAACGCCATCCCGCTCGGCAAGGACGTCGACGGCACCGAGATCGTCGTCCGCAACGGCAAGTACGGCCCCTACGTCAAGCGGGGCGAGGAGACCGCGTCGGTGCCGGAGGCGCTCGCCCCCGACGAGGTCACGATCGACAAGGCCCTCGAGCTGCTCGCCGCGCCCAAGGGCGACGAGCCGATCGGCACCGACCCGGCCACAGGGCTGCCGGTGTACTCGAAGTCCGGCCGGTTCGGCCCGTACGTGCAGCTCGGCGATGCCGACACGCTCCCCGAGGGCACCAAGCCCAAGATGGAGTCGCTGTTCAAGACCATGTCGCCGGCGGAGCTGACGCTCGATGACGCCCTCAAGCTGCTCAGCCTCCCCCGCACCGTCGGCACCGACCCGGCGACCGGCGAGGAGATCGTCGCCCGCAACGGTCGCTACGGGCCGTACCTCACCAAGGGCAGCGACACCCGCAGCCTCGGCACCGAGGACGAGCTGTTCACGGTCACCGTCGACGACGCCCTGAAGGCGTTCGCCGAGCCCAAGCGCCGCGGTCGCCAGGCGGCGGCGCCGCCCCTGCGCGAGCTGGGCGACGACCCGGTGAGCGGCAAGAAGATGGTGGTCAAGAGCGGTCGCTACGGCCCCTACGTCACCGACGGCGAGACGAACGCGTCGCTGCGCGAGCGCGAGGGCGACACGGTCGAGGGCCTCACCGACGCCCGGGCCGCCGAGCTGCTGCAGATCCGCCGGGAGGCCGGGCCGGCGAAGAAGCGGGGCGCCAAGAAGAAGGCGCCCGCCAAGAAGGCGGCCAAGAAGTCGACGGCCAAGAAGGCGGGTGGCGCGAAGAAGGCCCCCGCCAAGAAGGCCGCGGCGAAGAAGGCCGGTTCGGCAGCGAAGAAGAAGGCACCGGCCAAGAAGTCGTCGGCGGCGAAGAAGTCGGCGGGGTCGGACAGCGGTGCGCCGGTGGGTTCCGACGACGACGCACCGTTCTAGCCCGGTCGTCCGCGCTCCCTGAGTCCCTGACACAGCGCGGGTCACCTGGCATGCTCGGCGCCGTGGCGCGGTTCATCGTGTTCGAGGGCGGCGAGTCCAGCGGGAAGTCGACCCAGGCGCAACGCCTGGCTCGGCGGCTGGATGCCGTGCAGACCCGCGAGCCGGGCGGCACCGCCATCGGTGCCCGGCTGCGTTCGCTCCTCCTCGATGTCCGCACCGAGGGCCTCGACGACCGGGCCGAGGCGCTGCTCATGGCCGCCGATCGCGCCCAGCACGTGGCCGAGGTCGTGCGACCGGCACTGCGCGCCGGCCGCCACGTCGTGTCCGACCGCTACATCGGGTCGAGCCTCGCGTACCAGGGCCATGGCCGCGGTCTGGACGTCGCCGAGCTGCGCCGGATCTCGGCCTGGGCCGCCGGCGACCTGTGGCCCGACCTGATCGTGCTGCTCGACGTGCCCCCCGAGGTCGCGGCGGGGCGCCGACTCGAGGATCCGGACCGGCTCGAGGCCGCGGGCGACCAGTTCCACGACCGGGTCGCCCGGGGCTACCGGGCACTGGCGAGCGCAGACCCCCACCGCTGGGTGGCGATCGACGGTGCGGGCTCGGCGGACGAGGTGGAAGCGGCCGTGTGGGCGAGCGTGACGACGCACCTGCCCGACCTGGCCATCGCTCGGGGAGCCGAGGGGGCCCAGGGCAGGGTGGCGAACGGCTGAGGTGGGGTCCCCGGTGCCGACGGGGGCACGCGAGACTGATGCCGTGAGCAGCGCTCCTCCGACCACCGATCCCTCGACGGCGACCGGCGATCCGTGGCGCGAGGTCGTCGGCCAGGCCGCCGCCGTCCGCCAGCTGGTCGCCGCCGCCCACGATCCCGTGCACGCCTACCTGCTGGTGGGCCCGCCGGGGTCGGGCAAGCGCAGCCTGGCCCGGGCGTTCGCCGCCGCGCTGCTGTCGGCACCGGAGGTCGCGGATGCCGCTCCGACGGCCGCCGACGTCACCGACGCCGGGTCCGTCGAGGCGGCGGAGTCGGATGCGCGCGAGCGACACGTGCGGCTCGCGCTGGCAGGTCAGCACCCCGACCTGCGGATGGTCGAGCCGGAGGGCAACACGTTCCGCAAGGGCGACGCCGAGCGGGTGGTGCGCAGCGCCACGCTCGCCCCGGTCGAGGGCCGGCGGAAGGTCGTCGTGGCCGACGGCTGCCAGGACATGGAGGACGAGGCCGCCGGCTACCTGCTCAAGAGCGTCGAGGAGCCGCCGGCGTCGACCGTGTTCGTGCTGCTGTCCACCGAGGTGGTGCCCGAGCTGGTCACGATCGCCAGCCGGTGCGTGCGCGTCGACCTCTCGGCGCTGTCGGCCGAGGTGGTCGCGGATCGCCTGGTGGCCGAGGGCGTCGAGCCCGACCGGGCCGCGACGGCGGCCGCGGCTGCCGCGGGCGATCTCGATCGTGCCCGCACGCTGGCCAGCGACGATCGCCTGGCGCTGCGCCACCAGGCCTGGCGGGAGGTGCCGCGCCGCCTGGACGGCACCGGCCATCGGGCGGCGACCGTGGTGGCCGAGCTCCAGTCGATGATCGGCGAGGCGCTGGCTCCGCTGCAGGAGCGGCAGGCCGCCGAGGTCGCTCAGCTCGACGAGCAGATCGAGCAGTACGGCCTGCGGGGCTCGGGCCGCAAGGACCTCGAGGCTCGCCACAAGCGGGAGGTCCGCCGCTTCCGGACGGCGGAGCTGCGGTTCGGGCTCGCCACGTTGGCTGCGGCCTACCGGGACGCGCTGGTCGAGCGCGGGGCGCGGCGGTCCTACGTGGAGGCGCTGGCCCGCATCGACGACGCGGCGGTGGCGCTGCAGCGCTACCCGAACGAGACGCTGCTGCTCCAGTCGCTGATGGCCCACCTCCCCGCAGTGCCTCCATGAGTGGAATATTGACAGACCAGTCAATAGCCCTTACGTTGCCGGCCGAACGCAAGGTGCGTTCGAACGCGCGACGTGGAGGGGACGTACATGCGAACGAGGGGATGGAGGCGCGCGGCTGCGGCCGCCGCGCTGATGGGGGTGGCCGCCGGCCTCCTCGGCACGGCGCAGCCGGCAGCCGCGGCGCCGA